>JBAUGX010000112.1:0-28004 GCA_049679965.1 Vicinamibacterales bacterium
CCTCCCACACCGCGACCGAGTTTCCCTGCCAGCTCCGAGGACCGGGCGCGGCCGTGGGCCTGGCCGCGACGTTCGCCACCGCAGGTGTCGCGTTCCCAGCGGCCGGGGCGTTCCCAGCGGCCGGGGCGTTCCCAGCGGCCGGGGCGTTTCCCGCGGGCGCGGCGGGCGGGACGGGCGCGAACTTCAAGAGTCGAGTCTGGGTCCCTGCGTCGGTCTCGACCTTCAGCGTCTGGTCGTCCTGCCAGGTGATATGAAGACGCGTCGGCTGCCACATGATCGACGCCGCCCCGTAGTGCTTGCACTCGAGTTTAGCGGCTTCGTCCTTCGCCGGATCCCAGGCATCGGCGAGCTTCCTGGCGGCATCATTCAGCGGAATGGAGCTATAGTCCCCGACCGGTGGGGGCACCATGCGAACGCGCCAGCTATTCGTGATCAAGGACACCCAATAGCCCGTCGGATCGAATGGCGCCGACGCTTTGGCCGTCGGCGGTGGCTGGTTGCCTCGCGCGCCCGCCTGCGCGTAGCCACGCTCCTGCAGCATCAACAGGCTCACCACGACCGCGACAATGCCAACCGCAAGCGAAAGATTTTTGGCCTTCATCTTTTTACCTTTTGCCTTTTGCCTTTGCCTTCTTCTTACCTTCTTGCGGGTTGCTGTTTTTCTTTCGTCAGGCTCTGGTAGACGACGTCCACGAACTGCTGCGTGATCGCGGGGCCACCGAATCGTGCTTCCCATGCTTTCGCCGGAGCGGCGGCCTGGATCTGCGCGAGCGTCATGTTCTGATCCATGTAGTGTTTGATCCAGTCGCGGACGATCACGACCATGTCGCGGTACTCGACCACATCCAACTGACGGTACACCCGGCCATGCCCCGGCAAAATCTCGGTCCCTCCAGGCATCTCCGACAGGGCGATCCCCACCGGCGGCGTCCCGACCATCGGACCGGGCGGAATCGCCAGCGCGATCAGGCGGTTCAAGGCGTTGATCTCTCCCTGAATGCTGCCGCCGCCCGCCAGATCGATGATCGGAAATCGAGTGTCATCCAGCACGTTACCCGCGACGACCACGTCGGACCGCCGGAAGAACACGACGACGTCGCCGTCGGTGTGGGCGGCAGGCATGTGGAGAATCTCGATACCCTCGCCATTGAAGAACAGGTATCTCCGCGCCTCCAGGAAGGCCTCATTCGGCCAGAGATCAGAGGGGAGCGGCGGGGTCTGGCCCGTGCTCCTACTCACCGCCCTCAGGGCATTCTCGTGTGACGCGATGTGCAGAACGCTGGGCAAGTCGAAGGTCTTGTTCCCTCCCATCGTCTCCGCTTCGCCGCTCGTGTTGATGACGTACCGGATGGCGGCTCCCTTCGTCAGTTCCCGGATCTTTGCCATGACGTCGGCGGATGCTTCCCTTGTTCCGGTGTTCACCAGCACGACGCCATCCACCCCGGTCTGCACGCCGATGTTGGCGCCCGCGCCGGCGATCATGTAGAAGTTCGGCCGAACCTGAACCACCGTCAGTTTCGTGCCGCCCTGTTGGGCACTCCCGGTACCGCCCGCAAACAGGAACGCCACTGCAACCACGGCGCTCATCGTCCACGCGCGTCTTGCCGCCATCTTGTTGAGAATTGAGGCCATGGTCTTCGTCCCTCCTGGATCGCCCGATACGGTAATACATCCGCCAGTCGTTCGTGAAAAAAAGTGACTCCTGTCTGTTCTTCGCTCTCGCTTCGCCTCTGGCGGGCCGCCCTCGACATGCTAATTGATGGGCGGGTCATCAGTGTCCCAGTGGTCGTGGCGGCTCAGTCTCAAGGCAAGACCACGCCGTCAAGGTGACTCAGTTGTTAGCCCTCGATCAGTGCCCACGTTGTGGGTACTCGGGTTCGAAGAGAACCAGACCGCAGGCAATCGGATCTAGAATCGAATCGATCCGTGGGAGGATGAACGCCGGGAGGATAAACACCGATGGAATCAGTCGAGCGCTTCGCATCGCTCCGGCTCCGGCTGGACGGGTACGTGCGGCCCGGCCAGGAGTTCCATCGCAACGTCTTGTTCGACGCGCTGTACGAGTCGTTGCCCAAAGATCCCAACGTCAGGGTGCAGATCTACAACGCCGAGATCGCGCCCGGCGGCTACACCAACTGGCACTGCCACAACGGCGCCACGTTCTTCATCGCGCTCCAGGGCATCTTCGAAGCCCACTTTCAGGAGGGCGTGCTGGTCAAGGCGAAGGCGGGCGACGTGTACTCGGAGCCCATCGCGAAGATTCACAGAGGTCACAACCCGCATCCAGAGCTCCCCTACCTCTGCATCGGCATCGCCATCACGGCTCCCGATCGGGAACACGTGACGAACGTCGAAAAGCCCTGGTGACTCGGCTGGGGGCTAGGGGCTAGGCGGCACGTACTGCAGCGTGTAGTTGAGGGCCCACACGAGGAACAGCACGAGCGGCACGTGCACGATGAACTGCAGGACCGAGTAGCCGATGATGTCGCGCGCCTTCAGGCCGAGAATGCCGAGCAGCGGCAGCATCCAGAACGGATGCACGAGGTTGGCGAGCGCTTCGGTCGCGTTGTACGTCTGCACGACCCAGCCCTGATGCACCTGCAGGGTGTTCGCGGCCTCGAGCACGTACGGTGCCTCGATAATCCATTTCCCGCCGGCTGAGGGCACAAAGAGCCCGAGCACCGCGGAGTACGCGCCGACCATGACCGGAAACGACTCCCTGGTCGACACGGCGACGAACATCTCGGCCATCTGCCTGGCGAGACCCGATTCGGTCATCATGCGGACGGCGCCGGCGTACAGCGGGTATTGAATCAGCACACCGGCCACTGACGGCACGGCCAGCGTGACGGCCCCCACGAACGCGCGCGGACGCCAGTGGAGCAGAAGCCCGGCCACCAGAAACGCGAACACATAGTGGTTGAGCTCCAGCAGCACGCCGGGCCCGCTGCCGATCACTTCCCACGCGAGATAGCTCAGGCCGAAGGCGGCCACCACAATCGTCAGCAGCGGACTGAATTCGAGCCATTCGCCGGGAGTCTGCGGTCCTTCTGGTGCGGACGCCGCCGCGGGCTCGGCCAGCCCCATCATTTCGATGCCGCGCGCCTCTGACGGATCGGGCGCGGAGTAATAGGCGACGGCCGTCGACACGACGACCAGGACCGCCGCCATGAACAGGCTCTGCCACAGTCCGAGCGTCTGCGAAAGCGGAATGACGCCACTGACGGCGGCAATGGAGCGCGGCAGCGACGCTGGCGCCGCCATGATCAGGGCGGCAGACGAAGAGAGGCCGAGCGCCCAGACGCTGCCAACGCCCAGGTACGCGGCCGCACCCAATGCCCGATAGTCGGCCGCAGGCAGACGACGGGCGACGGCTCGCGCGAGGAGCCCGCTGAAGACGAGACTGAGGCTCCAGGAGACGAGCGACGAAGCCATCGAGAAGAGGGCGACAAAGGCGACCGCGCTCCGCCCGTTGTTCGGAAGGCCCGCCAGGCGGCTGACCAACCGATGAACCGGCGGCGCCGTGGCCACCGCGTACCCGCTCACGATGATCATCGTCACCTGCATGGTGAACGTCGTGAGATCCCAGAAGCCGCTGCCGAACCAGCGTGCCGAGTCGGCGACCGAGCCGCTCGCCACGACGGAGCCGACAAAGATGATGGTGACCGCGACGAGGGCGAGGACAAAGGCGTCGGGGAACCAGCGCTCGAACCACGTGGAGAGGCGAAGGCCGGCCGTGACGAGCGGCCGAGACTGATTGGTCATGGAAACGGCCAAATACTATACTGAACCGCTTGGTCTCAGACGGGAAACAGTCTCTACGACAAAGGGAGCGTAAACGATGCCAGTGTCTATTCCGCCAACACTACGGACGATTCTGCAGGACAAGGCCTACGCGCACGTGATCACGAGGAACGCCAGCGGCTCGCCGCAGGTCTCGATGACCTGGGTCGACGCCGAGGGCGACGAGGTCCTGATCAATACGAACGACGCCCGGACGAAGGCGCTCAACCTGAAACGGGACCCGCGTGTGGTTGTGTCCGTGCAGGACCGCAACAACCCGCAGTCCTATGCGATCTTCTACGGCCGCGCGAAAGCGATCGCCGACGATGTCGGCAACGCGCACATCGACAAGCTGGCCAACCGGTTTCTCGGTCTCGACAAGTACGTGTCGCGTGTGCCGGGAGAGAAGCGGGTGATTATCCGCATTAGCGTTGACAAGATCGGCGGCTTCGCGCCGAACTACCAGCCCTGGGCGTAGAGCCCTGGCCCCTTCGGCGGCCGACGAGAACGCCGCCGTGTCACTTCGGCGGAATCGGGTCCGGCACGTGGTTCGAGATCGCTGGAATCGACCGCAGATACGCGAAGATCGCCTTCAGGTCCTCGTCGGTCAGGTTCGCCTGCATCCGCCACGGCATCGGCGGCAGGATCTCCCGTGACGTCCCCATGTGTTTACCCTTGCGAATGGCGTCGATGAACATCTGTTCGGTCCAGATGCCGAGACCGGTGTTCTGATCCGGCGTCAGGTTCGCCGTAAACGACGTGCCCCAGGGTCCAAACCACTCGGTGTTGGTCGTGTTGATGGCGGTCGCCCACCCGGCGGGGAGCTTGGGTGGCGTCGTCACGCCGACGCCTTCGGGGTGGCCCGAGAGCAGCAGGCTCATGTCCGGCTCGCCGTTCTTGAACGGCGTGTGGCAGCCGCTGCAGTCCATGACGGTCACGAGGTACTTGCCCCGCTCGGCCGGGCTCGGCGCCGGTGCGGCCGCCGGCGCGAGTAGAGGAGGTGCCTGGCACGCGGCCACCACGGCCACCGCAAGAGTCATGACGCCGAACACCACAGACCGGTACCGCACCATATCTGCCCTCCTTATTAATTACTCCGCTCGCTGGGGCCCCACCCCCAGCTCGCTCTAAGACCTCGGCCTCGAGCGTAGACTCTCGGCTTCGGGTGACATTCTCTGGGCCCGCAGCAATCAACAATCAGCAATCAACAATTCACGCGTCGAGGGGTTGTCCGCTGCGATCGGGCAGCGCCAAAATGATGAGCGCCGCCGCGAGGAAAAATGCCGACGTCGTCGCCATCGCGAGGCCGATGCCGACTCCAGGAATGGTCGCCAGCGCGCCAATCGTGTACGGCGCCGCCGCGCCTGCCAGCCGCCCCAGGTTGTAGCTCGTCCCTTGACCCGTCGCGCGGACCGAGGTCGGGAACATCTCGGCGATGAACCCGCCGAACATGCTGAAGTAGCCGTGGGCCAGGTAGCCGAACACCGGGCCGAGCAGCATCAGCACGAGCGGGTTTCGCGCCATCTGTCCGTAGATCGGCACGATGATGGCGGCTCCCACCATGAAGAAAATGAACGTTCGGCTGCGTCCAAACCGATCGGCGAGGAAGCCGAAGGTGAGATAGCCGAGGTACGCGCCAATCTGGAGCGGGATGATCCAGCCGATCGATCCCACCACGCTCATGCCCGCGCCCCCCTGGGCGATGGGACGGGCGAGAAAGCCCGGCAGCCAGAAGAAAATGCCCCAGTAGCCGAACTGCACGGCGGAATTGAGCGCCACGACAGTCAACGTCCGCGCGCGGTACGTTGGCCCGAAGATGACCTTGAACGGATTGATCCGCGGCCCGGCCGAGGCGCGGCGTTCGGTCCACGCCGCCGGCTCGGGCACCGAGCGGCGCACCCACAGGACGAAGAGCGCCGGCACGGCCCCGAATGCGAACAGCCACCGCCAGGCCTCGCGGCCAAGCCCCAGCGTGTCGATGAACACGCCGGCGAGCACCGCGGCGAAGATGTAGCCGATCGCCCAGCCGGACTGCATGATGCTAATCGCCTTGTTCCGATGCTCCGGCGGCCAGGTCTCGCTGACGAGCACCGCACCCGACGCCCATTCGCCGCCCATCCCGATGCCGAGAAGCGCGCGCCACATGAGCAGCTGAATGATCGTCTGCGAGGTCGCGGCGCCGAGCGAGGCGAGCGAGAAAATGAGAATCGTGGCCATCAACGCGCGCGTGCGGCCGAGGCGATCGGCGACAAAGCCGAAGATGATGCCGCCGACGGCCGACATCGCGAGCGTCACCGTGCCGAGCAGGCCGGCCGTCGCGTCGTTGATCGAGAAGTAGGCCCGCAGCTGGCCGATCGCCATGGCGTAGAGCATGAAGTCCATGGCGTCGAGCATCCACCCGAGCTTCGCCGCGGCCAGCACGCGCCATTGAACGGGAGTGATGGTTCGGTACCACGCCACCGACGGCGCCGAGGCCGCCGCCGCAGTCAGGGAAGGGCTGGACACGTCTTTTTCTCCATGGACGACCGTCAGTAGTGCCGTATATTAGCTGATCCAGATACGACTCTGTGGTGTGATTTCAAGGATGTGGCCATGCACAGCGTGACGCGGGCGCACGAGTACACTCTCGTTGAACCGACGGTCTATGCGAAGGCCAGCCGAGGCTACACGCAGGCGGCCCTCGTCAACGAGCGCCAGGGGTCGCTTCATACCGGCTTGAGCCTCAACGAGGTCGCCGCGGGCGGGATGATTGCCACGCACCTCCATTCCTTCGAGGAAGGCTTCTACGTGTTGCAGGGCCAGGCCGTTGTGACGGTCGACGAGCGGCTGGTCACCGTTGGGCCCGGCGATTTCGGGTTGCTCAAGGTCGGCGTTCCACACGCCTGGGCAAACACCGGGCGTGCACCAGTGCGGTGGCTGCAGATGGCCGCGCCGCAGCCCAAACCGGCCGGCAAGGAGCGCGACACGTTTTTCCCAACGCACGCGCACAACTCGAAAGAGCTCGATCCAGGTCGAGAGCAGGGCGCCGTGCTGCTCTCGGGGCACTTCGACGCCTCGCAGATTCCGCCCGAGGACGCGCGCCCGGCGGGACTCGCGAAGGGCGTGTTCCTCAAGTGGATGATCGACGAGGGGTTTGGCGCCATCCATCACCGCCTGCTGTTCATCGAATACCAGCCGGGCGCGAGCATCGCCCTGCACGACCACACGTTCGAGGAGTCGTACTTCATCCTGGAGGGCGAGATCCAGGCGACGCTCGACGGACGGGTCTATCGGGTCACGGCCGGCGACGTCGTCTGGACCGGCGTCGGCTGCGTGCACGCCTTCGCCAACGTCAGCACGTCGCCGGTGCGCTGGCTCGAGACGTTTTCACCGCAACCACCGCGGGAAAACGTCTTTCGATTCATGGCCGAATGGGACCGCCGGGCGGCCGCCCTCGAAGGCTGACCGGTTTTCAGCCCTGGCGGCGCGCAGCCCTTCGACCACAATCTTCAAGGCTCAAATGTAACGGGGGATCAATGACAACTGTGCACTTCTGGGTTATACGGCATGGACAACGAGACGGGGACAAAGACGCCATTACGGAAAAGGGCTTTGAACAGGTCAAGACCTCGGCCAAGGCCAACCTCAGCAACGTGAAGTTCGATGCCGCGTTCTTCAGCGGCATGCATCGCGTCAAACAGACGGCGGAGACGGCCCTGAGCACGATTGGGCAGAGCGTCCCGCTCGTGGCCGAGCCGGGATTCGGCTTCGCATGGGCGGCCGACGAGAAGCGCTGGCCCTACAAGGAAGCCAACGCGAAGGTCGAAGCGGCAAAGGCCGCTGGCGTGCAGGACACCGCCGATCTGTGGCTCGAGAACTGGCCGCCGGCGCTGATGGTGCGCGGCCGGCTCCTCGCCACTTTGCTCTTCCGCGCGCAGCTGCTGGCCGGGTCGAACAAGGCGGGCACGATCAATGTCCTGGCCGGATCGCACTCGCCGACCTCCGAGCTCGCGGCTCTCGACCCGAAGACGACGGCTCGCCTTCGCGAAACCGACCTCATGCACTACGTCGTCGAGGTCGGCGATGAGGGCCCGAAGCTCGTCAAGTCCGACGTCGTGCGCGCACCGTACTAAACGGCGGTCCTGCCGGTTGGATTTTGACGGCGCGGTCAGAGTAAGCTGGAGCCCGACTTCGCCCGACTTCGCGGCCTAAATGGTGGAACTTTTCTTCTACTATCTCGCTGCCGCCAGCATCGCGAGCGCGATGCTGGCGGTCACTCGCCGAAATCCCGTGCACAGCATGCTCTGGGTGCTCGCCCTGTTCATGCACGTCGCGGGGATTTTCCTGATCGTGGGGGCCGAGTTCCTGGCCGCAGTGCAGGTGATCGTCTACGCGGGCGCCATCCTGGTCTTCTATCTCTTCGTGTACATGCTGCTCGATCTGCCGCAGGAGCAGGCCGGGGCGCGATTCAGCGCCCAGTGGCCGCTCGCCGCCGCCGCCGGCATCACGTTCGTGGCGATCGCCTGGTACGCCAACGCGCAGGGGCTCATGCCGACCGTCGAGCCTGTCATCGGCCGGCGTCCGCCACTCGGAAGCCTTTCGTCCATCGGGACGGCGCTCTTCACCCAGTTCGCGCTCCCCTTCGAGGTCGTGTCCCTCCTCCTTCTGGCCGCGATCATCGGTACGATCGTCATCGCCAGGAGAAGGACGGAGTCCTGATGGTCCCGTTTGGCGCCTGTCTCGCCCTGAGCGCGGTCCTCTTTGCGATTGGCCTCATCGGCTTCCTGTCCCGGCGCAACCTTATTCTCATGCTCGTGTCGGTCGAGATCATGCTGAATGCCGTCAACGTCAGTCTGGCCGGCTTCAGCCTTCAGCTGCAGGACCAGCGCGGACAGGTGCTGGCGCTGTTTGTCATCGCGGTGGCGGCGGCCGAGGCTGCCATCGGCTTGGGACTGGTCCTCGCGCTCAACCGGAATCGGCCGGGCATGAACGTGGAGGACCTCACCCAGCTGAAGTGGTGACGCCAAGCATGGAGTCCACGGCCGTCTTCTCGCTCATCCCACTGCTCGCCATCCTCACCTCCGCGGTCGGGGCGCTTCTCATCGCCGGAACCGGAGAGCGCCGCGCCAACCTGCGGGAGTTCTGGTCGGTCGCAGCCGGCGTGCTGCAGCTTGCGCTGGTGGCGTCGATGGTCCCGGACGTGCTGGCCGGTCGCGCGCCCGGGCTCGTGCTCTTCCACGTTCTTCCGGGCATCGAAATCGCCTTTCGCGTCGACACCTTCGGCCTCCTCTTTGCGCTGGGGGCCGCGGCGCTCTGGATTGTGGCGTCGTTCTATTCGATCGGCTACATGCGCACGCTCGACGAGCATGCGCAGACGCGCTACTTCTCGTGCTTTGCGCTCGCGCTCACGGCCACGATGGGCGTGGCGTTTGCCGGCAATCTCTTCACGCTGTTCATTTTCTATGAGGCGCTGACGATTTCCACGTATCCGCTCGTGGCACACAAGGAAACGGCGGAGGCCCGGGCCGGCGCGCGCAAGTACGTCATCTATCTTCTTGGTGCCGCCAAGCTGATGGTCGTGCCCGCCATCATCCTCATCTACAACGTGACCGGCACGCTCGACTTCAGAAGCGGCGGCATCGTGACGTCGGCGATGGCGACCGCACAACCGACGCTGCTCTACATCGTCTTTGCCCTGCTGCTGTTCGGCCTGGCCAAGAACGCCGTGATGCCGATGCACAGCTGGCTGCCGGCCGCCATGGTGGCGCCCACGCCCGTCAGCGCCTTGCTGCACGCCGTCGCCGTCGTCAAAACCGGCGTCTTCTCGACCCTTCGCGTCTTCCTGTTCATCTTCGGTCCCGTGGCCATGAAGCAGCTTGGCGCCGACAACCTCGCGCTGGGGTTTGCGGCCGTCACGATTCTCACCGGGTCGCTCCTGGCCCTCGGCCAGGACAACATCAAGGCACGGCTGGCCTTCTCGACCGTCAGCCAGCTCTCCTACATCGTCCTCGGGGGCGCGCTCCTCAACGCCAACGGCGTCACCGGCGGCATTGCGCACATCACCAACCACGCGGTCTCGAAGATCACGCTCTTTCTGTGCGCCGGGTCGATTTACGCATCCGCCCACAAGACCGAGGTCAGTCAGGTGTCCGGGCTCGCCAAGCAGATGCCCTGGACGATGGCGGCGTTTGCCATCGCGTCGTTGAGCCTGGTGGGCATCCCTCCGGCCTCCGGTTTCGTGTCCAAGTGGTACCTCGCGCTCGGCTCGCTCGACGCAGGCCATCCGTGGCTGCTCTTCGTGCTGCTCGCCAGCTCGCTGTTGAATGCTGCGTACCTCGGCCCGATCGTCTACAAGGCCTATTTCGAAAAGGCGCAGGACGACGGGCACGGCCACGGACACGATCGTGTACATGAAGTGCCGTGGATGGTGATTCCCCTGACCATCACGGCTGCGGGCAGTCTGCTGCTCGGGATCTTTCCGGATCCGATCCTCAAACTCGCCGGGATGGTGTTGCGATGAGTTTTCTCGAACGACAGCTCGAGGATCCCGTCCGGTTCAAACGCCTGAAGATCGCGTTCTACGTGACGCTGGCCGTCGTTGCCCTGGCTGAATTCGCGTTGCCCCGTTTCCTCGAGGCGGAGCACGCCGAGTTCTGGTTCGAGGACCTCCCCGCGTGGGAATCGGTCTACGGGCTGATTTCGTGCGTCGTGATCATCGTCGGGTCGAAGCTCATCGGCAAGCTGTGGCTCATGAAGCGGGAAGACTACTATGACCGTTGAGTGGATCCACCCAGGCCTCGTGCTGATCGTCGGCGCGTGGGTGTTGCCATTCCTCAAAGGCACGCTCAAGAAGGCGGTGATGGTGCTGCTGCCGGCCATCGCCCTGGGCCTCTGCCTCCGAATGTCCCCGGGCACCTACGGCACGGTGCAGTTTCTCGGACAGCAGCTGGTCTTCGGCCGCGTGGACCGGCTGAGCCTGGTCTTCTCGTACGTCTTCGCCCTGCTCACGCTCATCGGGATGATCTACGCGCTCCACGTGGACGATGATGCGCAGCATGTCGTCGCCCTGACGTACGGAGGGGCGGCGCTCGGAGGCACGTTCGCGGGCGACTTGCTGACGCTGTTCGCATTCTCGGAAGTCATGATGGTGGCGGCCGTGCTGCTCGTCTGGCTGCGCCGCACGCCCGAGTCGATCGCCGCGGGATTCCGCTATCTCCTCGTCCATGTCTTTGGCGGCCTGTGTCTGCTGGCGGGCGCCTTGCTCGTCTGGAAGCAAACCGGGTCGCTGGCCTTCGACAACATGGCGCCACTCGCGGGAACCCTGCCGTTCGCGCTCATCCTCGTCGCCTTCCTTATCAATGCGGCCGTGCCACCGCTCGGCGCCTGGCTTCCCGACGCGTATCCGGAGGCCAGTGTGACGGGCGCCGTCTTCATGACGGCCTTCACCACCAAGTCGGCGGTCTATTGCCTGATTCGCGGATTTCCGGGCACGGAAGTCCTGATCTGGTGGGGCGCCTTCATGGCGCTCTACGGTGTCGTCTACGCCGTGCTCGAGAACGACGCGCGGCGTTTGCTCGCGTACCACATCATCAGCCAGGTCGGCTACATGGTGTGCGGCGTGGGAATTGGCACCGAGCTGGCGCTCAATGGCGCCACGGCCCACGCCTTCGCGCACATCCTCTACAAGGCGGTGCTCTTCATGGGCGCCGGCGCCGTGCTCGAAGTCACGGGCCGGCGGAAGCTGAGCGAGATGGGCGGGCTCTACAAGACGATGCCCGTGACGCTGACGCTCTACATGATCGGCGCATTTGCCATCTCGGCTGTGCCGCTCTTCAGCGGCTTTGTCAGCAAGTCGATGGTGGTGTCCTCGGCGGCAGAAACGAACCGCATGGGGATCTTCCTGGCGCTCACGCTGGCCTCGGCGGGGACGTTCCTCCACACCGGACTCAAGCTGCCTTACTACATGTTCTTCGGCCAGGACACGGGCCTTCGTGCCCACGAGCCGCCGAAGAACATGCTGGTCGGGATGGGCCTTGCGGCGGCAGCCTGCGTCGTCATCGGCGTCGTGCCGTCGATCCTCTACGAGCACCTGCCGTTTGCCACGGAGTACGCGCCGTACAGCGTGCGGCACGTCACCGACACGCTGGGACTGCTCGGCTTCACCGCCCTCGGGTTCTTCCTGCTGCTCAAGCAGCTGGATCCGCATCCGAGCGTCAGCCTGGATACGGACTGGTTCTATCGCAAGGGCGTCTCGGTCCTGCTGCCCCCGGTGAATCGCGCGCTGGCGTTTGTCGAAGGGCGCGTCGGCCAGGTGTACGAGGTGATTATGCAGCGCGGCGTGCTCGGCGCCGGGCGTCAGCTGCGCGAAGTGGACGCCCGCGTAGTTGATGCCGCGGCGGTCGGCGTTGGCACATTGACGGAAACATTGAGCGGCGACCTTCGAACCACGGTGACCGGCAACGTCCAGTACTCCGGCCTGATCATGGCCGTCGGCGTGCTGGCGGCGCTCGCATACGCGGTGTTCGGCCTGTGACGAGCTACCCCATCCTCACCGTGACGACGTTTCTGCCGCTGGCGGGAGTGGTCGTCATTTTCCTGCTCGGCGACAGGTTGGCGCGGTGGGTGGCGCTGTTGACGACGGCGGCCACGCTGGCCGTTTCCATTCCGCTCTATACGCAGTTTGACAAGACCTCGAGCGTCCTGCAGTTTGTCGAGACCGCGACCTGGATTCCGTCATGGAACATCAGCTACGGGATGGGCGTTGACGGCATCAGCCTGCCGTTCATCTTCCTGTCCGTCGTGCTGAGTGTGCTCTGCGTCGCCGTCTCGTGGACCGCGGTGCAGACCCGGGTGCGCGATTTCTACGCCGCGCTCCTGCTGGCCGAAACGGCGATGATTGGCCTCTTCGCGACCACGAATTTCTTCCTCTTCTACATGTTCTGGGAACTGATGATCGTGCCGCTGTTCCTGCTCATCGGCGTGTGGGGAGGGCCCGGCCGCAGGTATGCCGCGGTCAAGTTCCTGATGTTCACGCTGGCCGGCAGCGTGCTGATGCTCGTCGGCCTCATCACCCTGCTGTACCAGACCAACACGCTGGAATTCGGGGCGCTCGCGATCGCCGGCTCGCGACTCAGCCCGTCGATGCAGGCCTGGCTGTTTCTCGCCTTTCTGGCGGCGTTCGCGGTCAAGGTGCCGATGTTTCCCGTGCACACCTGGCTGCCCGACGCCCACACCGAGGCGCCGACCGCCGGGAGCGTGATCCTGGCCGGCATTCTGCTCAAGATGGGTGCCTATGGATTCCTGCGCATCTCGCTGCCCATCCTCCCCGCCGCGGTACAGCAGTTTCTGACGCCGATGCTGGTGCTGTCGATCGCCGCCATCGTCTACGGCGCGTACGTCACGCTGGCGCAGACCGACGTCAAGCGGCTCATCGCCTATTCGAGCATCAGCCACATGGGCTTCGTGACACTGGGGATCTTTTCCCTCAACACGAACGGCGTGCAGGGCGCCGTCCTGCAGATGGTCAATCACGGCATCATCACGGGCGCCCTCTTCTTGTGCATCGGCATGATCTACGAGCGGACCCACACGCGCGAGATTTCCGCCTACGGGGGACTCGCGAAGGTCGCGCCGATCTACTCGACGTTTCTCGCGTTCTTCTGTCTCGCCGCGATGGGGTTCCCCGGGCTCAATTCCTTCGTGGGCGAGTTCCTCATCATCAGCGGCGCTTTTTCGGCCCGGACCTGGCTCGGCGTGATGGGGGTCTGGGGTGTCGCACTCGGGACGACCTACATCGTCTGGCTCTACTACCGTGTGGTGCTGGGCGCGGTCAATCCGGGACTGCAGGGACACCGGCTCGACATCAACGTGCGCGAGATTGCGACGCTCGTGCCGCTGGCGGTACTGGCCCTCGTCATCGGCCTGTACCCCGAGAGCTTTCTCAGCTTCTTCCGCGTCTCGGTGGCCGAACTGCTGCGATCGGTGCCCGCGTCGAGCATCGCGAGGGGGGGGCTGTGACCGATCTCGCCCTTCTGGCCCCGGAAATCGTCCTCGTCATCGCGGCGCTCGCGCTCATCATCGTCGCACGCCGCGTCGAGCGCGCCCTGCCGGCCGCGATCTTCGTGGTCCTCGCCGCGGCGGCATCCGTGGTCGCCGGCCTGGCCTTCTCGGGCCAAGGCGAAGTGGCGACGAGCGGGTTTGCCGGCAGCATCTCGATGGACGGCTACACGCACTTCTTCAAGATGCTCTTTGCGGCCACGCTGGCCCTGGCCGCGTTGCTCTCGGTGAACCATCTGGACGCCGAGCGCATTCGGCCGGCTGAGTTCTATTCGTTGCTGCTGCTGTCCTCGACCGGCATGATGCTGGCGGCGTCGGCCACGGACCTCTTGATCGTCTATCTGGGCCTCGAGCTGATGACGCTGTGCTCGTACGTCATGGTGGGCATCACGCGCGAACGATCCGCGTCCAACGAGGCCGCGATCAAGTACTTCTTGCTGGCCTCGTTCGCCTCGGCGCTGTTTCTCTACGGGATCAGCCTCACGTACGGCGTGACGGGCGCGACCGACTATGAGGGCATTGCCGCGGCCGCGCTCCAGCGCGGCCAGACACAGGATCCACTGCTGCTCGCGGCCGTGGTCCTTGTAGGCATCGGGCTCGCGTTCAAGATCGCCGTCGTGCCGTTTCATGCCTGGGCGCCGGACGCCTATCAGGGGGCAAGCACGCCCATCTCGGCTTTTCTGGCCGCGAGCTCCAAGGCCGCGGGGCTGGCCGCGCTCGGACGAGTCGGCCTGATAGCCTTCGCTCCCCAGCAGCCGGTCTGGTCCGAGATTCTCGTGTGGCTCGCGGGGCTGTCGATGGCGGGCGGCAGCTTGCTGGCGTTCTCGCAGACGAACATGAAGCGGATGCTGGCGTACTCTTCGATCGCGCATGCCGGCTACGCGCTCCTCGGCCTCGTCTCGGTCACGCCCGACGGCGTAACCGCGACGATGGCCTACGCGTCGGCCTACGCCTTCATGACACTCGGCGCATTCGGAGTCGTCATCGGGCTCGGACCGCGCGGGGAGGAGATCGCGAACTTCCGCGGTCTGGCGACGACCGCTCCGGGCACGGCGGCCGTGATGCTGCTCTTTCTCCTCTCGCTCACCGGCATTCCGCCGACGGCGGGGTTTGCCGCCAAGTTCGGCGTCATTCTGAACGTCGTCTCTTCGGGCCACATGCTGCTGGCCGTGCTGGCCGTGCTGTGCAGCGTCGTGTCGGCGTTCTTCTACCTGCGGGTCGCGGTCTTCATGTACATGAACGAGCCGCAGGGCGCGGCACCCGCACGCCTTCCGGCTGTCGTGTCGGCGGCCCTTGCGGTCGCTGCGTTCATGACGATCGTCGGCGGCATGTTTCCCGAGGCGTTCGCGGCCTGGACGATTCCGCCGTAGGTTTAACCTTGTATGTACAATGGCTGGGGCTGGAACGGGTTGGATAACCACGATGAATTTGCCTTCGTGCCTTCGTGGTTCAGGACAGTATGAGCGAATACGTCGGCATCATCATCTTCTTCGTCATGACAGGGGCCGTCGTCGGCACGTTCATCGTGCTGGCGTCGATTCTCGGCCCGAGCAAGCCCTCGAAGATCAAGTCCGAGCCGTTCGAGTGCGGCGAGGTGCCGTTCGCCCTGCCGATGGGCCATGTGTCGGTCAAGTTCTATCTGACGGCGATTCTTTTTGTCCTGTTCGACGTGGAAGTCGTGTTCCTGTATCCGTGGGCGGTGGCGTACTCGGGCCTCGGTCTCACGGGCCTGGTCCAGATGGTCATCTTCATCGTGATCCTGATGGCCGGGTTCTTCTACGCCTGGGACAACGGCGCACTGGAGTGGAGCTGAAATGTCACAAGCAGGATTCTTCACCAGTCGGCTCGACGAGGCTATCGGCTGGGCCCGGAAGTTCTCGATCTTCCAGTATCCGTTCGTGACGGCGTGTTGCGGGATGGAATACATGGCCACGGCCTGCTCCCACTACGACGTCGACCGCTTCGGCGCAGGCCTGCCGAGGTTTTCGCCGCGCCAGGCGGACGTCCTGTTCGTGGTCGGCACGATCAGTCACAAGATGGCGCCCGTGCTCCATCGCATCTACGAGCAGATGGCCGAGCCCAAGTGGGTCGTCGCCTTCGGCGTGTGCACGTGCACGGGCGGCTTCTACGACAACTACGCGACCGTCATGGGGATCGACACGATCATTCCGGTCGATGTCTACATTCCCGGCTGTCCGCCGCGTCCCGAGTACGTCCTCGACGGTTTGATGAAACTGCAGGTCAAGATCCAGGAACACGGCGTCAGCGGCGCGCGCTCGGCTCCCGAGAGCCGACCGGCGGAGCTGGTCCCATGAACGCGGCGTCGCTGATTCAGGCTGTCCGGGATCGATTCCCGCATGCGGTCCGATCCGCCCACGCGTTTCGCGGCGACGCCACCGTCGTCATCGACCGGCAGTCGCTGCTGGAGGTCGCGAAGGCGCTCAAGGCCGACCCGGCCTTCCAGATGAGTTTTCTGATGGACCTGACGGCCGTGGATTTCTCGGCCTTCGGCGCCAGGCAGCCCACTGCGTTCTTTGCGCACTCTGGCGTGGGCGTGAAGCCCTCACCGGAAATTCCGGTCGAAGAACCATGGCCGGGCCGCCCCGGGCCGGAGCGCTTCGCCGTCGTCTGCCACTTCTTTTCCTGGCCCCTCAAGCACCGCCTGCGACTCGAGGTGCCCGTCGACGAGGCCGATCCTGAAATCGACTCGCTGACCTCGCTGTGGGCGAGCGCTAATTGGCTCGAACGAGAGGTCTGGGACATGTTCGGGATCCGCTTCCGCGGGCATCCGAACCTGAAGCGCATCCTGATGTACGAGGAGTTCACCGGTCATCCGCTCCGAAAGGATTACCCGGTCAACAAGCGGCAGCCGCTGATTGGACCGTTGAATTAGGAATGGATCGAACAGTTCACAGCATCGCGAGGGAGCCCGAAACCAGGGAGATGCTCCTCAACGTCGGGCCCCAGCACCCGGCGATGCACGGCATCATCCGCATCGTCGCCAAGCTCGACGGCGAACAGATCCTGGATCTCGACGTCGAGATCGGCTTCCTCCACCGGGGCTTCGAGCGGATGTCCGAGACGGTCGACTACAACGGTGTCATGCCGTATACCGACCGGCTCAACTACGTCTCGCCGCTCATCAATAACGTGGGCTACTGCATGGCCGTGGAGAAGCTGATCGGCATCTCCGTGCCCGATCGGTGCCACTACATCCGGGTCATCGTGTCGGAAATCTCGCGGATCTCGGACCACCTCACGTGCGTGGGTGCGGGCGCGATGGAGCTCGGGGCCTTCAGCGTCTTCCTCTATATGATCAAGGCGCGGGAGTTTCTGTGGGAGCTCGTCGAGATGGTGACGGGCGCGCGGCTGACCGTGTCCTACTGCCGGGTCGGCGGCGTCAAGGGCGACCTCCCGGCCGGGTTTGACGAAAAGTGCCGGTTCGCGCTGGAAGAGACGCGCAAGGTCCTCAGGGAATCGAACTCGCTCCTCACGCGCAACCGCATCTTCGTGGACCGCATGACGGGGACGGGCAAGCTCTCGGCCGAGGATGCCATCTCGTACGGCGTCACCGGACCGTTCCTGCGCGGGAGCGGCGTGGACTATGACGTCCGCAAAGACTGTCCGTACGCCGTGTACGACCGCCTGCAGTTCGACGTTCCCGTCGGCACGCGGGGCGACAACTACGACCGCTATCTGGTGCGGATGGAGGAGATGGAACAGTCCATCCGGATCATCGAACAGGCGCTGCGCGACATTCCGCCAGGGCCCATCCAGGCCGATCCTGAAACGGGCCGGCCGATCCCGGCTGCCGAGATGGTGGACGAAGCCAAGATGGGGCATATCGCGACGATCGTCGGCCATCGCGCCGTGACCGATCCGACGCTCGACGGCGCGGCGAAGTCGCAGCACAAGGGGATCGAGGGGGGCGAGAAACGCGTGTTCCTGCCGGCCAAGGAAGACACCTACGGCAACATCGAAGGGCTGATGCAGCACTTCAAGCTGGTGATGCACGGCCACGGCATCAGACCGCCGAAGGGCGAGTCGTATTTTGCGGTTGAAGGGGCCAATGGAGAGCTGGGGTTCTATGTGGTCAGCGACGGCACGGGCCACCCGTACCGCGTGCGCGTCCGCCCGCCCTGCTTTGCTATCATGTCCGCTTTGCCGAAGCTCCTCATCGGCGACATGATCGCCGACATCACCCCCACATTCGGATCGATCAACATGATCGGCGGCGAGCTGGATCGGTGACCCTCACAGACCTCGAACCACGCGCGCGCGACATCCTCCGGCGCTACGACCAGCCGCGCGCAGCCACGCTGCCCCTGTTGTGGCTGGCGCAGGAGCAGTTCGGCTACGTCTCCACGGAGGCCGAGCACTGGGTGGCCGGCCTCGTGGGCATCGCGGTCTCTCACGTCCGGGAAGTGGTGTCCTTCTACACGATGTTCCACACCTCGCCCATCGGCCGACGCGAGCTGCGCGTCTGCACGAGCCTCCCCTGCGTCCTGCGGGGCGCCAAGGACGTGTTGAGCCACATCAAGGATCGGCTGGGCGTCGGGCCGGGCGAGACGACGGCTGGTGGAGAGCTGACCATCACGGAAGTGGAGTGTCTGTGCGCCTGCGAAATCGCGCCGATGGCGCAGCTCGACGAACAGTTTGTCGGGCCGCTGACGCCTGAGAGCCTCGACGCGCTGCTGCAGGAGGGACTCAAAGAACCAATCCGGCTGAAGCCGGATCCCGCGGGTGGCGGAAGCGCTCTTCCGGAGCCCGAGCCGTTCATCGCCACCGATGGACAGGTGCTTTCGACGCGATTCAAGAACGCGGATGGCACGTGGCTGGCTGCGTACGTCGCCGAGAAGGGATACACCGCGGCCAAGAAGGCCTTGTCCCTGACGCCGACGCAGGTTATCGACGAGGTCTTGAAAGCCAATCTTCGCGGCCTGGGCGGCGCCGGCTTTCCAACCGGCAGGAAATGGTCCTTCATCCAGAAGGACAACCCGAAGCCCAAGTACCTCGTGGTCAATGCAGACGAGGGCGAGCCGGGGACGTTCAAGGATCGGTACATTCTCGAGCGGGATCCGCATGCGCTGCTCGAGGGCATGCTGATCGCGGCGTACGCGATTGGCAGCCACAAGGCCTACGTCTACGTTCGCGGTGAGTACTTCCGGCCGGCCCAGCGCTTCCAGAAAGCAGTGGACGAAGCCTACGCCGCCGGCTGGCTGGGGAAGAACATCCAGGGAAGCGGCTTCGACCTCGACGTGGTGGTCCACCGCGGCGCCGGGGCCTACATTTGCGGCGAAGAGACGGCCTTGCTCAGCTCGCTCGAGGGCGGCAAGGGATTTCCCAAGCTGAAACCGCCGTTCCCCGCCATTTCGGGCCTCTTTCAGTGCCCGACGATTGTCAACAACGTCGAGACTCTTGCGTGCGTCCCCTACATCTTCCGAGAGGGCGCCGAACGCTTCGCCAAGATCGGCACGGCCAAGCAGGGCGGCACGCGCCTGTTCTCGGTCAGCGGCCACGTGAACCGGCCCGGTCTGTACGAAGCGCCGGTCAGCGTGACCCTGCGCGAGCTCATCGAGACATTCGGACAGGGCATCCCCAACGGCCGGACGCTCAAGGCGGTGGTTCCCGGGGGCATCTCGGCCAAGATCCTGACGGCGGCGGAGATCGATGTGCCGATGGACTTCGACTCCCTCATGGCGGCGGGCACGATGGCCGGTTCGGCCGGCGTGATTGTAATGGACGACACGACGTCGATGGTCGACGCCCTGCAGTCGGCCGTGAAGTTCTTCGCGCACGAGTCCTGCGGCCAGTGCTCGCCCTGCCGCGAGGGCACGGGATGGGTGAACCGCATCATGCACCGGCTGATCGAAGGCGGCGGCAGGCTGCAGGACCTGGACGACCTGCTCACAATTGCCCGCAACATGGAGGGCAAGACGATCTGCGTGTTCGCCGACGCCGCGGCGTGGCCCGTCCAGTCCTACATCACGAAGTTCCGTGGCGAGTTCGAAGAGTACATCCGAAACACCCGCTCCGCGCCGACACCTGAAGGTCGACGGCTGCCCGTTCTGCAAGGAGCGACGCGTTGACAGTGATCAAACCACAGAGTCACAGGGGCACGGAGGTTCAGGTGCATTCGGCGCGGCGCCGCGAAGCGGCGATGCAGGCGAATCAATCCACGGACGAGCGACGATCTCGGATGCAGGACGTCGTTCGTCCGTGGATTGATCCGCCTGGCCAACCGGCCTGCTCCGCAGGCCGACCGCGTCGAATGCCTCCGTGTCTCGGTGACTCCGTGGTTGTTTTCTCTTCGTGGTCTTCGTGAGCTTCGTTGTGAAGGGTGCGGCATGCCGACGCTGACGATCGACGGCCAGAAGGTTGAGAGCCCTGAGGGCAGCACGGTCATCCAGGCCGCGGAGAAGCTCGGTATCTTCATCCCGCGCTATTGCTACCACCCGGGACTCTCCATCGCCGGCAACTGCCGCATCTGTCTGGTCGACGTGGAGAAGAACCCCAAACTTCAGATCTCCTGCAATACGCCGGTGGCCGAAGGCATGGTGGTGCACACCAAGAGCGAGAAGGCCGAGGAAGGCCGGCGGTCGGTGCTCGAATTCCTGCTGGCCAACCACCCGCTCGACTGCCCGGTGTGCGATCAGTCTGGGGAATGCGACCTGCAGAATTTCTACATGAGCTTCGGGCTCTACGACCCCAAGTTCCGCGAGCAGAAGGTCAAGAAGAAGAAGGCCGTGGCGATCGGCCCCCACGTGATGCTCGACCAGGAGCGCTGCATCCTGTGTTCGCGCTGCGTGCGCTTCACCGACGAGATCTCCGAGACGGGAGAGCTGGGCATCTTCGACCGCGGGGACCGCGCGCAGGTGTCCACCTATCCGGGCCAGCCGCTCGACAATCCGTACTCGGCCAACGTCGTGGATATCTGCCCGGTGGGAGCACTGACGGAGAAGGAATTCCGTTTCAAGGCCAGGGTCTGGTACCTCTCGAGCGCACCAACGGTGTGCAATGGCTGCGCCCAGGGGTGCAACGTGGACGTCCACTACGTGCTCGACAGGCCCCATCTGAACGACGGCGAGCGGCTTCTGCGCGTGAAGCCCCGGTACAACGCCGACGTCAACGAATGGTGGATGTGCGACGAGGGGCGCTACGGTTTCAAGTGGGTCGACAGGGAACGGCTGACCAAAGTCCGTAGTCGAGGTCGCGACTCCACGTGGGAGGAGGCGATCCCCGCGATCGCGGCGGCGCTGGCACCGCTCCGCCAGAACGGCGGCGGCTCCAAGATTGGCGTGATTGCGTCCACGCAGCTCACCAACGAGGAGCTCTTCCTCATTCGCGAGATCTTCAAGGGCGCGCTCGGGGCTCAGGTGTCCGCCTTCGGCACCAAGCCTGCCGGCACGAGCGACGACTTTCTGATCAAGGCCGACAAGAACCCCAATACGGCGGGGGCGACGCTTCTCGGCTTGTCTCACGCGGGCACGGCTACGCCCGGCATCGAGGCGGTCCTGAAGGACGCGCTCGAAGGGCGCCTCGAAGCCTTGTGGGTGTTCGGCCACGATCTGACCGCCATCGCCGACGAACAGACGATTCAGACCCTCTCCCGCACGCTTGGTCTGTTTGTCTGCTCAGGCACCGGCGAGAATCTCACGTCGTGGCTCGCCCACTGGGCGCTTCCTTCCGCGGCCTATATTGAGAAGGATGGGACGTTTGTGAACTCGGGCGGTCGGGTCCAACGCATCGGCCGCGCGTTCCCGCCGCTTGGCGAGTCTAGAGAGGACTGGAGGGTGCTGCTCGACGTCGCCAAGGCGATCGATCACCCGCTTGGATGGCGCAATCCCGAGGAGATCTTCCGGGCGATGGCCAAGACCGTGTCGCCGTTCGAGGGCTTGAGCTACGAAGCGATCGGACTTCAAGGAGTCGGACTGCCCGAGTCTCGCCGTAGCGCGCCGGGCGAAGGCGGGAGGCCATGACGGAGCTGATGACCGACGTCGCCATCAAGTTCGCCGTGGCGTTCGTCATGTTCTTTGGCGTGATGAACCTCGCCGGGCTCCACACCTGGATCGAGCGCAAGCAGTCGGCGATCATCCAGGACCGGATCGGGGCCAACCGCGCGAGCATCTACGGATTCACGCTGATGGGGCTGCTCCATCCCCTGGCCGACGCCGTGAAGATGTTCACCAAGGAAGACATCATTCCGGCCGGGGCCGACAAGGTGCTCCACACCCTGGCGCCGGCCTTCTCGGTCTTCTTCGCGATGGTGGCCTTCGCCGCCATCCCGTTTGGCGATCGCCTCGTGATTGGCGATCGGATCATCGAGCTCCAGGCGGCCAAAATCGACATCGGCCTGCTGTTCATCTTTGCGATGCTCTCGCTCGGCGTGTACGGCGTGATCCTGGCCGGCTTCGCGTCCAAGAACAACTACGCGCTGCTCGGGGGCCTGCGGGCGAGCGCGCAAATGATCTCGTACGAAATCGCCCTTGGCATTGCGATCATCGGCCTGGTCATGGTGTACGGCACACTGGACCTCCAGGACATGGTGCGGGGCCAGGGCACGTATCTGCTCGGCGGCTGGATTCCCCGCTGGGGCATCGTCGTCCAGCCGATCGCGTTCTTCGTGTTCACGACGGCGGCCCTGGCTGAAACCAAGCGGATTCCCTTCGACCTCCCCGAGGGGGAATCGGAGATCATCGGGTACTTCGTCGAGTACAGCGGGATGAAGTTCGGGATGTTCTTCCTTACGGATTTCCTGGAAACGATTCTGGTCGCCTGTCTGGCGACGACGCTCTTTTTCGGCGGATGGCAGATCCCCTATCTCCTGAGGGACGGCTTTCACTTCCCGTGGGGCGGGATGATCGCCGTCTCGCAATGGACCTATGTTCTGCTGGGGATCGGCAGCTTCTCCATCAAGGTGCTGCTCTTCTGTTTCTTGTTCATGCAGATTCGGTGGACACTGCCGCGCTTCCGCTACGACCAGCTGATGGACCTCGGCTGGCTGGGACTCTTCCCCATCTCGGTGGCCAACATGCTCGTGACGGCCGTGGTGCTCTGGTTGGTTGGGAGAACCTGATGGCCGTCAAGGTGATGCAGAGGCGGGAGCTGACGCTGCTGGAGAAGCTCTATGTGTTTCAGATCTACAGCGGTCTGAAGATCACGTTCGGGCACTTTTTCAGGAACATGTTCTTTCACATCGCGCACAGCGTGGGCCTGTTCAAGCTGTACTCGGCGGCCATCACCTTTCAGTACCCTGAACAGCTGCGGCCGCTCGCGAACCGATTCCGGAGCCGACACCGGCTCACCGTTCGAGAGGAAGGCACGCCGCGCTGCGTCGGGTGCATGCTCTGCGAGACCGTGTGCCCGGCCAAGTGCATCACCATCGTGGCCGGCGAGCATCCCGATCCCAACGTCGAGAAGTACCCGGTCCGCTTCGACATCGACCTCGGCGTGTGCGTCTACTGCGGCTTCTGCGTCGAGGTCTGTCCGGAGGACGCCATCCGCATGGACACCGGCATTCTGGACGTGGCCGCGTACTCCCGCGACGCGATGAAGCTCGACATCCACGAGCTGATGAACCCGGCGCTCAGGAAGCCGCTCCCCCAGGGGAGCTGTACCTTGACGTTCCCCCACGTGTGCCGCCTCTCGGGCGGACAGGTGAAGGGAAGCTGGGAAGAGGTGTACCCCGGGGGTGTGGCTCACGCCGGTCCGATCCACCCGGGACACTGAGCTCGTTCGGTGGGCGTTCCGGCCGTTCAGCGGTCGGCGGCTGTGGGACCCGCGGCCGTGAGCGCCATCGCGAGATTCTCCTTTGCTGAAGCGGAATCCGGCTGCAGCCTGAGCGCCTCACGGAACTCGTTGATGGCTTCCCCGAGCTTGCCCTGCGACCCCAGCGCGATGCCCAGGTTGTTGTGCGCCTCGGCGGAATTCGGCATCAGCCGGACCGCCGCACGCAACTCCTTTTCGGCTTCCTCGTTCTCGTGAAGCACGAGCAAGGAGTGGCCGAGATCGTAGCGAACGGGCCCTAAGGCGGGGTCCAGTGCCACCGACCGGCGCAGCTGTTCGATGGCCTCGAGCGACGCTCCGCGGAATTCAAGCGCGCGACCCAGGTTCCAGTACGTCTCCGCCGAATTCTGGTTGAAGCGAAGCGCATTGCGAAACTCTTCGATCGCCTCGTCGTATTTGCCGTCGGCCACCAGCGCGGCCCCGCGGGCGTTGCGTCTCAACGTAAGCTCAGCGAGGACATCGCGCAGATAGGGACTGCCGCGAATGAACCGCTCCGTCTGCGGATCGGTGACGCTGCCAGGGCCGTCCGCTGGCGGGACCAGCCGCCTGTAGAGCGGGTCGAGCAGCGCAAGGTACCGGTCGAGCCCGCTCACCAGAGCCGTTGGGGTGCCACCCGCGAAACAGCGCGGACACCACGCCGCCGCCTGGCTGAGATCGACGAGCGACTCGGGCACTCCGCTGAGGCGAATCCAGGTCAGGCGGGAGGTGGCGCCGTATTCCTGCATCGGCCAATCGTCGGTGACCGGCGCGGCGCTTCGGCTGGTCTCAGTCAGGGTCTGTGCCGACGCCATGAAGGTACCGACAATCTCCCGCACGCTGCCCAGGTCGATCCGCCGAAGGTCCGCCTGCACTGCCGGCGCCCTCGCCAGCGCGGCCGTCAGGCGTTCGGGATCCGCCTCGATGCGCGAATCGTTCGTCCCGAGCAGCAACAGTTCTTCGTCGGTGCCCCCGAGCAACACCGCCTGCGGAAACACGTCGACGAATGCGCGAATCATCGACCCAAGGGTCTCGACGGGAACCTGGTACGCCGGCAGCCACTGGCTGACGTACCCCCCAGGCTTGAGACGCGTCCGAGCCAGGGCGTAGAACTCGGTAGAGTACAGAGCGCCCGCGCCCGCCAGCGCCGGCGAAGGCGGCTCCAGCGCGATCAGGTCGTACGAAGCCGCCGACTGCAGGCGCAGATGTTGCCGCCCGTCGTTGAGATACACGGCCATCCGCCGGTCACCCAGCACGTCTTTGTTCGCTTCGGTGAAATCACCAGCATGCGCGAGCACGTCGTTCGAGAACTCGGCGACCTCGATGCGCCGAATCGACGGGTGAAGCGTGGCGGCGTGCGCCGTATTCCCCACGCCGAAGCCAATAACCAGCACGGTGCCGGGCTGGTCGATCAAGAGGAGTGGGATGTGCGCGAGGGCGCGCATGTAGCGCTGGCTCAGACGATTGGTCGCCAGCAGCGGATGCCCGTCGGTCAGGAGCCGGCGACCTTCGCCCGGCACTTCGGTGACGGCGACAACCTGACTGACGCCTTCGGTCAACGCTAGCATCCTCGCGTTCGGACCGGCATACGCCGTGGCTCCCGTGATCACATGATCGGCGGGTAACCGAAGCCACAGGCCGAAGACGGTGCAGCCGAGCAAGGTCACACTGGCTAGTGCCAGCCTCGCGGGCACGGTCAGGCGGACGCCTGGCGCGCTCGCGCGCGCCGCCAGAACGAGCGGCACCATGGCCAGCCCAGTGGCGACGGCCAGGATCGTGGCCGTGCCTTGCATGCCGAACCGCGGGAGTAGCACCAACCCCCCGGCCAGCACACCGCAGGCGGCGCCGATTGTATTCGAGAAGTACAGCACGCCTGCGCAACGGCCGACTGCGGGTTCCGCCCGCTGAACGACGGCATTGGCGAGCGGATACACGAAGCCCATCAACAATGCAGGCGCTCCCACTTCGAGCACAATGGGCAGCACATTGAGCAGGAGGTCGGTGAACGTCCCCGTCGTCCCGTCCGGCGCACGTACGAGCGCCGCGACCGCGTCGATCCCGCCCAGGTCGGCCGCCGCCAACCCGTAGAGCGAGAACGCCACGAAGAGTCCGAGCGTAGCAATCAGCCACTCGGCGGGCCGCTTCGTGCGGCGAATCAGAAAGCTGGCAAGGAGGGAGCCGGCACCGACGCCGATGAGGATGATCGTCAACAGCAACGAGAAGACGGCGCGAAATCCGCCGAGCAACAAGGTGAAGTGCCGAAACCACAGAATGCCCATGCCCATGGCCGCAAAGCCGGACAGCGCGAGCGCCACGCCTGTGAAGGCGATAACGCGCGAGCCGGCCGGCAGGGGATCGACCAGCGGCGCGGGCGTGTCCGCCGGTGGCACGCGGGACGCGAGCAGCCAGGCACCCGCCGCCACGACGAGATTGAGCAGCACCGCAACCATCTGGGCGGCACGCAACCCCATGGTAGGCACGATGGCGAAGTCGGTCACGAAGGCACCAAGCGCTGCGCCCGCGGCGCCAGCACCGTAGATGATGGCGATGCGACTCGTCTCCCTCTCGAAATCCCGGTGGACCAGATGGCGGATCAAGAGGGTCAGCGAGCCACCCATCAGCAGGGTTGGGGGCGCCAGCACCATGACGGCAATCGTTCCGCGGACCAGATAGGAGAGCGTCGAGAGTTCGTACCAGCCAGCGGTGCTACGGGTGTATGAGGACGCCAGGGCAGGGAGGATGCTCAAGTAGGGCAGGCTGAACGAGATGCCGATGGCCAGAGCGGCGATGGCCAACTGGAATTGCCCGTAGGTCTTCAGGAGGGACTCTGGCTGGGTGGCGTACCGACGGTCGGCCAACGCCCCGGCCGCATAGCCGCCGACACCCAGGCCCAGCAGGGACACCGCCATCACGACCGCGGTGGAGTAGACCGTATTGCCCGACAGGTTGCCGAACTCGCGGACCCAGGCGATCTCGAAGATCAGTCCGCTGACGCCCGAACAGAAGAAGAGAAAATAGAGCAAGAGCTTCATGACAAAAAAGAGAAGGGTCGACATGATATTCCATGTCGACCCTTCGGTATTACTGCCGGCAGCGACCTACTCTCCCACACAGTTTCCCGTGCAGTACCATCGGCGGTAGCAGGCTTAACTTCCGTGTTCGGAATGGGAACGGGTGTGACCCTACTCCTATGACCACCGGCATACTTGCTGCCTGGGGTTCCCGCCTTCGCGCCTCGGGCGCTTCGGCGCGGCAAGCTCGAGGCTTGTCACGACGTAGCTCGCGTCAGCGAGCGAAGTCGGGATCGTCCCAGACAATTTCAAAGATCGTGTCACGCCGAAGCGCCCGTGGCGCGAAGGCGGCAACTGAATATCCTGCAAACGGTAGTTTGACCGAACCTCACTCACGCAGTGCTTCTGCGTGCATTTCAAAAAAACAATTTATGGTCAAGCCTCACGGCTGATTAGTATCGGTAAGCTTAACGTGTCGCCACGCTTACACACCCGACCTATTGCCTGGTCATCTTCCAGGAGCCTTTAGGGATCTTGCGATCCAGGGAGATCTCATCTTGTGGAGGGTTTCACGCTTAGATGCCTTCAGCGTTTCTCCCTTCCGGACGTAGCTACCCGGCGTTGCCGCTGGCGCGACAACCGGTACACTAGAGGTCCGTCCAACCCGGTCCTCTCGTACTAAGGTCAGCCCCACTCAAATCTCCTACGCCCATGGCAGATAGAGACCGAACTGTCTCGCGACGTTCTAAACCCAGCTCACGTACCACTTTAACCGGCGAACAGCCGGACCCTTGGAACCTGCTACAGCTCCAGGATGTGATGAGCCGACATCGAGGTGCCAAACCCTTGCGTCGATGTGAACTCTTGGCAAGGATCAGCCTGTTATCCCCGGCGTACCTTTTATCCGTTGAGCGATGGCCCTTCCACGCGGAACCACCGGATCACTAAAGCCTGGTTTCCCACCTGCTCGTCTTGTCTGACTCGCAGTCAAGCTCGCTTCTGCTTTTGCACTCTCTGGCTGATTTCCAAACAGCCTGAGCGAACCTTCGCGCGCCTCCGTTACGCTTTAGGAGGCGACCGCCCCAGTCAAACTACCCACCTAGCAGTGTCCCTGATCTGGATGACAGAACGAGGTTAGAACGCCGAAGCGCTAAGGGTGGTATCTCACCGTTGACTCCCCCGACTCCGAGAAGCCGAGATCAAAGTCTCCCACCTATCCTGCGCATAGCGCGTCAGCATTCACTACTAGGATGTAGTAAAGGTGCACGGGGTCTTTTCGTCTAGCCACGGGCAACCGGCGTCTTCACCGGTACCACAAATTCGCAGTGCCCCTCGTTGAGACAGCGCCCAAATCATTACGCCATTCGTGCAGGTCGGAACTTACCCGACAAGGAATTTCGCTACCTTAGGACC
>JBAUGX010000113.1:0-48240 GCA_049679965.1 Vicinamibacterales bacterium
GGCCTGGGGCGCCTGCGGCGCGGCCGATGTGACCGCGCCGAGAACACCCGCGACGAGCACCGCTCCGGTGAGAGCAAGCGTGCGGTTCATCGTGTGGCTCCCCTCTGAGGTGTGGCGCCGCGCCGAGGTGTCGTGCCTCGTTGAGGCGTGGCGCCGCGCTGCGGCGGCGGCGGCCGCAGGGCGGTCATTTCGCGGAAGATCGCCTCGGTGAACATGTCCGTGGTCCACGGGCCGGTCGTGGCGCCGTAGATCCCGTCGTACTCCAGGGAGAACTTGGCCGCCTTCACCTGCTCGAGCGTCATCCCCTTGTTCACCGCGTCGCGGATGCGATCGCGAATGATCGTGACCATGTCGCGGTAATCCACGACGTCGGCTTCGTTGCTGATGCGCCCGTGGCCTGGAATCACGCGCGTGCCGCCCATCTGGTTGCGCTCGGGAATCGTCAGCTCGATGATGGTGTTCAGCGCGGCAATGACGCCGTTGACGGTCCCGCGCTGCGCCGTGTCGATGACCGGGTAGCTGGTGGTGTTGAACACGTCGCCGGTAACGACCACGTCCGATGCGCGGAAGTGCGCCATGAGGTCGCCGTCGGTGTGGGCTCTCGGTTGGAAGATCAGCGCGATCCCCTCGCCGTTTGAGTAGATATCCTTCCGCGGCGTGAAGAACGTCGAGCGCGGCAGCGCGTCGCCCAGCATCTCGGGACGGCCCGGGCCGCCGGTGAGCATCTTGTTATACGCCCCTTCGGTCGAGATCATCTCGGCTCCGGCGTTCGGCCCGAGCGGTGTGGCGGTGCCGGGCCCTCTGGGCCCGCCCGCGGCTTCCACAAACGCGGCGTTGCCAGCCACGTGATCCGGATCGGCGCTGGTGTTGATGATCGTCCGGATCGGCTTGTTCGTCAGGCGCCGGATAGCCGCGATAATCCGCCTGCTCTGGCCCGCGGCGCCCGTGTCCACCACCACGACGCCTTCCTGGCCGATCTGCACCGCGACGTTGGCGCCGCCGCCGACGAGCATGTACACCTTCCCCTGGACCGGCAGCACTTCGATGCCGTCGACGATGAGCGTCTCGCCCGGATCGAGGCTGACCGTGCTGACGTGCTGCTGGCCGAACGCCACGGGCATCGACAGCAGCGCGGCCCCGAGGAGGACGATGAAAAACAGAAATAGGAGCCCGAACGATCCGCGTCTGGGCCCTCGAACCGTCGCGCTCATAGCATGGCCTCCAGACGCCTTATCGAGCCGGCGCCGGCGCCACCGGCCGCGGCGTCGCCATCTGCCTGATCAGGTCGCGAAGCTTGATCTCGTACTCCGGATAGGTGGTGGCTTTTCCCCCCTGCGTCGCTTCGAACGGCAGGCCGTGGTTGTTCGCGAACTCCTCCTGCTTGGTGCCGAAGGGGTAGTGCGGGACGTAGCCGGGCCGGTGGCCCGCAATCTCGTCGACGACCTCGAACACCCAGCGCTGGTCCGGGTTGACGTTCGACGATCGCACCCAGCCGCTTGTCCGGATGAAGGGCTCCTCGAGATAGGCCGGGTCGTGCACGATGACGGCGAGCGTGAGCTCGTCGCCGTGGCGCACGAAGTGCTCCGTCAGGGTCGCCTTGGCGCTCGCGGGCACGCCGTTTCGTTGAATCACGCCGTACTTCAGATGTGTCGTCGTGATCGTGAGCCGGTTGCCGTCCACCTTGCCGGTGGAAAAGCCCTGCCACGTGTGCTCGGCGTGCTCCGAGGGATGCGGCCGGCCGTCCATCCAGATGATCCGGTCGGCTCGCCCGAAGGGCGCTTCAATCGTGTAGGCCACGAGCACCTGGCTGACCGGGTCGACGCGCTTGGTGATGCGCAGGTTGGGCCCGGGGCCCCTCATGAAATACGCGCCCGGATGCGGCTGTGCCATCCGCTCCGGCAACGAGAGGATCGAGGCGTCCCAGTGTGTCGCTTTCTGGCGAGCGGCCTCGTTGATCGGCAGCCCGGTGTAGTCGCCCAACTCGGCGCCCGGCCCGCGGTGGGGCTGGTCTTCGTGGTTGCGCGAGGCCCAGTCGCCGCTGATATCGACCTGCGCGAAGGCCGGCGGGGCGAGAAGGGCGAGGGTGCACGCCATCAAGGCGGTGCGGAGCAAGCTGGCTTTCATCGGGTTCCTCCCTGAAATCCTCAAGACTATACCTCTGGGAATGGTCCCCGATCCAGCGATTCCAGCGGTGAAGGCGCCCCCTATTTTGCGGGCTGAATGTGGATCCCGCACTCGAGCTTCTGGCCCGACCAGCGGCCAGAACGGGGGTCGGAGGGATCGAGAGGCAGCGACGTGCAGGGCTCGCAGCCGATGCTCGAGTACCCGAGATCGTAAAGGGGCAGAAGCGGGATCTCGTGCGCCTTGGCGTACTGCCACACGTCTTTCGTGGTCCACATCGCGAGCGGACTGATCTTGCGCAGCACCTTTCCAGACTTGAGCGTGAACGGCTCGACCGTCTGGAGGGTTGCGCGGGAGGGCGACTGCTCGCGCCGCAGACCGGTGAACCACGTGTCGTACCCTTCGAGCGCGCCAAAGAGCGGCCCCACCTTGTGACGCGCGCAGCAGTCGTCCGTGCTCTTCTGCCAGAGGCCGACCGACGGCTCGGGCGCGCGCAGATTGACGAGGTTCAGCTTCCAGCGCGCGGTCATCTCGTCGCGAGCCAGCACGATATCTTCGGCCTGGAAGCTCGACGTGATGCACGGCAGCTTCGCGTCGGCGAGCGTCTCCCTGATGAGCGCCGACGCGCCCTTCGTGTTCGTCTCGATGGCTGTGTTCATGACATCTGGCATACGTGGTGTCCGCCTTTAGGCGGACCGTCTATTTCAGCAAATCCTCTAGCGCGCGTTCGAGGGCCTCGACCGCCTCGGCGTGCGATCCGGCGCCGCGCGCGATACTCGCCAGCCGCTCGGCGACGCCCGGTTTGTGCGCCGCAGCGCGATCCTCGCGCAGCGCGTCGATAATCATACCGGCGCCGGCCGTGAAGTTGGTGGCCGGGTCAATCAGCACGAAGCTGCCCATCCCTCGGATATCGCGATAGCGGTCGAAGACGATCGGCCGCGACGTCGAGACCGTCACCGTCTCGATCTGATTGAGCAGCAGCGGCCGGTTGATTTCAGCTGTCACCGTCCGCGTCGCATGCTTCATCAGATAGGGGCGGGCCGGGTCGAGCGGGCGCTCGTCCATCCACACGACGTCGGCTTCGAACCGGCGCCCGACGTACCCCAGTTCGCCGGCCGTGATCACGTCGCCCCGGCTGATGTCGATCTCATCGTCCATCACGAGCGTGACCGACATCGGCGCGCGCGCCGCCTCCAGATCACCGTCCCAGGTGACGATGCGCTTGATGTGGGCGGTGCGGCCGGAGGGCCACGCCGTGATCGCGTCGCCCGTACGAATGGATCCCGAGATAATCTGGCCCGCGTATCCGCGAAAGTCCTGATCTGGACGGATGACGAGCTGGACCGGGAACCTGAACGGCTTGGCGGCCATGTGATGGTCCACCTGCACCGTCTCGAGATACTGCAGGAGACTCGCGTCCTTGAACCAGGGCGTGCGGTCGCTCGACGTGATGACGTTGTCGCCCTCGAGCGCGCTCATCGGGATGGCGTGGGTGCGCGCCTCGGGCGCCATCTCCTGGAAGTCGTCGCAGATGTCGTCGAACACCTGCTCGTCGAAATCGACAAGGTCCATCTTGTTGACGGCCAGCGCGAAGTCTTTGATGCCGAGCAGCTGGGCAATCCGCGCGTGGCGGCGCGTCTGCGTCTTGACGCCGTTTCTCGCGTCGACGAGCAGGATGGCCACGTCGGCCGTGGAGGCGCCGGTCGCCATGTTGCGCGTGTACTGCTCGTGGCCCGGCGTATCGGCCAGGATGAACTTGCGCTTGGCGGTGGCGAAGTACCGGTAGGCCACGTCGATGGTGATGCCCTGCTCGCGCTCGGCTTTGAGGCCGTCGGTGAACAGCGAAAAGTCGATCGGGCCGGCCAGGCGATTTTTTGACGCCGCCTTGACCGACGCGACCTGATCCTCGTAGACCCCACGCGAGTCGTGCAGCAATCGTCCGATGAGCGTGCTCTTCCCATCGTCCACGCTGCCGGCCGTGCAGATGCGCAGCATGCCCGACATCAGAAGTACCCCTCGCGCTTTTTCAGTTCCATCGAGCCGTCCTGATCGTGATCGATCACGCGGAGCTGGCGCTCTGAGTGCCTGGTGACGATGAGCTCATCGATGATTTTCTGCACTGTGTCGGCGTCCGACCGGACGGCGCCCGTGCAGGGCGAGCAGCCGAGCGAGCGCATGCGGCACTTGACCATCTGCGGCTTCTCGCCCGCCATCAGCGGCACGAAAGGCTGCTCGAGCATGAGGAGCGAGGTGCCGCGGACGACGACCTCGCGCTCTTTGGCGAAATAGAGCGGGACGATCGGAATCTTCTCGACGTTGATGTAGTTCCAGACGTCGAGCTCGGTCCAGTTGCTGAGCGGGAAGACCCGCGTGCTCTCGCCCGGCCTGAGGCGGCCGTTCAAGAGATTCCACAGCTCGGGCCGCTGGCGCTTCGGGTCCCACTGGCCCTTGGCGTCGCGCAGCGAGAAGATGCGTTCTTTGGCGCGCGAGCGCTCCTCGTCTCGCCGGGCGCCGCCAAACGCCGCGTCGAAGTTGCCGGCGGACAGCGCGTCGAGCAGGGCCTTGGTCTTGAGCAGGCCGCAGCAGCGCTGCGTGCCCAGGAGAAACGGCTGCGCGCCCTCGGCGATCGCCTCGTCGTTGGTGTGGACGATGAGCCGCACGCCGAGTTCCTTGGTGTAGGCGTCGCGGAAGTCGATCATCTCGCGAAACTTGTACGTCGTGTCCACGTGCAGCAGCGGAAACGGGATGGGCGCCGGGTAGAACGCTTTCTGCGCGAGGCGCAGGAGGCAGGAGGAATCCTTGCCGATCGAGTAGAGCATCACCGGCCGCTCGAATTCGGCGACCACCTCGCGCATGATGTGGATGCTCTCGGCCTCGAGCATCCGCAGGTGATCCAGCGGGCGATCGGCGACGGGCGCCACCAGCTTCAATTTGTCGGATGCAGTACTCATAGTTTCCTGAAAACAAAAAAGCCCGGAACCATGTGAGGTCCCGGGCTTTCGATCTTTTCCGCCTCGCCGATAACGGCTTCGCGGGTGTTCGTCAGTGCGACGGCAAGACCGGTGGCATGGGGACCTTGACGGTCCTCGTACACATGCAAACGCACCCGCCGCCGGACACGAACATCACGGCATCTATATGAACCGATTTGGTATACGGAAGTCAATACATGCGACGATCTGCAACCATGCCAGAGGCCGAGGCCCGGTCGCCCGTCGTTCGGTTGGACGGTGTCAGGTGGAGGGCGGCCTCGTCTGGCGCGTTGGCACGGGCCGTGGGCGCGATCGAGGGCGGCGCCGTGGTGTTGCTGCCCGACCTCGCGTTCGAGTTCGGCGCCGACGAGCGGATGCTCTTCTCGCCGTCGATCGTCACGGCCAAAAACGTCAGCTTCGACCCCGTCTCGGGCCGGGTCGGCGGGGCTGCGCTCGGCGAGCTGGGGGACAAAGGGGTCGCCAGCCTTCGAGGACTGCTCGAGCGGTTCAGCGACAGCGCCGCCGCGATGGTGGGCGCATTGTTGCCCGACTATCGCGCGCGGCTCGAACGCGCGCGCGCGAGCTTCAGGCCCGTGGAGATTGCCGGCCGCGTGACGTCGTGGCGCCATGACGACACGCGCCTGCACATCGACAGCTTTCCCGCGACGCCCGTCCAGGGCCGGCGGATCCTGCGCGTGTTCGCCAACGTCAATCCCGAGGGGCGCCCGCGGGCGTGGCGGGTGAGTGGGCCGTTCGGCGAGCTGGCCGAACGGTTCCTGCCGCGGCTGCGCTTGCCGATCGCCGGCAGCGCCGCCATGCTGAGGCTGCTGCACATCACCAAGAGCCGCCGCTCGGCCTACGACGCGCTGATGCTGCAGCTTCACGACGCGATGAAGGCCGACGCGGCCTATCAGGCCGACACGCGGCAGACTGCGATCGATTTTCCTGCGGGCTCGACGTGGATGGCATTCACCGATCAGGTGAGCCACGCGGCGATGGCGGGGCAGTATCAGCTCGAGCAGACGTTTTTGCTGCCAGTGGACGCGATGCGCGAGCCCGAAGGATCGCCGCTCCGGATCCTCGAGCGCCTGAAAGGCCGGCGGCTCGTTTAGCGTCTTACTGCGCTTTCAACAACAGCACGGGAACCTTGACCTGATGGCGCACGCGATCCGCCGTCGCGCCGTAGAGCAGATCGGAGATGAAGCGATGGCCGTGCGTGGACATCGCGATGAGATCGACCTGCTGGTCCTCGGCGGCCTTGACGAGCTCGGTCGCCGGGTCGCCCATGGCCAGGCGTGCGTCGACCTTGAACCCCTGGCCGGCGAGCTCGGCGCGGAGACCTTCGAGGTAGGCGCGGTCGTTCTTCATTTCTTCCGACTCGCGCAGCTTCAGGTCGTCGAAATGGCGGGCGACCCAGCCGTCCGCGACGTGGACCAGGACGAGCTCGGCGCCGGTGAGCTTCGCGAGCCTGGTGACGTGCGCGATGATCGTGCGGTCGGCCACCGAGTTCTCGACGGCGACCAGGATGCGTTTGTACATGTCAGCCAGCGAACGTCTGATAGAGAAGCCAGAGGTTGAGCGCGGCGATGACGACCGCCACCGTCCACGCCAGCGCCTGCACCCACTGCGGCGTCACGAACGCGCCCATCTTATGGCGATCGCTCGTGAACATCACCAGGGGAAACACGGCAAAGGGCAGCTGCAGGCTGAGCACCACCTGGCTGAGGATGAGGAGTGGGCCCGTGCCGGCGTCTCCGTAGATCGCGATGACGATGATGGCCGGGATGATGGCGATGAGCCGGGTGATGAGGCGGCGGAGCCAGGGACGCAGGCGGATGTTGATGAAGCCTTCCATGACGATCTGGCCGGCGAGCGTGCCGGTGAGCGTCGCGTTCTGTCCCGAGCAGAGCAGCGCCACGGCGAAGAGCGTGCTCGCCAGTGTCGTGCCCAGGAGCGGGGACAGCAGCAGGTAGGCATCGCCGATGTCGGCCACGTTCTCGTTGCCCGAGTTGTGGAAGACGGCCGACGCCATGATGAGGATGGCGGCGTTGATGAAGAGCGCGAACATCAGCGCGAAGCTCGAGTCGATGGTCGCGAACCGGATCGCTTCGGCTTTGCTCTCGTGCGAGTCGCCGTACTTGCGCGTCTGCACGATGGACGAGTGCAAGTACAGGTTGTGCGGCATCACGGTCGCGCCGAGGATGCCGATGGCGATGTAGAGCATCGACGGGTCGCGCAGGATGCTCGTCTGCGGGACGAAGCCGAAGGCGACGGCCGCGGCGTCCGGGCGTGCCAGCCACAGCTCGACGGCAAACGATCCGGCGATGAGGACGATCAGGCCGACGACAAGCGATTCGACGTAGCGGAAGCCACGGTGCTGCAGGAACAGCACGATGAGGACGTCGAGCGCGGTGAGGATGACGCCCCAGAGCAGCGGCAGATCGAACAGCAGGTTGAGCGCGATGGCCGCGCCGATCACTTCGGCGAGGTCGCAGGCCGCGATGGCGATCTCGCAGAGGACCCAGAGAAAAATCGTCGTGGGCTTGGAGTAGCTGTCGCGGCAGGCCTGGGCCAGGTCGCGGCCGCTCGCGATGCCGAGGCGCGCGGCGAGCGCCTGGAGCAGGATCGCCATCAGGTTGGAGATCATGATGACGGAGAGCAGCGTGTAGCCGTAGCGGGCGCCGCCGGCCAGGTCGGTGGCCCAGTTGCCCGGGTCCATGTAGCCGACGGCGACGAGGTAGCCAGGGCCGGCGAAGGCCATCATCTTGCGCCAGAACCCCGCTCCGGCTGGTATGGAGATGGAGCCGTGCACCTCGGGGAGGCTGTTTGCGGAGGACGGTAAACGCCAGCCTTGTATGGTCCTTGACGTCGTTTCTGGCATCGCAGGATTAGTTGTGAGCCCTCAGCAGTCGAGCATGATGACAGCTTCATCAATTGCTTCACAAGCAAGCAGTTAGACGGCGTGGCCCCTCGATGAGTATTTTGACTGCAGAAATGAGTATATTGAGCGATGGTGATGTGATATTTTGACAGCTCAAAACTATGAGCAAGGTCGATCTCACGAGGCGCTCCTGGCTTCAGGCTGCCGCGACGGCCGTCGCTGGCAGTGTCGCCGCCGTCTCCGGCGCTCAGGACGCTAACCCACAGCAGCGAGAAAACTTCGGGCACACAACCCATGCGATGGGCCCCGTCGGGCGCGCCGACAGGTCCATCTTCGATCCCTCAATCTATCTTCGCAGCTGGAACTTCTCGCACCTGCCGGCCACAGAACGGTCGAAGTTCTATCGCGAAACCCGGCGCCCCGACGGCAGCTTGCTGCGCGAGTACGAGATGTACGCCGTCGACCGCGAGATCGAGATTGTCCCCGGCGTGCACTTCCCGGCATGGACCTACAACGGCCAGGTGCCCGGCCCGACCATCCGCGCGACCGAAGGCGACCGCGTCAGGGTGAACTTCATCAATCAGGGCTCGCACCCCCACTCGATTCATTTCCATGGCTGGCACCCGCCGGAAATGGACGGCTCGCTGCCCGATCAACAAGTGCTTCCGGGCGAGCGTTTCGTCTACGAATTCGACGCCGAGCCGTACGGGCTGCACCTCTATCACTGCCACACGGCGCCGCTCAAGCGGCACATCCACAAGGGTCTCTACGGCGTGTTTCTGATCGATCCGCGCGAGCCCCGCCCGGCTGCCGACGAGCTCGTGATGGTGATGAACGCGTTTGACACCAATTTCGACGCAGACAACGAGGTATACGCGGTCAACACCATCGGCAACTTCTACATGCACGAACCGATTGCGGTCGAGGTGGGCCGGCTCGTCCGGATCTACCTCGTCAACCTGACCGAATTCGATCTGATCAACAGCCTGCACATGCACGGCATGTTCTTCGATGTAGCCCGGACTGGCACGCGGGGCGCGCCGGTGGAGCACACCGACACGGTGATGCTCTGCCAAGGCGAGCGCGCGGTGATCGAGATGCGCTTCCGCTATCCCGGCGATTTCATGTTCCACGCGCACCAGACCGAGTTCGCCGAGCTCGGCTGGATGGGCCTGTTTCGCTCGAGGGCGGCCCAGTCGTGAACGTTAAGCCTGACGCGACTCTCGCGCCGCCCTCCAACGGCCTGATGTGGCTCAAGGCCCTTCTGCCTTTTGCGCTCCTCGCGGCGCTCCTCTCGGCCATGTTGTGGCAGGGCCCGGCCGGCCTCCTGCGCGGCGAGGACTATCCGCCCGTCGAGCGCCTCACGTTCCAGCGCGTCGAGCTCAGCCCGGACGGCATCGTCGCGTCGGTTCTGAACGACGGCCCCGACCAGGTGACGATCGCGCAGGTTCAGGTCGACGATGCCTACTGGTCGTTCACGTCCGAGGGGGGCACCGAGCTCCGGCATCTGGCCAGGACGAGGCTGACGATCCCGTACCCGTGGGTCCAGGGCGACACGCACATGGTCCGGATCGTGACGTCCACCGGCGCGACCTTCGAGCACCAGATCGCGGTGGCCGTGACGACGCCCAAGGCGGGCGCGCGGGCGCTGGGCCTGTTTACGCTGATGGGCGTGTACGTGGGCGTGTTGCCGGTCGCGATTGGCCTGCTCTGGTTTCCCGTCGTGTCGCAACTCGGGCGCCGGAGCCTCGATTTTCTGCTGGCGCTGACGGTGGGCCTGCTGCTGTTCCTGCTGGTGGACGCGACGCACGAGGGCCTGGAGATCGCCGGCGCCATTCCCGCGTCGTTCCAGGGGTCCACGCTCTTCGTCTTCGGGGCGCTCGGCGCTTACCTCGGACTCGAGAGTCTCGGCGTCTGGCTGCGCGGGCGCCGCCAGGCGGCACGTGCCGCGGGCCCGGTGGTCGGTGACGGCCGTGTGCTCGCCCTGCTCGTCGCCGTGGGCATCGGCCTGCACAATCTTGGCGAAGGACTCGCGATTGGCGCGGCGTTCGCCTTGGGCGAGGCAGCGCTCGGCACGCTGCTCATCGTTGGCTTCACGCTGCACAACACGACCGAGGGCCTCGCGATCGTGGCGCCGCTCGGGCGCGACCATGGAAACCCTGTGCGGACCGGCGAACTGATCAAGCTCGGGCTCATTGGCGGCCTTCCGACGATCGCGGGTGCGTGGATCGGCGGGCTGGTGTATTCGCCGGTCTGGTCGGTGCTGTTCCTTGGGGTTGGCGCGGGAGCGATCGCGCAGGTGGTCCTGCAGATTGGCAAGCAGATGGCGCGCGATCAACCGCTGGTGCGGTCGTTCGCGGCGAGCCACGTGATGGCGGGGCTTGTGGCCGGGTTTGTCGTGATGTACGCGACGGGCATGCTCATTGGATGACAGGGATGATACGCAGATGAAAACGCTCTCGGTCTTTTTCCGTCGTTCTTCGGCCATCAGTCGGGCCGCCTTCCTGGTCGCCGTGGCCGGTGGGATTGGCCTGTTTGCGCTGATCCCCCTGATTGCCGCCAACCCGCGTCCTGCGCCCAGAGAAGTGGTGCTGGTGGTGCGGGACATGACGTTCTATCTGCCGGGATCGGACGTTCCGAACCCGACGCTGCGGCTCAAGCCAGGTGAAGAGCTTCGGGTCGTCGTGCGCAACGAAGAGCCCGGGATGACACACAACTTCGCCGTCACGTCGCTTCAGGTGGCGATGGAGCCGATTCGCGGCCTGGGGACCGGCAGCGTGTCCTTCCGCGCGCCGGATAAACCCGGCCGGTATGACTACCGCTGCACGCCGCACGCGCAGATGATGAACGGGATGCTGCTGGTAGCCGAGTAGACGCGCCGACCGCTTGAATCCCGCTCTGGGCTTCCCGATCCCCGCGCTACAACCCCAGGCGCTGCCGTTTCAGATAGAGCCCCTTCCGCGAGATTCCGAGCGCCTTCGCCGTGGCGTCGACTTTGCCGTGATGATCCCGAAGGGCGGCTTTGATCATCTCGCATTCGATGCGCGACAGCGTTGGCTGGAGCTTGTCGGTGAGGGCCACGGCGATTTCCTGGCCCCTTGGCGCCGGTCGCTGTGCGGCCGGCGCGGGTGTCTCGCGGAGGATGTCTTTCGAGACTGCGGCCGGGCCGAGCACCGAGTTCGGATCGGCGAGCGCCACCATCCGGCGGATTTCGTTGTGGAGCTGCCGGACGTTGCCGGGCCAGGTGTAGAGCAGCAGCCGCTCCATTGCTTCTTCTGCGAAACGGACGAAGCCTTTTTGGAACTCGATGGCCGAGCGTCTGACGAAGTGGTTGGCGAGCGCGGGAATTTCGTCGCGGCGCTCACGGAGCGGCTTGACCGCGAGGTGGACCACGTCGAGCCGATAGAAGAGATCCTCCCGAAACCGGCCATCGCGCACCAAGGTCGCGAGGTTGGCATTGGTGGCTGCGATGATGCGGACGTCGACGGTGAACGGCGTCGATTCGCCGACCGGACAGATCTCGCCCGATTCGAGAAACCGAAGGAGTTTTGGCTGCAGATCAAGGCTGAGGTCGCCGATCTCGTCGAGAAACAGCGTGCCGTCGCGCGCGCTGCGGACCACACCCGGGCTATCACGGTCGGCGCCAGTGAACGCGCCGCGGCGGTGGCCGAAGAGCTGGCTCTCGAGCAGATCGCGGGGAACGGCGGAACAGTTGAACGGAATGAACGGCTTGCGGGCGCGGATGGAATGGCTGTGGACGGCCCGCGCCACCAGTTCCTTGCCTGTGCCGCTCTCGCCGGTAATCAGCACGGCGACGTTGGCGTTGGCGATCTGTCTGGCCATGGCCATCATTTCGCGCATGTGGCCGCCGACCACGGCGCTGCCGTCCTCGCCGGGCAGCTCGTCGATAGGCCAGAGGGTGGCGCGATCTTCACGCTCGGCGCGGGCGCGTTCGAGCTCGTGCAACGTGGAGAGCAGCATGACGACGGCGTTGATGGTGGCGGCGGATTCGACGTCGGGTTTGGCGGCGACGAGGACTTCGATCTGACGGTCTGCGGCGGCGCCGATCGGGAGGCGCCGCGTCGCGTGCTCGGGTGCGGACTGGTCGGGCGGCGCGCCGGCGTGTGCGAGGTTGGTGATCGAGCCGTCGGCGGCGCGTGCGATGGCAGTGGCGTACTGGACGCAGCCCACGGAGTTAAGGAGGTCAACGACCTCGTGTGCGACCAACTCCGGTCGGCCCGTGTGGAGCATGATTGACGCGACGTCTGAAAGAACGTCCGAATCTGAGGCTCTCGAGATCCTGCTACTAAGGTTAGTCACAGGACCGACGTGATCTGTGAACGCGGATTCGTCCGAGGGTAATCTCGACGCCGTCCAACAACGTTCAAGTTCAACCAATCCTGGAGCACTCCGCAAGCTCAAACAGATTCGCCGTGCCCGGCGGAAATGAGACGCGCCATGCTTCAAGTCCCCATCCGCAGAGGCGGCAGCCCCAAGAATTCGCTCATACTGCGCGTGCATCTCAATGGGCCTCGCATGCAACAACGCGCTCACTTGTGCCAGTGCCGGCATTGATTCGCCAGCGCGACCAATACTCACCAATAGTTCAGCTCTCGTTAGGAGAACGGTGTTTCCCAGGAGTTCATCTCCGGTACGCGCCGCCAGAGACGAAACAGCCCCTGCAAGTTCAAGAGCTTCGGCCAGCCGATTCTGCCGTGCCAGCAACTGTATTCGCGTGATTTGGGCATGTCGATGTGCATACAACGCAAGATCGGTCTCGACTCGAATTGATTCGCCGACGCTGTCGAGCAATCGTTCACACTCGTCAAGGCGACCTTGGGTCAACCGAACCTTGGCAATGTTGTCGAGACTCGCGTTGCGATTTTCTCCAGCGGAAGGCAGCGTGGCGATTGCCCGTTCGAGATATTCCACCGCACGATCAAACTCACCAAGTGCGAAGAACAGATTACCGAGATTGCCAAGACAAGCTCTGCACGTCCTCGCGACGCCCGACCGTTCAGCCAGTTCCAGTGCTCTAAATCCATGAGACAGACCCGCAGCGTAATCTGAGTGGACGATGCAGTAAGCGGCCCTGATGTTCTCAGCTACAGCAGCGAGCCATGCGTTCGGAGATGTCGGCAGAATATCCAGGGCTAGATTCGCATGACGCAGCGCGCTTTCATAAAGCCCCTGCTTGGCCTCCATCTCGCCCACAAATACATGAAGGGCGGCCGTGATCTGTGCATCTCCAAGTCTTGTTACGTTCAGTCGGACTTCAGGTACCAGAAGACTTGTTGCATCTGGGCCAGAGATGTCGGTCACGACTAGCAAAAACGCGATGTGTGCCCAAGCGAGCCGTTCGAGATCGTTGCCTTGATGCGCGAGAGCGATAGCGCGATGCAAATGAGCGATGGCACCGCGCACATCTCCATCTTCGAGATCAAGTCGACCCGATACATACTCACAAGCGCTCTGTTGAGATGGCGTCAGGTTTCTGGCCTTCAAGACTAACGACACCGCAGCCCGACTCTGGCCTTGCCTGCCGAGTCTTTCAAGTAATTCGGCCTTGAGAACGTGTGCAGCAGTCAGGTCTGGGTGGCGAGAGTCCTCGAACGCCAAGTGCTGCAGGGCGTCGAGGAAACATCCTGCCCGTGTCAGTTGTTTTGCCTGCTCGAAAGGCTTCATGGGAGAATCCTTTGCCGAACAGTTCAGAGGTTGGGCACGCCAAAGTGCCGAAGGGAAGAGGGCGAGGTGAGGCCAACGACGAAGTGGACGAGGGACTGCCGACAGGAATGCTCAGCGCCGTTGTGTCGATCGGATTCCATGAGTGGCGTGAGACCCTAGGCAGTGCGTGTAGCTGCTGACTGGTGTCTTGCTCGGACGAACTTGGATGAGCTTTGACTGCGTCCACCAGTTTCGAGTGTGTCAAGCTCTTCCGCAAGCTTAAGCATTCGTGCGAGATCGTGCGCCACGCTTTCGGCGACCTTTTGGTGACTGTCATCGAACCCGTTCAGGGTAGTGGAATAGAGTGTTAACACTCCGATCAGTTCATCCTTAAAAAGGAGTGGAACACTGAGGCAACTTCTCAACTGTGACGGCAGGCCCTGGGCCAAGACGCCAAGGTCGAGCGTGGGATCAGAGTTTGAAATGGCTTGACGGTTAGCTGCAACCCAACCACTTAACTTTTGCCCTATCGGGATACGAAGTCCCTTGACGCTCGCCCAAGCGTCTCCCACTACATGCGCGGCTTCTAGCTCAGCGGTGGTGATGTCGTTAACGTACAGAACGCAGACTGAGAAGGGAATCAGTTGCTTCAGGTACTCCCCAATTGCGTCCCGCACAAGAGTGACGCTCCCTTCGCCAACTCGAATTCGGGCTGGTTCGTTGGCTGTGAACGGTAGGCCGATTCCAACGGCGTCGGCGTGTTGAACTGCGGGATGCGGAAGAACATTCTTTAGAGTGCTTGCGATTTCCTCCAAAACATCTTGCGGTGGCCCGCCCGGCGGGCCTTCTGGGGCGATCTCTCGATGAACCTGCACAAAGGTATCGACGACCAGTGGATCGTACATGTTGCCGCGTCGCTCCGTGAGAATCCGCAGCGCGTCATCGTCAGAGAGCTTGGGTCGATAAGGCCGATCAGAGGTCAGCGCATCAAAGCAGTCGACCACAGACAGAATCCTCGCTCCGATGGGGATGTCCGTCCCCTTCAAGCCTGTTGGATAGCCCGTGCCATCCCAATTCTCGTGATGATGCCTAACGATCGGTACGACCGGGAAAGGAAAGGGAACAGCCGACAGAATATCGGCGCCGACGCTGGCGTGAAGTTTCATCTTCTCGAACTCGGCAGCTGACAACTTTCCAGGCTTGTTCAAGATGTATTCAGGAACGGCCAATTTGCCTGTGTCATGGAGCAACGACGCAGCCTCGATTGCTCTTATCAGCTTGTCGTCTGCAACGCCGAGCTTTTGGGCAAGACCAACAGCGTAGGTCTGAACGCGTCGTATGTGGCCATGCGTGATCTGGTCTTTGGCGTCGATCGCCATGGCGAGAGTCTCGATGGTTGAAAGGTAGAGTTCGTTCAATTCACCAAGATGGCGATTGCTGTCTTCCACTCGAGCCATCGCCGTCTTGAAGGTTAGATATGAGATGACGAGCAGTGGGACAATCACCGCCAAGGTACTGAACTCAAGGTCGCGAGTGTAAGTAACAATGAGGGCCGCTAGGGACGCTCCACTGAAATAGTTAACGGAAAGCCATGTGAAGTTTTTCCACCAAATCTCGGAAGCGGATTGTCTCCGTTCGAACGCCAGCGCGATCGCAACAAGCCAGCTGTTCGATAGGAAATACAACACTGTCATGATAGACAGCGGAACGAAAAGGCTAACCAACGGGGTTGCTTGCCGTGAGTACGGCTGCATGCCGGGCCACTGATAGAACACCGTGGCCGAAAACCAGATAGAGACGGCTGACGACCCGATGTTGAACAGCAGCCGCGGCAAGGATCTGGCCTGTGGTTTCAGCCATAGAGAAACGATTAGGGTCTCTAGAAGGACCGTTAGCGTTCCGGCCGCCGCACCAAAGAGTAGTACGGAGGCAAAGACGAAGGTTTCGGAAACCGAGATTCTTGCGGTAATTGAGGGGACTTTGATTGTGAACGAGCCGGTAAGGACCGTCAGCGCAGCCAGGATGAGCCATTGCGGTCCAATTGGCTCGGAGTACAGGCTGCTTACCGAGTGCAGCACCGTCGCGATGCCGGCTACGGCTACACTGGCGACGTAAGCCTTGGCGCTAGGCCTCAGCTTCGCGAACATTTGCATAGGTTCAAGGACCGCCAGTGCAGACGGCCCCGCGTATTATCGGGTCAATCGCCCCAAATGATTAGTGATCTCAATGTAACCTCCCAAGGTAACGAAATCAGCCGCCTGCCAGCTTGAATGCCTAGTCAGACCAAAGGATGGTGTCGGACCAAAGGATGGTGTCGGACCAGAGGATGGTGTCGGACCAGAGGATGGTGTCGGACCAGAGGATCGTGTCAGACCAGAGGATGGTGTCGGACCAAAGGATCGTATCGGACCAGAGGATCGTGTCCGACCAAAGGATCGTCGATGGCCGCGCCCTCTTGGTCGACGAACGTGAAGCCTTGTTCGAGCCACCTACTTGATGGCGCGTAAGCCTCCTGGCGAATCGGGCCGGCACCGAACTCGCGATGACAATCCCTCCGGACTCGATTGGCTCGGAGCCAATCTGAGTTGTAGGAAGTGGCGCCGACGGGCTATCTACAGACAACGTAACGGCCGCCAATACGTTCAAACTACCGGCACCGCCAATGAGAAGCCCCGTCGACCGAACAGGGGCACTAGTCAGCTGCAGCAGGACGTTCGCTTCGCCGAGCCGAAGATTCGGACGCTGTTCCAGCAGCAGCGCGACCGAACCGCTCGTGACCGCAGCCGCCTGACTCGTCCCAGACAACTGGATATACGCGTTCATCCCGCTACCGGTCACATGCCGATCGCCATGCATCCGCGACAGATACGAATCGGCCGCCTCCGCCCCGACGATGCGACTGCCCGGCGCCGACAGATCCGGCTTGATGATCAGGTCGTACCGCGTCGGCCCACGCGAGCTGTAGCTCGCCATCGTGTCATCGGACCGCTGCGCCGTCCCGTGCGTGTCCACCGCCCCGACCGCAATCGCATACGGACTGTTGGCCGGCGACGTAATCCCGCCAAATACCGTCTTCCCGTCGGCGGTCTTCCCGAAGTTCCCGGCCGCGGCCACCACGACGATGCCCGCTCGGTACGCGCGCTCGACGGCCTCGCACAGCGGATCGTCCCGGAATGACTGCAACACCGGCGCACCGAGCGACAAGTTGATGACGCGGATGTTGTACTGCCGGCGGTGCTCGATCGCCCAGTCGATCGCCTCGATCACATCGCTCGCATACCCGGCTCCCTCCTCGTCAAGCGCACGCAGGTTGATGAGGTACGCCCCCGACGCGATGCCGCGGTAGTCGGATGTGTCCGACGTGCGCCCGGCCTGGCCGGCGATGATCGACGCCACATGCGTCCCGTGCCCGTAGAGGTCGCCGCCCCGGCCGCCGGTAAAGTCCACCGTCACGACCACCCGATGTCTGAGCGCGCTGTGCCGCCCGTCGATCCCCGAGTCGATCACGGCGATGCCAACACCCGCGCCAGAAAGCGCCGACAGGTCGCCGACCCCCGCCCAGACCTGGTCGGCGCCAATGCTCTCCGCCGTCACGTCAGTGGTCGATCGCAGTCGAACGTCGCCGGAGAGGTGCTCGACCGCCTCGTCGGCCTGGACCGCGGCAAGCTGACCGGCCGAGAGGCGCAGGACGGCCCCGCTCCGCAGTTGGCGCTTGACCTTGACGTTATACCGCGCGGCCAGCGCGTCAACCGTCGCCTTGTCGCCGTGGACGATGACGTCGATGGCCGGCGAGCCGGCGGCGAGGTGGTCCGAGAGGTCCGCGGAGAGACGCGCGCGATGCGCCGCCTCGGCGGGCGCGCCGGCCGCGGCGCACACGAGCGCCAGGACGATCGCCGTGATGCTCGACGAGCGTTTGTCGGTGCTCGCGGGAGGAGGCGCGGCGCGCATCTTCGATCGCTCCGCCTGCAGCTGTTCCACCGACTCGAGCAGAACGCGTTGGCTGCCTCCGATCGTCCGAACTGTGTGAAGCCGGCCCTCGCGGATGCGGTTATAGATGGTCCGGCGCGAGACGCCCAGCAGCTGCGCGGCATGGTCCAGCAAGACGCTACGGCCGATATGAGGGGCGAAACCCTCGGCAGAAGTCTGAGCAGATGGTGCCATTACGATTCCCTCCAGGCAGGGATGTGTAAGGCAGGGCAAGTGCCAGAGGCGCCGGGGCAGGGATATCGAGACGAGGAATAGCCGCAACTGTTTGCTGACCAGCGAGTTAATGCACTAGCATGACATTCTGTGCCGGCCCTTCGAGCAGGCCGGAGGCGGACAAGAATCTGGCCGGCAGGCGGTCAGGACTGTGATCGTGCCGCTTTTGCACGCAAAGGCCCGCGGATGAGACTTTCGGCACACAATTTCAGTCGGCCAGCTTGCTGGCCACTCGGCCAGCTTTTGACCAGACAAACGCGCCGCCTCGGGATCATCATCGTCCTGGCCGTCGCGCTCACGGGTACCGTGGGCTGCCGGTCCGAGCAGGCGCCGGCTCCCAACGCCGCCGGCGCACCGAGTGGCACCACGCCGGCCGGCGTTCCACGCGGCGGCACCCTGATCGCGTCGATTCGCACCGAGCCTCGCTCTCTCAATCGCCATGGCGGTCGCGATTCGAGCACCGACCTGGTGTCGAGCCTCACGCAGGCCAAGCTGGTCCGCATCAACAAGGTGACGCAGGAGGTGGAGCCGTGGCTGGCGGAGAGCTGGACTCGCTCGCCTGACGGTCTGCGATACACGCTCAAGCTCCGGCCCGACGTCGTTTTCTCCGACGGGCAGCCCTTCACATCCGCCGACGTGGTGTTCGCGTTCCAGGCGGCCTATGACGAGAGATCCGGCAGTACGCTCGCCGATTCCCTCGAAGCGGGCGGCAAGAGGCTGACGGTCGCCGCGGCCGGTCCCCAGACGGTTGTCATCACATTTGCGGCGCCCTTCGCCGCGGGCCTTCGTCTGCTCGACAACCTGCCCATCCTGCCACGCCACAAGCTCGAACCCGCGCTCAGGGCCGGGACATTCGCCAGCGCCTGGAATCTGTCGACGCCGCCCTCAGAGATCGTCGGCCTCGGGCCGTTCGTGCTGTCCGAGTATCTGCCCGGCCAGCGCCTCGTCTTCAATCGCAATCCGCGCTATTTTCGAAGAGGCGCCGACGGCGCCCAGCTGCCCTATCTCGATCGCATCACCGTCGAGATCATTCCGGACCAGAACGCGGAGACGCTCAGGCTCGAAGCGGGGCAGATCGACATGATGACGAGCGAGATCGCCCCCGAGGCGTATGCGCCGCTCAAGCGCGCAGAAGAAGAGGGGCGCGTGCAGCTGCTCGATCTGGGCGGGGCGCTCAATCCCGACAGCCTGTGGTTCAACCTCAAGCCGGGCGCCTTTGCCGACGATCCCCGAGCTGCGTGGCTGCAGCGCGACGAGCTGCGGCACGCGATTTCGCTGGCGGTCGACCGGAAGGCGTTCGCCGATACGGTGTTTCTCGGCGCGGGCGTGCCCGTCTATGGACCGATTACCGAAGCCAACAAGAAATGGTACTGGGACGCGATCCGCAAGCCGGCGGTCGATCTGGACGCCGCGAAGCTCGTGCTGGCCACCATTGGGCTCTCGGATCGCGACGGCGACGGCGTGGCCGAGGACGACAACGGCCTGCCGGCGCGCTTCACGCTCATCACCCAGAAAGGGCGGCCATCGGTCGAGCGCGGCTCCAACGTCATCCGCGACGAGCTCAAGAAGGTTGGCCTCGAGGTCGACGTCGTGGCGCTCGACGCCACGGCGCTCTTCGAGCGGTGGGGGACGGGCACGTACGAAGCGATCTACTTCAACGTGTCCATGAGCGACACCGACCCGGCGGTTACGCCAGACTTCTGGTTCAGCTCCGGAAGCCAGCATCTGTGGAACGTGTCGCAGAAGACGCCGGCGACGGATTGGGAGCGGCGGATCGACGAGCTGATGACCCGCCAGAGTGCGGCGCTCAGCGAGACCGAGCGCAAGCGGCTCTTCGACCAGGTGCAGAAGGTGTTCGCCGAGCACCTGCCAGTCGTCTATTTCGTCGCGCCGCGGGTCTACGTGGCGGCATCCTCCCGTGTTGTCAATCTCACGCCAGCCGTGTCGCGGCCGCAGCTATTATGGTCGCCGGACACGGTGGCGGTGATGCCGTGAACTACCTTCTGAGGCGGCTGGCGTTTGCCCTCTTCCTGGTGTTCGCCGTCTCGTCCGGGTCGTTCGTGCTTACGCGGCTTGCCAAGGGCGACTACGTCACCGAAACGCTCGGCATCGGCGCGGACCTCAGGACGGTCGAGCAGATGCGCGAACGGCTTGGATTGAACAGATCGCTCGGCGAGCAGTACCTCGAGTGGCTGAGACGAGCCGCACGGCTGGACTTCGGGCGGTCGTTCCTCTACGACCGGCCGGTCGGCGACCTCATTCCTGAACGGGCCGCGAACACGGCCGCCCTCGCGCTGACCGCGCTCGTCGCCGCCACGCTCATCGGTCTTCCGCTCGGCGTGTTCACCGGCAGCCGGCGGGGCGGCGTGCCGGCGGGCGCCATTCGAGGCGCGTCGCTCGTTCTGCTGTCGATGCCGCCGCTGCTGACCTCGCTCGCACTGGTCTTTGTCGCCGCGCGCACCGGATGGGCGCCTATCGGCGGCATGCGATCGCCGGGCGCGCCCTCCACCGGCATCACGATGGATCTCCTGTGGCACCTCATCGTGCCGGCGCTGGCGCTGGCGTTGCCCCTCGCGGCCATGTTCGAACGGCTGGCCGCGCAGGCGATGTCCGAGGTGATGGGGCAGCCGTTCGTGCTTGCGGCGCTCGCCCGCGGCGTGTCGCGGCGGCGCGTCGTCTGGCGCGACGCGCTCAAGGCCGGGCTCCGTCCGGTCGCCGCCGTCTACGGCCTCGTGGTCGGCACGCTGCTCGGCGGATCGTTCGCCGTCGAATTCATCACCGGCTGGCAGGGCCTCGGCTCTCTGATGCTGGCCGCGCTCCGCGCGCGCGACATTTATCTCGTCGTCGGCTGCGCCGGCGCCGGTGCGATCTTTCTCGCATTCGGGACGCTGCTGTCCGACGCGGCGCTGGCCCTGGTGGACCCGCGCGCCGCCGAGTCCTGAGCCATGCGCGTGTGTGGTGCGGCCGTCCTCGCGCTCGCGATTCTCGCCGCCGTTGCGGCTCCCCTGCTCGCGCCGCATGCGAGCGACCAGTCGTTCCGCGGCCTCTTGAACGCGCCGCCCACGCGGCCGCACCTTCGCGGCGACGATGGGGCGTGGCATCGGCCGTTCATCTACCGCTGGACGCTCGTCAGCCAGCTCGAACAGCGCTATGAAGAGGATCGATCGGTTCGTGTGCCGCTTGTATGGCTGAGCGGCGGGCATCTGGTCGTGTCCGCAGACGAGGCGCGGGCGCCGCTGTTGCTCCTTGGCACCGATAGCTATGGCCGCGACGTGTTCAGCCGCGTGCTCTTCGGTGCTCGGATCTCGCTCGGGCTCGCGCTGGTCGCGGTGCTTGGCGCCACGCTCATCGGGGCACTGGTCGGCGGGGTCGCGGGCTACGTCGGCGGCCCGATCGACGATGGGTTGATGCGCGCGTCCGATGTGCTGATGGTCCTGCCGGCGATGTACGTCGTGCTGGCGCTCCGATCAGTGCTGCCGCTCGTGCTCGAGCCGAGCACCGTCTTCCTGCTGCTCGCGACGATCTTCGCCGTCGTCGGCGCGCCGTTTGTCGCGCGCGGCGTGCGCGCGATCGTGCGAGCTGAGCGCGGCCTCGACTACGCGGCCGCGGCCACGGCGCTCGGGGCCGGGCATCTGCGGCTGCTTGCGCGCCATCTGCTGCCCGCCGCGCGCGGCTTCGTCGCCGTCGAGGTCACCGTGCTCGTCCCCGCGTTCATCGTGGCCGAGGCGACGCTCTCCTATGTCGGGCTCGGCTTCCCGGACCCGATGGCGAGTTGGGGCACGATGCTGCACGACGCGTCGAACGTCCGAGCCTTCGCTGATTTCCCCTGGCTGCTCGCTCCCGCGGCCGCGATGTTCCTCATCGTCCTCGGCGTGAACCTCGTCCTGCAAGGTCCGGCTGCCTTCGACTCCGCTCAGGCCAGGGAAGCCGGACCCCACGACATGACGGCTACTCGAACGGCAGTCGTACGTGGGGTCCGCCTTTAGGCGGACCTTGAGGCCACACGCGGCCTCGGAGCCTGTCGCATACAATCACGCGACATGAAGGTGACGGGCGTCCTTGCGCCGATTCCCACGCCATTTGACGAGAAGGACCGCATCGACCTCGTGCGCCTGCGCAAGGCGCTCCGGCGCTGGCTCAAGTCTTCGCTGACCGGTTTCGTCGTCCTCGGCTCGACCGGCGAGGCCGTGCTGATCGACGACGACGAATCGTCGCGCGTGATCGCGGCGGCCCGCGACGTCGTGCCCAAGAAGCGCACCTTCATCGTCGGCACCGGACGCGAATCCACCCGGTCCGCCGTGCGGGCGGCGAAGCGGGCGGCGGCGCTCGGCGCCGACGCGGTGCTGGTGCGGACGCCCGGCTTCTACAAAGATCGGATGACGAGCGAGGCTTTCGTGCGCCACTACACGGCGGTGGCCGACGCGTCCCCGGTGCCGGTGCTGCTCTACAACTTCACCGCGCTCACCGGCGTCAATCTTCAGACCGACGCCGTGGCGCGCCTGGCGAAACATCCGAATATCGTGGGGATGAAGGAATCGGGCAGCGACGTGCTGCAGATTTCGGATCTCGTGGCCGCCACGCCGAAAGACTTCTGCGTGCTCGGCGGGTCGGCGTCCACCTTCTATACGGCGCTGTCGCTCGGCGCCTCAGGCGGCATTCTCGCGCTCTCCTGTGTGGCGCCAGAGATCTGCGTCCGGCTCTTCGCGTTGACACAAGCCGGAAAGCACGATGACGCGCGAGCGCTGCAGCAGCGGATCCTGCCGCTCGTGAAGCTCGTCGGGTCGATCCACGGTGTGCCGGGCCTGAAGGCGGCCGCTGCGCTGGCCGGCTACGACGTCGGCGTCCCGCGCTCGCCGTTGATGCCGGTGTCGGAAGGTGTGGTCGAGGAATTGCGGGAGGGATTGGCCGCACTGACGTCCGCCTGAAGGCGGACGCTACAGTCGTCGCGCGCCCAGAAAGCGCGGCGACCAGTATGGCGATTCGAGCGCCTCGACGCGCACGATCCCGGTTGAGCTTGGCGCGTGGACGAAGCGGTCGCCGCCAATCGAGATCGCCACGTGCGTCACTTCCTTCCCGACCGTCTTGAAGAAGAGCAAGTCGCCCGCGGCAATGTCCTGCCGCTTGATGGACTTTCCCTCGTGATACTGGTCGGAGGCGCTATGGGGAAGATCGATCCCATGCTGTCCGAAGACGTACATCGTGAAGCCGCTGCAATCAAATCCTTCTGGATCCGCTCCGCCAGCCCGGTACCGGACGCCGCGCAGCGACATGGCCGTGTCGATGACGGCGCGCGACGTCTCTGAGCCGCGTGGTGCTGTCGGCACGGTGTCGGCGGCCGGGGCATCTGCGACCCGTCTGCCCATCGACGCGGGCGTGTAGGGCCGGGGCACGCTCGTCGATGCGCACGCGCTCGCGAGCGCGCCGAGCACGGCCAGCACGGCGGCGAGCGGCAGGCGAGCGGCCTCTGATGCGCGACCTTGCACATCAGTGCTATCGGTCCGGCCCCGGATCCGGCATAGACCGGGACGCTAAACATCCGTGCTGATGGCAGTTATGGTGTCAGCGCCTTGACACGTCTGTAGGGGTTGGGCACAATGCGAGGGTCGCCCATGGAACAGACGCTGCTTCTCAACGCGACATACGAGCCGCTCAAGATCGTCCACTGGCAGAAAGCCGTCACCCTCTGGTGCCAGGGGAAGGTCGAGATCGTCGACGTATACGACCGGGAGATCCACGGCGTCTCAATCACGTTCAAGCTGCCGTCGGTGATCCGTCTGCTCCGGTACATCAGGATCAAGCGGCGCTTCGACTACGTGCCCTTCTCGCGCGCAAATATCTACGCGCGCGACGACCACCGCTGCCAGTACTGCGGCGACGGGTATGTCACGAGCGAGCTGACCTTCGACCACGTCATTCCCGTCGCCCAGGGCGGCCGCAAGGACTGGGAGAACATCGTCACCTGCTGCGTCACGTGCAACCGCCGGAAGGGCGGCCGGACGCCGGCCGAGGCGAGCATGCACCTGACGAGGACGCCCAGGCGGCCCGAGTCCGCGCCGGCCATCCGCATCACGGTCGGGCTGCGCAACGCACCCGAAAGCTGGCGCGACTACCTCTATTGGAACGTCGAGCTGGACGACACATAGGAAGTCTCAAGGCTCAAGTCTCAGGTTTGAAGACTTCAGCCTTCAGACTTGAGACTTACAAGTGTCGTCTCCTCCCCCATGTCCCCACCCCGTGTGACCGCGGTTCATCCCGATTCGGCGATTGAAGGCGGCCGCGTCGTGCTCGAAGGCGCCGGATTTTCCATCGACGGTCCGTCCCCGCCCGAGGTGCGGATTGGCGACGTGCGCGCGCGCATCGTCTACGCCGCGCCGACCGAGCTTGCCGTCATCGTGCCTCCCGGACTCGACGGAGGGCCGACGCCGGTCCGCGTCGACAACCTCGACGCGGGCGTGGTCAACATCGCGGCGCCGCTCGCCACCGGGCTGCACCAGGTGGACAACCCGGTGTTCGATCGCGACGGCAATCTCTACGTCACCTACAGCGGGACGCGCGGCCAGCAGGTGCCCGTGTCGATCTTCCGCGTGCGGCCGAGCGGCGCCCGCGAGACCTTCTCGTCCGGCATCGTCAACCCGACATCGATGGCCATCGGTCCCGACGATCGCCTGTACGTATCCAGCCGGTTCGAGGGCACGGTGTATCGCGTGGCGGACGACGGATCGGTGGAGCCGTTTGCCACGGACCTGGGCGTCGCCTGCGGCCTGGCCTTCGACGACGAAGGGATGCTGTTTGTGGGCGACCGATCGGGCACGATCTTCCGTGTCGATCGAGGGGGACAGGCCACCATCTTCGCGTCGCTGCCGTCGAGCGTGGCTGCCTTCCACGTCGCGGTCGGACCCGACAGGGCGCTGTATGTGACGGCGCCGACCTTCTCCACGTACGACTCGGTGTACCGCGTCGATCGTGACGGCACGGTGACGACACGCTACACCGGGTTCGGGCGTCCGCAGGGGATCGCGTTCGACGCGCAGGGTTCGCTGCTCGTGGTCGAAGCGCTGGCGGGCGTGAGCGGCCTCTACCGGCTGCCGGCTGAGGGTGAGCCGGAGCTCGTGCTGTCGGGCCCGGGGCTCGTGGGTGTCGCAGTCAGTCCCCGCGGCGGCCTGGTCGTCTGCACGAACGACACCGCCTACCGCCTCAATGCGTTGTGAACGCTCCGCACGGTCCGCCTGAAGGCGGACACTACAACTGAGACCTGTCACGGTCCGCCTGAAGGCGGACCCCACGTCAATCAGTCGTCGGGGTGGGGTCCGGCTTTAGCCGGACCGTAGGTTAGAATCCGACCGTCCATGTCGCAGCTCTTCGAGCGCAAGCCGATCGCGGCCCTTGTGCATGACGCGGAGGGGGCGGGCGGGTTACGGCGTACGCTCGGCGCGGGCGACCTCATCATGCTCGCGATCGGCGCTGTGATTGGCGCCGGCATCTTCGGCGCCATCGGCACTGCCGCGGCCGGTCAGGTCGGGCCAAACGGCGAGGTCATCCGCGCGGGCGCCGGCCCGGCGCTCATCTTTTCGTTCGTCCTCCTCGGCGCCGCCTGCGCGCTGGCGGCCCTCTGCTACGCCGAGCTCGCGGCCATGATTCCCCAGGCGGGGAGCGCCTACGCCTACTCGTACGCGACGCTTGGCGAGCTCGTCGCGTGGATCATCGGCTGGGATCTGATTCTCGAGTACGCCGTCGGCAACGTGGCCGTGGCCATCTCGTGGGGCGACTATTTCAACACGCTCTTGCGCGGCTTCGGCGCGGAGCTGCCCGCGTGGCTGACGACCGGCTATCGGACGGCGCTCCTCAGCGCCGATCCGCAGATTCGCGGACTGATCGACACCGCTCCCCGCATCGCCGGCATTCCGATTCTTGTCCACGTGCCGGCCTTCAGCATCGTGATGCTCATCACCTGGCTGCTGCTGCGCGGCGCGCGCGAGACCGCCAGGGTCAACAACGTCATGGTCGTGATCAAGCTCGTCGCGCTCGCATTGTTCGTCGGCGTCGGCGCGACCCACCTGAGCGCCGCCAATTACACGCCGTTTGCGCCGAACGGCTTCACCGGCATCCATCAGGGTGCGGCCATCGTCTTTTTCGCCTACATCGGCTTCGACGCGATTTCGACCGCCGCGGAAGAGACGAAGAATCCGCAGCGCAATCTGCCGATTGGCATCCTCGGCGGCCTCGCCATCTGCACCGTCATCTACGTCATCGTCGGCATCGTGTTGACCGGCATGGTGCCCTACACGGATCTGGCGGTCGCCGATCCGCTGGCGCGCGCGCTCGAACTGGCCGGCTTCAGAACCGTGGGCTGGCTCGTCGCCCTGGGCGCGGTCGTGTCCATGTCGGCCGTGCTGCTCGTGTTTCAGTACGGGCAGCCGCGCATCTTTTTCGCCATGGCGCGCGACGGCCTGCTGCCGCAGTGGGCTGCGAAGATTCATCCGCGCACGCGCATCCCGTCGACGACGACGTTGCTGACTGGTGTGTTCGTGGCGCTGTGGGCGCTTATCGGCGACGCGGCCGAAACTTACGACCTGACCAACATCGGGACGCTGTTCGCCTTCATGCTGGTGAGCATCGGCGTCCTCGTGCTGCGCTACAAGGATCCGGAGCGTCCGCGGCCGTTCAGGGTGCCGTTTGTGTGGCCCGTGTGCGTGCTGTCGGCTTCCGCCTGCCTGTTCATCATGCAGGGACTGCCGAGGACGGCGTGGGAGCGGTTTGGCATCTGGATGCTGCTCGGCCTCGCGCTGTACTTCGCCTATGGATACAAGCACAGCCGCCTGCGAGAAAGGCAAAACTGAAAAGGGAAAACTCAAAAGGACGGAGTCAAAAGGACCATAGAAGCGCAGTGTCCTTTTAAGTTTTTAGTTTTCAGTTTTTACTTCCGCAGGGTCTCCGCCCAGTTCAGCACGACCGCGATCGGCGCATCGATCGCTTCGGTGACACTCGCGGGGCGCGGAATCAGAAAGCGCTGACCGTCGGCCGACACCGCGTAGGTGTGGTAGTTGCCGGTGTGGGGCAGATTGACGTAGCCGGAGTCAAACCGTTCCTTTGGCGTGCCGGCTTCGAACGTGGACCCGTTCGTCGTGACATCGACGACCATCAGCTTTCCACCTGTGAGAGCGGACATGTAGTACAGCTCCCGTCCGTCGCCTCGCCAACGCGGAAATGCTCCGCCGCCGGTCGAAATCTGAAACTTGCCCGCGCCCGTTGGAAATGACTGGACGTTGATTTCTCCCCGACCAGTCTCAGTGGCAGAGTACGCGAGCCACTTCCCGTCGGGCGAGATCTGGCCGTGGGCTTCGTTGGAGGGCGTTTGCAGGATCGGAGTCGCCTTCCGATCCCCGGTCAACGGAAGCGTCCATAAGTCGCCCGTCGTCTTCGGATCGTTCACGCGGTACACGATCGAGCGCCCGTCGGGCCAGCTCATCGGAAGGATCTGGTTATCCGACTCGATCAGCTGCTCTTCGCTGCCAACGCCGTTCGCAGGCTTCAGGTACAACCCCCACTTCCCGGCTCTGAGCGAACCGAAGACGATGCGGCTTCCGTCGGGAGACCAGATCGGAGACGAATTGTCCTGTGAGGCGTCAAATGTGAACCGCGAGGTCGTGCCGCGCGACACGTCCGTCACCCAGATGTCGCCACCCGTGCCGTCGTGACGGTGCGCGGCGATCCGCGTGCCGTCCACCGAGAGGTCGAGCCCTCGATAGTTCCCCTGCGGTCCAACGGGTCCGCTCACCTTGCCCTGCCGGTCTACCCAGACCATCTGGAGGCTCTGGTTATTCGAACCGATCCCATATACCAGCACGCCGGTGTCGGAGATTGAAAAGGCGAGAACGCCGTCGAACACCGCGGACTCGACCTGTTCCGCCACGGGAAACGGTTCATCCGCCAGGGTCAGCGTCTTCGTATTGAATGACTGCGCGAACAGCGTGCCCTGGCGGACGAACAGCAGGTGGCCCGTCTTGGCCGAGTGGCGCCCGCCCGTGTCTGCTGCGACGATCCGCGTCGCTTCACCGGTGTCGAGCGAAGCCACATACACGCCGCTCTCTTCGTCCGATATCGCGGTCACGTGAAACAGGACATGGCGCCCGTCACGAAGAAATGACGGGGCGGTGTGGCGCAGGTGCCCCTCTGCAAGCGTCGTCAACTGCACCGGCTGACCGCCCGACGCGGGCACGCGGAACAAGGACGAGTTTGCGCCTTGACTGAACACAATCACACCGTCTCGATTCCAGGTGCCCATCGCGGTGAAGCCGTCGGGAATGGCGCACAAGGTCTGCGGTGGTCCGCCGCCGGCCGCGATCTTCAGCAACTTCCCTGCTGCCCCAAACGCGACAAACCGGCTGTCTGGCGACCAGAAGGGGATTTGCGCATCGTCGGTGCCCGGTAGCGGCTGAGCCGTCAATGAATCAATCGCACGCACCCACAACTGAACCTTGCCTGCCGCGTCTCTGGCCGTAAAGGCGATCCGCGTTCCGTCCGGCGAGATACTGGCGGTCGTGCCCGTGCGGGCGCCCAATGCGAACGTCGTCTTCTCCGGTGGCGTGATGAAGAAGCGCGTGACGACGGGCGTGGCCGACCGGGCGCGATACGCGATCCCCAACCCAGCGAGCGTCGTGAGGAGCAGGAGCGCCGTCGCCAGTTTCCATCCGAGCGCCGTACGTAGGCCGGGTCCTGTACGTAGGCCGGGTCCTTTTGGACCCGGCGTTTCCGTCGTGTTGGCCGCCTCGTCCAGCAGATACCGCACGACGGCGATGTCGGGAATGCGTGCCTTGCGATCCTTCTGCAGACAGCGCGCGACGATTCCGCGCAGGTAGGCCGGCACGTCCGCAGGATACTTCGTCGCGTCCGGCTCGGCGCGCAGCACCGCCGCGAGCGTGTCGGAAAGGTCCTCGCCCTCGAATGCGCGCGACCCGGTGAGCATCTCGTAGAGCACGCAGCCGAACGCCCAGACATCGCTGCGTTTGTCGGCCGCACGTCCCTTCGCCTGCTCGGGGCTCATATAGGCCGCCGTGCCCAGAATCGTGCCCGCGCGCGTCGCCGCCACGCTGAGCGTCGGCGAGTTCGTGAGATCCGCGGCCTCGCCCGGCCCTGTGGGCTCGAACTTCGCGAGGCCGAAGTCGAGCACCTTCACCTGGCCGCTCTCGGCGGTCAGCATGATGTTGGCGGGCTTCAAGTCGCGGTGGACGATGCCCTTGTCGTGCGCGGCCTCGAGCGCGTCGATGATCTGCCGCGCGATGGTCAGCGCGTCGGATACCTGTAGGCCGGACCTTAGTAGGTCCGGCTTCGGCGGGCCTGATAAGGCCCGCCCTACATGCCTCAGCCGCTCCGCCAGCGACTCGCCATCGACGAACTCGAGGACGAGGAAGCGCCGGCCGCCGGATTCTTCAAGACCGTAGATGGCGGCGATGTTGGGATGATTGAGCGCGGCCAGTACCTGCGCCTCGCGCTGGAAGCGGGCGAGCCGGTCGGGATCGTGGACGAACGCGTCCGGGAGCACCTTGATGGCGACGTCGCGGCTGAGCTTGGCGTCACGCGCCCGATAGACCTTCTCCCATACCGCCAGCGCCGACGAGCGCGACGATCTCGTACGCTCCCAGCCGCGATCCCGCCGTCAGCGCCATGTCACCTGCAAATCAGCAATCGGCAATCAATCCGCAATCACTAATCCGCAATCATCAGTGTGCTAGTGCGTAAGCGCGTAGATGAAGTAGTTGATGCCGAGCTTGTAGGCCTCGTTCGAATCGTCCACGGGCAGCAGGCTCGTGCCCGACCACTCCCAGTACTCGGCCACGTCGGCGTTGTGGTTGGCGATCACCATCAGGCGCTTGCTGGGGTCGTTGTTCTCGTAGATGCCGTAATAGGTGGGCCTGATCCCCATCCGCGGATCGGGGAAGTAGATCGTCTTCATCCGGAAGAACACGTCGAAGACCTGGTTGGATTCGTCAAGCTCGATGAACTTCGCGCCCGGCAGGACGCGTTGCATGTTCGCCTCGAGGTTGTACAGGTGCTCGTGGTCGAAGTCGTCGAAGATCGCGAAGCCGCCCTTGAGAAGGTACGCGCGAAAACTGGCGGCTTCGCCATCGGTCAGCTGCCAGAAGCCCGGCTCCCACATGTATGCGATCGGATACTTGAAGAGTTCCGGATCGTCGAGCGCCAGGATCCGGCTGCCGTCGGTCCGCGCGTCGATGTACGTGATCTCTCTCAGCAGCAGGGCCAGGTGCTCTTCGGCGCGCGGATAGTCGTGGTTCCAGGCACTGCTCATGCCCCGGAACCCCATCAAGCCTCCCGACGAACCTCCCCAGCGCAGGCGTACGAAGGTAAAGCGGCCGTCGTACTCGAGGTCGGTCCGGTGCGGAGCGGGGCGGCCGCCCGATTGCGCTGACGCGGCCGCAGCGCCGGCGAGCAGAACGACGATCGCCAGTCGAAGCCATCGGCCCATGAGGTCTCCCACGCTCCGATCGCAGGAGCGTCGAGGCATTATAGACTCAGTCGAAGCCATGCTCAGGGCGCTCGCGTGTGTCACAGTTTTCCTGTCGGTGGCCTGCAGCCGCGACAGTGCGCTCGCGTCTCGCGCGCCAGCCGGGGCGTGGATGGAGCCGGTCACCGGCATGGCCTTCGTCCTCGTGCCGGCCGGACGCTTCACCATGGGGTCGCCCGCCTCCGAAGCCGGCCGCGAGGCGCAGGAAACGCCGCACGACGTCGTCATCTCCCGGCCGTTCTATCTCGGCAAGTTCGAGGTGACCCAGGCGCAGTGGCAGGCCGTGATGGGATCCAATCCCAGCTGGTTCCCGTCAGAGGACCGGAACGTGCCGGTCGAGCAGATTAATTGGTACGAGGCCCAGGAGTTCGTCGAGCGCCTCACGCTCCAGTCGCCTGGCAGCCGCTTCCGTCTGCCGACCGAGGCCGAATGGGAGTACGCGGCGCGCGCGGGCACAAGCAGCGCGTACAGCACGGGATCGACCCTCACCGTCGAACAGGCGAACTACGACGGGCGGTACGAGCCGGGAGGCACGCCAGAGGCGTTTCGCGGCCGGCCGGTTGCCGTTGGCTCGTTTCCGCCCAACGCCTGGGGACTGCACGACATGCATGGCAACGTGTGGGAGTGGTGCGAAGACAACCATTGCCCGTACGCGAGCGGGCCGGCCGTCGATCCGCTGATTCGATGCGGGAGCCCGCTGAGAGTCATTCGAGGCGGCAGCTGGTACTTCAGAGCCGACAGCGCGCGAAGCGCCCTCCGCTACACGCATCGCCCGATCGATCGCGGCTTCAGCCTCGGGCTGCGGATCGTTCGAGAGCCGACGCCGCAAAGCTGATTCGCGTCACTGCGGCGCCTGCGCCTGGCCCACCCGAAATGCGGCGCGGTCCACGGCCGCTCCGCGCAGATAGACCGACGCGATGCGGCGCGTGTTGGTGATGTCGTCGAGCGGGTTGGCGTCGAGAACGATGAAGTCCGCGCTCTTGCCCACGTCCACCGTGCCCGCGTCGGCGAGCCTCAGCAACTCTGCGGAATTGCGCGTCGCGGCCACGATGACCTGCATCGGCGTCATGCCGGCCGCCACCATGTCGGCCATTTCGACGTGCGGCGCCCACGGCGTGTTGCCGTCGGTGCCCAAGGCGATGCGCACACCCGCCGCCGTCAGCTTCGCCAGATTGCGGGCCTGAATCCCGAACGTCGCCTGCACCTGCGGGCGGTCGGTGGCGGCTTCCTGAAGCGTACGAAGCTGGCCGGCGGGGATGCTGTCGCGCAGCCAGCTGAGGTCGGTCACGACGCCCCGATCCGGAAGGTTCGGCACGACGATCACATTCGGCCGCGCCCGAAACAGCGCGAGGCCCTCATCGTCAATATCCCTGTCCCGTACGCCGTGCGCGAACGCATCGAGCCCCGCCCGCAGCAGCCCCTTGGCATCGTCGAGCGTGAAGATGTGCGCCGTGACGCGGAGCCCGCGCCGGTGCGCCTCGTCGATGATCGCGCCGTAGAGGGCTGGCGTCAGCTTCATGTACATGCCGTTGCGGTCGTCCACCCAGATCTTGACGAAGTCCACCTTCAGCGCGGCGAGCTCTTCGACGGCCTTCCGGGCCTCCGCCTCGGTGGTAATCCAGTACGGCGCTTCCGTTCGCCCAGGCTCGGGCATCGTGATCCCGCGCCCCGCCGTGAAGAACCGCGCCGCACCCGGCAGCGGCTGGGCCCGCATCTGAAACGGCACGTCGCCCCGGTCCTGGCCCATGCTCAAGGCGGCGCCCACGCCGTAGTAGGCGCGGCGCCTGAGATCCTCGGTGAGCGCTTCCCGAGTCTGACTGAGGTGCGTATGGGTGTCGATGATCGCGGGCATCACGGTCTTGCCGGCCAGGCTGACGCGAACCGCGCCCGCCGGCACGCGCACGTCAGCAGTCCTGCCGACTTGAGTGACACGAGTGCCCGAGACGATGAACGTGGCGTTCTCGATGGGCGCGCGCCCGTCGCCCACGATGAGCCGCGCGCCCTCGAATGCCGTGACGACTGCCGCGGCGGGTGCCTGCCCGAGGGCCCGCGCGGACAATGCCGCAATCACCAGAAGGCCGAGGAGCCCGGTGATAGGAACGGGGTGGTGGAATGGCGCCTGGGCTCGATGCATCGTAATCCTCCAAATCGTGCTTGGAAGAGTGCACTGTAGCGCGCCGGGCGGCCGCTGACAACGGCTGGAGTACCAGTGATAATGATGCGAATGCCGTTTCGACAAGGAGGTCGAGTGATGCGCACCCACGTCCCGTCCGTAGTTGTGGTCCTCATGGCGGTCAGTCTGTGTCGGCCAGCTCTTCACGCGCAGACGAACCCAGGCGTCGAGTTCCGCGTGCTGGCGACGACCAAGACGTCGACGCTGGAGAAGGAGATGAACGAGGCGGCTGACGCTGGCTTCCGGTTTCAGGCCGTCATGGGCGGCGACACCGCGTTTGGCGGCAACGAAGTCGTGGCCGTGATCTCGCGGTCCGGCGCGCCACGAGGTCGGTTCGCGTACAAGCTGCTCGCGACCTCCAAGACCTCGACGATGGAAAAGGAGCTGCAGGAGGCGGCGGACCTGGGGTTCGAGTATCGCGGCCAGACCGTGTTCAAGTCGGTCTTCGGGGGCGACGAAGTGGTCTGCATTCTCGAGCGCGACAAGGACGCCCCCATCCCGGCGTTCCAGTACAAGCTCGTGGCGACTGCGAAGACCGGCACGTTGCAGAAGGAACTGCTCGAGGTCGGAGCGGCAGGGTATCAGATGGTCGGCATGACGGTCGCCAAGACCGCGATCGGCGGCAAAGAGATGGTGGCCATCACCAAACGGGCGAAAACCCCATGACGCGAGACGGCGGCGGTGCTCGTCGGGCGGCCGGCGAAGCCGCGTTGCTCGACGAGATGCCTCCAGATGTGCGGCGGGTTCTCGAACTGGGTTCGGGTGATCGACGACTGTTGGAGATGGTACTGCGCGCCAGGCCGCAGGCGCATGGCGTGACCCTCGATTGGCACGATCTCGACGCCGAGCTGCCGTCGCTCGGCACCTTCGACCTTGTCGTGTCGGGCTTTGCGGCCCGTCCCATGGAGGACCCCGCACGTAAGCGGAAGCTGTATGAAGCGGCGTGGTCGCTGCTCGAGCCAGGAGGCGTGTTCTGCAGCTTGGAGATCGACCCGCACAGCCACACCGACTGGCTGCGCGAGATCGGGTTCGCCGACGCCGACTGCCACTGGCAGTGGCGCGATCTGGCGCTCATCGTCGGCCGGAAAGCGGCCGCCGCAGAGGCCCCGCCGACTTTTGCCCACCCCGCTGGCGAAGTGTCGATGTCGGGGGTCACCTTCAGAAAACTTCGAGACGAAGAGTTCGACATCGCGCACGGCATCCTCGTCAGGGCGGCCGACTGGCTGCTCACCAAGGGCGTCCGTCAGTGGACGATCGACTACCCGAGAGAGGCGTATCTCGCCTGCCAGGAGAAGGGCTGGAACTACGCGCTGGAATATGAAGGCGAAGTGGCGGCCGTCCTGACGCTCTCGCAGGAGGTGCCAAAGGCGTGGGCCGATCATTTCGGCAACGCCCCCTTCTGGTGGCTCTCGAAACTTGCCACGGCGCCGGCCTTCCACGGGCGCGGTGTGGGCCCGATGGCCACGCGATGCGCGATCGGTGTCGCGTATAACCACAACGCCGATCGTCTATGCCTGGACTGCGTGCACGGCAACGGATTTCTTGTCGACTTCTACCGCGGCCTGGGCTTCCGCACGATCGACCGACGAGACGTCCCCGTCTCGACCGACGTGCTCGACATGGTGCTCATGGAACTCAAGATGGTGCGCGTGTGAAAGTGAAGTCTCAAGTCTGAAGGGCGCGACTTGAGACTTCAGACTTCACACTTCAGACTTTCAGATGTCGCCGAGCGCAGCGAGTACCTCTTCCGCGTGCCCGTCCACCTTCACGTTGTCCCAGCGCCGCGCCACCTTGCCGTCTGTGCCGATGAGGTAGGTCGTGCGGACGATGCCCATGAACTCGCGGCCGTAGAGCGATTTCTTTTGCCACACGCCATACTTCTCCGCCACCTCGTGGTCCGCGTCGGCGAGTAGCGGAAAGGTGACGTCGAACTTCTCGGCAAACCGAGCCTTGCTGGCCTCGTCGAGGATGCTCGCCCCGAAGACCGCAGCCTTGCTCGCCTTGAACTTCGGCAGATTGTCTCGAAACGCGCACGTTTCCTTCGTACAGCCCGGCGTATCGTCCTTGGGGTAGAAGTAGAGCACCACGGGCCGGCCGGCGTAATCGGCGAGCCGGTGTGTCTTGCCCTGCTGGTCGTTGAGGGTGAAGGCGGGCGCCTTTCTTCCAGGCTCGATGAGCTTGCTCTGTGGCATGACCAAGGATGCTAACACCGTTGTTTCACTTGACATTAGCGCCACGGGATGTGTTAATGACCTGTTCCAAAAACCAAGCGTGCCTGCGGCTTAAGACGCAGACGCACTGGGTATATTCCAGGAGGAGTTTTGATGCGCATCAGTCTGGTCAAGCTATCTGCGGTTCTCGCGTTCGTGGCCTTGACGGCCTATGCCCCGGCGGCGGCTCCGCCGATGGCGGTGCCCGCGGTCGGGCCCACCCTCGCCTCGCTCGGTCCGATGGTGTTCGCGGCTGACGGCACGATGTTCGCCGGCGACACCCAGGCGGCCACCGTCTTCGCCCTCGACCTCGGTGCGCAGGCCAACGGCGGCGCCCCCGGCACGGCGGACGTGGCCAACATCAATCAGAAGATCGCGGCCATGCTCGGGACCGACGTGGCCCAGATCGCCATTACGGATCTCGCGGTGCATCCGCGGACCCGCAACTCGTACATCTCGGTGATGCGTGGCCAGGGCGCGGCCGCCAAGCCCGCGCTGGTGCGTGTGGACGGCGCCGGCCAGATCACGCTCGTCGCGACCGACACGCTCAACTACACCAGCGTGGCGCTTCCGAACAGCGCCGAGGCTGCGAACCAGCGCCGCCAGACGATCACGGACCTCGCGTTCGCCAACGGCCGCGTCTTCGTGGCCGGCCTGTCGAACGAAGAGTTCGCCTCGAAGCTGTATTCGGTGGGCTATCCGTTCACCAAGGCGGACACTGGCACGAGCGTGGAGATCTATCATGGCAACCATCGCCGGCTCGAGACGCGCTCGCCCATCCAGACCTTCATCCCGTACACGATTGCCAACCAGCAGTACATCATCGCCTCCTACACCTGCACGCCGCTTGTGCGGTTCCAGGTGTCGCAGCTGAGCACGGGCGCGAAGTTCCGCGGCGAGACGATTGGCGAGTTCGGCGCCGGCAACCAGCCACTCGACATGATCCGGTATCAGAAGGACGGCAAGGACTTCCTGTTGATGTCGAACAGCAGTCGCGGCGTCATGAAGGTACCGACGGCCACGTTCGGTTCCGCAGCGGTGATCACCTCGCCGGTCGAGACCGAAACCGGTGGCGTGCCCTACGAAAAGGTCACGACGATGACGGGCGTGACGCAGCTCGATCTGCTCGACGCGAACCGGTCGATCGTGATCTCCGGCACCCCGGCGGCACTGAATCTCTCGGCCGTCGCTCTGCCGTAGTCGGCTTCACGCAATGCAGCAACGGAACGGTGGGGCAGGGGGTCGGTCGTTCGGCCCCTTGCCCTGCCGCCCCCTTGTCTCAGCCCTCCTCGTTTCCGTCATTTTTTTCAGCGGCTGCGGTGGCTCGTCGCCGGCCGGTCCTCTTCAAATCACGCTGCAGCAGAACCCGGCGAGTCGCACCCGTCCGGCCGTCGTCGAAGTCACTGGTCTGACGCCGCGGGAACTCTCGAGCTTGCGCGGGGCGCAGTTCGGCACCGACCAGTGGCAGGCGCTGCTCCGGATCACGGTCGGCGACAATGCCTCCCCGACGTCGATTCCGCCCGTGCAGGGCAGCTACCAGGTCACCGAGTCGGCCCTCACCTTCACGCCGCTCTTTCCCTTCGATCCGGGTCGCGCCTACCGCGTGACGTTGGACCCGGCCCGGTTACCCGTCCACGTGCAGGATCGACAAGCCGACGTGGTGGCGACGGTCGTGCGGATCCCAGCGGTGGCGACCGAGCCGTCGACAGTCGTGACGGAGGTCCATCCATCTGCCGACGTGTGGCCGGAGAATCTGCTGCGCTTTTACATCGAGTTCTCTGCCCCGATGGGGAACGCCGGTGCCGACGACTTCGTCCGGATTCTGGATCAGACCGGGCGCGAGGTGGCGCTTCCGTTTCTGGCTACCGAAGCCGTCTTCTGGAACCCCGACCACACCCGCTACACGCTGTTCTTCGATCCGGGCCGCGTCAAAGAGGACATTCGGCCGAACAGGGAACTGGGCCGTCCGCTCCGGGCCGGCGGTAAGTACGTGCTGGAAATCTCGACCGACTGGCGCGACGCGCAGGGGCAGCCCCTCAAGGCGGCCTATCGGCGCGAGCTCCGCGTCGGGCCCGCTGATAAGAGCCCCATTCTGATGTCCTCGTGGCGCATGGCCGCGCCTGGCGCCGGCACGCGCGATCCTCTGGTCGTCACGTTTCCCAAGCCGCTCGATCACGGGCTGCTCGCCCGTGCGCTCGGCGTGGAAACCAGGGACAAGCGGATGGTCGACGGCACCATCACGCTCGAGGCCGCCGACACGCGGTGGCTCTTCACGCCGGCGGGGCCGTGGCGAGCTGGCGAGTTCGATCTCGTGGCCCTCGAGATTCTCGAGGATCCGGTTGGCAACCGCATCATGCACCCGTTTGAAGTGGCTGCCGAGGCGAACAAGAATCAACCGCCCGATGAGTTCCGCAGGGGCTTCACGATTGTGGGCGCGGGGCCCGGGGGTACGCAACCATGATCAAGCACATCGTGATGTGGCGGGTGAAGGCGGTGGACGGCGGCAGCAAGGAGGCGACCGCGCGGGCGATCAAGGGCAGGATCGACGCGGTGCAGGGCAGGATTCCCGGTCTGCTGCGCATCGAGGGCGGCGTCGACTTCAACCACGGCGAGCCGGCGTGTGACGTCGTGCTCTATTCCGAATTCGAATCGCGTGCGGCCCTCGTCGGCTACCAGGTGCACGCGGTTCACAAGGAACTCGCGGCGTTCATCGATGCGCGCCAGACCGAGCGGCGCGTCGTCGACTACGAGACGTAGAGGAATCCTGTAAGTCTCAAGGCTCAAGTCTGAAGTCTGGCGTTACAATCCCGTTTGGAGGCCGTTCATGACGTCCAGGCGCCGTTTTCTGCTGCTCGTCCTCTTTCTCTTCTCGCTCGCGCTCAGCGCCGTGCCCTTCGTCGCGCCGGCGCGACTGGCCGCGGCGTCGCTGCCCGCGCGGCTGACCGACCAGGAATTCTGGCGTCTGTCCTCCGAGTCTTCAGAAGCTGACGGCTCGTTCCGGTCCGACAATCTACTGTCGAACGAATCGGGCTTCCAGTTCGTGGTGCCCGACCTCATGCGCATCGCCAAGCCGGGCCGCGTGTACATGGGCGTCGGTCCCGAACAGAACTTCACCTACATTGTCGCCACCAGGCCGGCGATGGCGATCATCGTCGACATCAGGCGCGGCAATCTGGATCTGCAGCTGATGTACAAGGCGCTCTTCGAGCTGTCGGCCGACCGCGCGGAATTCGTGTCGCGCCTGTTCGCCAAACGCCGCCCCGCCGGCTTGACGACGAGGTCGACGGCCCGGGAAATCTTCGCTGCGTACTGGGACGTCCAGACGAGCGACGCGCTCTACGCCGAGAATCTTCGGGCCATCACCGGTCTGCTCAGGGACAAGCACGGGTTCGCGCTCTCGAGCGACGACCTCAAGGGCATCGAGGACGTCTATCACGCGTTCTACTGGTTCGGCCCGCGGTTGCAGTACTCGTCGACGGGCAGCTTCGGCGGCACGAATCAGCCGACGTATGCGGATCTGATGACGGCCACCGACGGCCAGGACGTGGCGCGCGGATACCTGGCCACGGAGGAGAACTTCGCGTTCATGAAGGACCTCGAGAGCCGTAACATGCTCGTGCCCGTCGTCGGCAATTTCGGCGGGCCGAAAGCGATTCGCGCTGTGGGGCAGTTCCTGAAGGCGAAAGACGCGACGGTCTCGACCTTCTACCTCTCGAACGTCGAACAGTACCTGCGGCAGGACGGCATCTGGGTGAACTTCTGCGCGAGCGTGGCGACGCTTCCGCTCGACGAGACCAGCACGTTCATCCGATCGGTCCGCCGTGTCGGCGACAACGCCCCAGGATTCGGGCTGGCCTCCGAGCTCGGAAACATCTCGAGCGAAGTGAAAGACTGCCGGTAATCCGCCCGAGCGATTGACGTGTCATAGGTTCCTGACCGTCGCCTGATGTAGCATGTTCGTCGCGCCGCGGGCGCAATTCCGAGGACTCATATGCCTTTACTGCTCGTGCTCTTTGTCGGGAGCGGCTGTGCCGCCCTCATCTACGAAATCGTGTGGTTCCAGCTGCTCCAGCTGGTCATCGGATCCTCTTCCGTCTCGCTCGGCGTGCTGCTCGGCACCTTCATGGGCGGCATGTGTCTCGGCAGTCTCTATCTGCCGCGCGTCATCGCCCGGCGCCACCATCCGCTCCGCGTGTACGCGGCGCTCGAGCTCGGCATCGGGATCATCGGCCTGCTGATCCTGTGGGGCATGCCGCTCGTCGGCGGGGTCTACACGGCGTGGGCCGGCTCGGGCGTGGTCGGCATTGTGATCCGATCCATCGTGGCGGCCTTGTGCCTGCTGCCGCCCACGCTCCTGATGGGCGCGACGCTGCCCGCCGTGGCGCGCTGGGTGGAGGCGACGCCGCAGGGCGTGTCGTGGCTCGGGTTCTTCTACGGCGGCAACATCGCCGGTGCCGTGGTGGGGAGCCTGCTGGCCGGCTTCTACCTGTTGCGCGTGCACGACTCCGCGGTGGCCACCTACGTCGCGGTCGCGCTCAACCTGACGGTGGCCGGCATCGGGTGGCTCGTGGGAGGGCAGACGCCCGCGCTGGCGGCCGAAGCGGCCCCATCGGCCAAACCGGTCGAACGCGCGCCGGCGGCCTGGACGGTGTACACGACCATCGGCATTTCGGGGATGACGGCGCTCGGCGCCGAGGTGGTCTGGACGCGCATCCTTTCTCTGATATTCGGCGCCACGGTGTACACCTTCTCGCTCATCCTCGCGGTGTTTCTCTTCGGCTTGGGGATCGGCAGCACGCTCGGCGCGGCCCTGGGACGATCGGTCAAGCGGCCGCGCGTGGCGCTCGGCGCGTGTCAGCTGTTGCTGTGCGGGGCCATCGCCTGGGCGTCGTACATGCTGACCGATTCGCTGCCGTACTGGCCGATCAACCCGTCGATGTCGAACGATCCCTGGGTGGTGCTGCAGCTCGACCTGGTGCGCGCGCTCTGGGCCATGCTGCCCGCCGCGATTCTCTGGGGCGCGAGCTTTCCGCTGGCGCTCGCCTCGGTCGCCTCGCCCGGCCAGGACCCGGGCCGGTTGGTGGGCGGCGTCTATGCGGCCAATACCGTCGGCGCGATCGTCGGGTCGCTCGGCGCGAGCCTGTTGCTCATCGCCTGGCTCGGCACCCAGCGCTCCGAACAGGTCCTCATCGTCTGCTCGCTGGCGGCCGGCGTGCTGATGTTGGCCTGGGGGGTGCTCGATCAGCAGACCGAGGCGCAGCCGGTGAGCCCGAAGGCACAGTGGCTGTCGTCGGCGTTCCTCGTGTTCGCGGCGGCGGTGGCCATGCTGCTGGCCCGAGGCGTCCATACGGTGCCGGGCCTGCTCGTGGCCTACGGGCGCTACATGCCCACCCGGGGCGCTGAGAGCGAGGTCATCTACACCGGCGAGGGGATGATGGCGTCGGTCGCCGTCACGCGGATGCCAAACGGCGTACTGAACTATCACAACGCCGGCAAGGTGCAGGCGTCGAGCGAGCCGCAGGACATGCGGCTGCAGCGCATGCTGGGCCATCTGACGACGCTCATTCCCACCCAGGCGAAAACGGTCGTGGTCATCGGCTATGGCGCGGGCGTCACGGCGGGCGCCGTATCGATCGAGCCCACCCTGGAGCGCGAAACGATCGCCGAGATCGAGCCGCTCGTGCCGCGCGTCGTCACCACCTACTTCGGCGAGCACAACTTCAACCTCGCCAAGAACCCCAAGGTGCACGTCACGATCGACGATGGCCGGCACTTCATCCTGACGTCGAAGGAGAAGTTCGACGCGATCACCTCCGATCCGCTCGATCCGTGGGTGAAGGGCGCGGCGATGCTCTACACGCGGGAATTCTTCGAGAGCGTCAAGGCGCATCTCAATCCCGGCGGCGTCGTCACGCTGTTCGTGCAGCTCTACGAGAGCAACACCGCGGCGGTGAAGAGCGAGGTCGCGACGTTCTTCGAGGCGTTTCCAGACGGCGTGATCTGGGGCAACACGATCCAGGGTGTCGGCTACGACATGGTCCTGATGGGCCAGCTCGGGCCCTCGAAGATCGACGTCGGGGCCATCGAAGCGCGCCTCAAGCGGCCCGAGTACGCGCCGATTGCGCAGTCGCTGCGGGAGGTGGGCTTCAATTCGGCCGTGGAGCTCTTCGCCACCTACGGCGGCCGGGCGTCCGATTTGAAGCCCTGGACGAAGGACGCGATGATCAATCGCGATCGCAACCTCCGGCTGCAGTACCTCGCGGGCCTTGGGCTGAACCTGTACCAGAGCGGGCCGATCTATGCCGAGATGCTGGCTTACCGGAAGCCGCCGACCGACCTCTTCGTCGGCGATCCAGCCGCGGTGCGCGCGGTGCTCGAGGCGATCGAAAGCGGATCGTTCCGCTGATGGCGCTGCCCATTCTCGGCCTGCACCACGTGACGGCGACGGTCGACGATGCCCAGGCGGATCTCGACTTCTGTCTCGAAGGGCTCGGATTGAGGCTCGTCAAGAAGACCGTCAACTTCGACAACCATCACGTCTACCACCTTTATTACGGCGACGAGCGCGGCACCCCCGGAACGATCTGGACGACGTTTCCGTACGGGAACTACGGCGTGCCGGTGGGCCGGAAGGGCGCGGGCCAGATTACGGTGACGTCCTTCTCGGTGCCGGCGGGCTCGCTCGATCGATGGAAGGCGAGGCTGCAGGCGCAGGGCGCCACGGTCGAGGATGTGGCGCCGCGGTTTGGCGAGGAATCGATCATCATCTCAGATCCGTCAGGATTGAAGTTCGAGCTGGTCGCCACCAATCGCGACGAACGGACGCCGTGGATAGCCGCCGGGCCCGAGGGCCCTGGGAACATCGACGTCGGTATGGCCGTCCGCGGGATCCATAGCATCACGATGGTCGTGCGCTCGCCGGTCAGGACGCTCGAATTCATGACCGGACTGCTCGGCTACACCGTCGTCAACGAGATCGAGGGACGCATTCGCATGGCGGTCAACGGCGACCTGCCGGGCCGTACGGTGGACATCGTGCACGACGTGAACGCCCCGGCCGCGATGAACGGCCTCGGCACGGTGCATCACATGGCGATGGCGACCGCGACCGACGACGATCAGCTCCGCATCCGCCAGGAGCTCATCCGATGGGGCTGCCCGGTGACCGAGGTGCGCGACCGCTGCTATTTCAAGTCGATCTACTTCCATGAGCCCGGCGGCGTCCTCTTCGAAGTGGCGACGATGACGCCCGGGTTCATGGTGGACGAGCCGTTGCCCGAGCTCGGGCGCGCGCTGAAGCTGCCGCCGTGGGAAGAGCGGTACCGCAAGGACATCCAGGCGGGATTGCAGGCTGTGACATATCGATCGTGAATTGCTGATTGCGGATTGCTGATTGATGATTTCAGAACCCATGCCCAGCGCTCCCCAATCATCAATCCTCAATCAATCATCAATCATCAATCCGCAATCAACAATGCGATGAGCGAGCCCAGTGTCGTTGTCATCACCGGGGCGAGCTCCGGCATCGGCGCAGCTCTGGCGCTGCAACTTGGCCAGCGGGGCGATCGCGTCGTACTGGCGGCGCGTCGCGAGCTGGAACTGGCCGACGTGGCCCGGCGTGTGGGCGCGGGTGCACTCGCTGTGCCGACCGACGTGACGCGGCGTGCGGAGGTCGAGCGGCTCCGCGATCGGGCGATCGCGGCATTCGGTCACATCGACGTGTGGGTCAACAACGCCGGCCGTGGCATCGGCAAGACCGTGCTCGAGTTGAGCGATGACGATGTCGACGCCATCATCGCCGTCAACCTCAAGTCGGCGCTCTACGGGATGCAGACCATCGTGCCGCACTTCGTCGCGCGCGGCGGGGGGCACATTGTCAATGTGTCGTCGTTTCTGAGCCGCGTGCCGCTGGCGACCTTCCGGTCGGTCTACAGCGCCAGCAAGGCGGCCTTGAACACGCTGACGGCGAATCTGCGGATGGATCTGGCCGCCGCGCATCCGAACATTCATGTGTCGCTCGTCATCCCCGGCATGGTGACGACGGAGTTCCACCAAAGCGCGCTCGGCGGCACGCCGCCGATGCCCGCCCGGCCGCGCGGTGTGCCGGCGGCGCAGACCGCCGACGAGGTGGCCGCGGCGATTGCCGGCGTCATCGATCGGCCGGTGGCCGAGCTCTACACGAATCCCCAGCATCCCGCGATCGCTTCGCGCTACTACCAGGACGTCGGAGCCTTCGAGCGAGCCCAGCGAATCAACTGACGCCTGCATTGATGATTGCGTATCGTTGATTGCGGATTGATCCGGACGTTCGAGTGAAGGCTCTTCGCGCGACGGCCGTCGACGCCCGCTGAACCTGTCTACGGGATAGAATCACCCCACATCATGGCCCTGACCCCAGGCACGCAGCTCGGCCCCCACCAAATTGCGGCCCTCATCGGAACGGGCGGGATGGGCGAGGTGTATCGCGCGCACGATCCGCGGCTGGGGCGGGACGTGGCGATCAAGGTCGCCGCCGAGGCGTTTACCGAGCGGTTCACGCGCGAGGCGCGGGCGCCGGTCGCGTTCGAGGAATTCGCCGATCCGAAGAAGCGCATGGAGTGGGCGAGGGACAAGGGATTGAGCGTGTTTTCGCTGTACAGCCCGGCGCACGCGTTGACAGAAATCGATCTGTTCGTCGAGCCGCCATTGGACTTCGACCTGGCGTATCAGGGAGCCACGCGAGCGGAGGTTGCGCCAGGCGTTGAAGCGACGTTCATCGGCTTGCGAGATCTGATGCGGCTGAAACAAGGAGCCGCGCGTCCTCAGGATCTCCTTGATCTCGAAAATCTTCGGGCGCTTCGTAGAGGAAAGATCCATGAGTGAGGGTGACAAGAGCCAGGCGTGGGAAAAAGGCTGGGATGGGCATCAGCAGCAACAGCTCGAGCTAGCAGCCGGCACCCAGCTGACGGTCAGAAGTTTCTGACTAACGTCTACGCCACCGAGGCCCAACCCTCGCTCGAGGTCATTCTGAACTGGGGCGCGGGGCGGCGGTGAATTGCTGATTGCGGATTGATGATTTCAGGGTGGTTCCGTCCGCCTGAAGGCGGACGCTACGACTGCTCGGGACGACTGCCAGCGTCGAATCGCAGCCAGACTGCAGTCCGCAATCAACAATCCGAAATCCGCAATTCAGAGGTTGCTTACTTCGACCGCTCGACGATGTCCTGATAGTTGCGGATCGCGCCAGCCCGGACGGCGCCGAGCGCATCGGCGATCGGCTGGAGCAGCTGCACCGAGTGGAGGTCGGGCGTGACGATGCCAGGCGGATACAGGAAGCCGCGATCGAAGAACGACCGGATGAAGGTGCTCTCGGGGCCGATCGGCAGCGTCGCGACATTCGAGAAGAACGACAGGTACTGGTCGCCCATGAACAGGTACTGCTCGACGTTGGACGTGTAGAAGAACGTCACCGTCGCATCGTGCTCCCGGACGTAGCGGCCGACGGCGCGTAAGGCCTTGTCTCCCGCGAAATCGCCGACAATCGGCACGAGCAGGTTGTTCCGCTGGAATTCCCTCAGCGTGCGATAGTGCTCCTCCGTGGCGAGATAGCCGTGGTTCCGGCCCGTTAGGTCCTTCTGCATCATCAGCTCGGCGTAGGTCGGAAAGAATCGGCCGGGGAGCACTCTCGGGAACGAGTACCGGAGCTCCGGCCCGCTGTCAAAAAAGGCGCGGTAGACGTACTCGATCCCCTTGAGATCCTCGGGCGTCAATCCGAAGCCATGGCGCTTGACCAGGCGCGTGTCGATCTCCTGCAGATTCTTGTCAAACAAGCCCTGGTCCGCGGGCACTCCCGCAAATGCCTCGAAGATCGCCTCTGGCGTCGATTTGCGATCGAGGCCGGCCGGCCGCGGCCGCGAAAACAGGCGCGACAGAAAATCGGCACGATCCTCAGATGCTTCGATGATGGCCTTGTACATCAGCTGCTGCAGCATGTTCTGCCGGCGGATGTCGACGATGAAGGCCATCTTGGGGCGCAGCGCCGTGATGTAGGTGAAGTTCTGATCGGGGCCGACGCCGAGGTACACACTCGGCGAGGTGAGCTGCCGGAGGCGCGGGATGACTTCCTGGAACGTGCTCTCGTTGGAGATGAAGTTGTCGGACCGGAACGTGCCGCCCGCCTCGGAGGAATCGACGATGAGCTGCCAGAACGCGCGATCATTCAGCCGTTTGGGCAGCGAGTCGCCGGCCGCCAGCGTGCGCGGGCCGACGAGCGCCGCGCCGGCCAGGCCGACGAGCGCGACCACGTATGCGAGCACGCGACGACGGTTGGTCTTCATGCGGAATCGTCCGGGCACAGTATAGACTTATTCCCGTGAAAAAAGTCTGCGAGACCATTCTCGACGCCATCGGCCACACACCGATGGTGCGCCTGAACAGGATCACAAAAGGCCTGGTGAAAGCCGAGGTGCTCGCAAAGGTCGAGACGTTCAATCCGGGCCACTCGATCAAGGACCGCATGGCAGTCAAGATGATCGAAGACGCCGAGCGCAAGGGCCTCCTCGGCCCCGGCAGCACGATCGTCGAAGGCACGTCCGGCAACACGGGCATGGGCCTCGCCATCGCAGCCGTCGTCAAGGGCTACAAGTGCGTGTTCACGACGACCGACAAGCAATCGAAAGAAAAGGCCGACGCCCTGCGGGCGTTCGGCGCCGAAGTCATCGTGTGCCCGACCAACGTCGATCCGGAGGATCCGCGGTCGTACTACTCGGTCTCTTCCCGACTGGAGAAAGAGATTCCGAACTCGTGGAAGGCGAATCAGTACGACAACCTGTCGAACTCCGAGGCGCACTACGAACAGACAGGGCCGGAGATTTGGGAGCAGACCGACGGCCGCGTGACGCATCTCGTTGCGGGCGTTGGCACAGGGGGGACAATCTCCGGCGCGGGACGCTACCTCAAGGAGCGCAACCCGAAGGTCAAAGTGTGGGGCATCGACACCTATGGGTCGGTGTTCAAGAAATACAAGGAGACGGGCATCTTCGACAAGAACGAGATCTACCCGTACATCACCGAGGGCATTGGCGAGGACTTCCTGCCGAAGAACGTGGACTTTGGCGTCATCGACCACTTCGAAAAGGTCACCGACAAAGACGCGGCGATCATGACGCGCCGCATTGCGCGCGAAGAAGGGATCCTGGCCGGCAACTCCGCCGGGTCGGCCATCGCGGGCCTGTTGCAGCTCAAGGATCACTTCCAGGAGAAGGACGTCGTCGTGGTCATCTTCCACGACCACGGGACGCGCTACCTCGGCAAGATGTTCAACGACGACTGGATGCGCGCGCGCGGCTTCCTCGAGAGCGCCGGCATGACGGCCCGCGACCTGGTCGCGGCGGGCCTCTCCGGCGAGCTGCTGTCGATCGAGGCGAAGGAGCCGGTGGAGCACGCCCTGCGCGTGATGAGCGAGCACGATTTTTCGCAGATCTCGATCACGAGGGACAAGCGGCTGGTCGGCTCGCTCAACGAGACGCATCTGTACACGCAGCTGTGCGCCGGCGCGGGCGTCAAACTTCAGCCGGTCGAGTCGATCATGCAGACGGCGTTTCCCTTCGTGGATATCTCCACGCCCGTCGTGCTGCTCTCGACGATGATCACGCCGGAGAATCCGGCCGTGCTCGTGCGCGACTTCAAGACCGACAAGACGTTCATCATCACGCGGTCGGACGTCATACGCGTGCTCTGAATTGCAGATTGTAGATTTCAGATTGCAGATTTGTGAAAGAAAGCTTCAAGCAAGATCCGGAGCGTAAGCGACGGCTCCGCATGGGGGTGGGGCCCATGCGGAGTAATTGATGCTGGTCGCCATTACGCGTGAGGTGAGTCCGGCCATCGGGGCGTGCGAGCTCACGCATCTGCAGCGCGCGGCGATCGATGTCGAGCGGGCGCGCGCCGAGCATCGCGCCTATGAGGCGTCGCTTGCCGGGGCGGGGTGCAGAATCGAACGGCTCGAGGCCGGGCCGGACATGCCAGATTCGGTGTTTGTCGAAGACACGGCGATCGTCTTCGACGAGCTGGCCATCCTCGCCCGCCCCGGCGCGGAGTCCCGGCGCAAGGAAACCCGGGCCGTGGCGGACGCGCTCGTTCGCTATCGTCGGGTCCACGCCATCGAGGCGCCGGCGACCGTCGATGGGGGCGATGTCCTTGTCGTCGGCCGGCACGTGTATGTCGGCCGGTCGCAGCGCACCAACGACGCGGGCGTCGAGCAGATGCGACGCGCGCTCGCGCCGTTCGGCTATCAGGTCGAGCCGGTCGCTGTCGAGGGCTGCCTGCACCTGAAATCCGCTGTGACACTGGTGGGCGACGGCCTGCTGCTGACCAACCCGGCCTGGGTGCCGCTCGAGCCGTTCCGATTATTCGATCGTGTCGACGTGCATCCCGAGGAGCCCTGGGCGGCCAACGCCTTGTGGCTGGGCGATCGCATCATCTATCCCGCGGCGTGGACGCGCACCGGCGAGCGGCTGGAAAAGCATGGTGTCACGGTCTGCAGGGTCCAGGCGCGCGAGCTGGCCAAGGCCGAAGGCGCCGTCACGTGCTGCAGCCTGATCGTGGAGGCAAACCCGGGATAGGTGAACGCGTGCAGTTTTCTGTATTGTTATGCACGCTCTGGCTACGTACGGCGGCCGCGGCGGCCGATACACGGCGAGACCTCCGAGGAGTGGGGCGTGTTGCGCGCGGAAGGCATTACTGACAAGGGCGGCGTTCGGTCCACCAACGAAGATTGCTTCGTGGTCGACGAGCAGCTACGGCTGTGCGTGGTGGCCGACGGCATGGGCGGGCACAACGCCGGCGAAGTGGCGTCGAGCCTCGCGGTTGAGGCCATCGTCGGGTGCATCCGCGGTGGGCGTCCTGGAGAGTGGCCGTTCGGCTTCGATCCGTCGTTCTCGGAACCGGCAAATCTGGTCCGTACGGCGATTCAGCTGGCCAATGAGCACGTCCTCGAGACGGCGGGGACTTCCGACGAGTACAGCGGCATGGGCACGACGATCGTCGCGGCCCTCTTCTTCGACAATCGCGTGGCCATCGGCCACGTCGGCGACAGCCGGATCTATCGGTATACCTCCGGCCGCCTGCAGCAGATGACGCACGACGATTCCTGGATCGCGAGCATCATGGCGAAAGATCCGACCGTCGATCCGGCGGTGCTCAAGAATCACCCGATGCGCAACGTGCTGACCAACGTCCTCGGGGCACGGCCCCGCACCGACATTCATATCGCCGAGGAAGAACTGGGCGAGGGCGACGTGCTGCTGCTCACGACCGACGGCGTCCACGGCGTGCTCGACGACGGCCAGCTCGAGCGGCTGCTTGGTGAAGGCAGCGATCCGCGCGCCGTCGCCGCCAGCATCGTCCTCGCGGCGATCGGCCACGGCAGCCGCGACAACTGCACGGCCGTGGTGGCGAAGTACCTGCCGGACGAGTAGGGCGGGCCTTGTCAGGTCCGCCTGCGCGGCGGACCCGAAGGG
>JBAUGX010000114.1:0-5071 GCA_049679965.1 Vicinamibacterales bacterium
CCGTAGATGCCGTTGTCCGGCGTGGGCGTCGGATAGGTGTGAATCGTGCGCGTCTTCGCGTCGAGCCGGCCAAACAGAGCGCCCCAGATCAGGGCGAAGCCCACGTTATCGTCCTTGTCGACGGTAATGCCGACATCAACGCCTTGTTGCGGGATGACGTACCGGATCTGCTTGCCGGTGGCCGGATCCAACTCCCCGAGCATTCCACCTTTCAGCTCGCTCCAGTAGATCTTGCCCTTGCTGTCGGCGGCCATGCCGCTCACCGCGACCCACCGGTCGCCCTTGATGGGATAGTCCTTCCAGCGCGTGGCCGGATTCTGCTGCTTGGGATCGAGTCGAATGACGGAGTTGGAGACACGGGACGAGAACCAGACGCCGCCGTCCGGCGCGAGCGCTGCCGCCTGAAGATGGTGGAGTGCGAGTCCGGGGAGCTGCGGGAACTCGCCGTCGATCATCGGCGCGCCCACTCGCCGTCCCTGGGTGGGTTCGAGCGGGAGGTCCTCGGGAATGTCGTAGCCGACGTAGATCGCCTTCGAGGCCACGTCTTCATCGACGACCAATGGATCGATCCGAAGCCGCTTGTCCGGCATCCCGGGACCGAAGTGCTTCGTCAGATAGTTCGCGATCAACGCTTTGTCTCTGGCGCTCAAGGGGGTCCTTCCCAACGCCAGTACGTTCGGGAAACCGGCGGGCCCGGTTTCCGTCATCCTCTCAATTCCCTTCAGGAATTCGTCGTAGGTCTGCGCGTTGCGCCATGTGCCGCCATCCCTGTGGCAGCCCGTGCAGAGCGCCTTCACCAATTCCTGTCCAGGTTCGGACGGGAAGATCTCCTCCATGCTGTCCACGTACACGATCTTCTTCGCGGTGTTTCCCCGGCGATTGGCCGGCAGCATTTCATCGGCAGCGAGGGAGGCCTGCCCTCCTTTCTGCTTCAACGTCATGTTGGCGGTTCGACTGTCCCCGGGGCCCAGCTGCACGGCCACCGTTGAAGACTCGAAATCCGGTTCGTTGACCATCACCTCGTACCGGCCTGGCAACGCCTGCGGGATGGTGTACCGCCCCTTGTTGGTAAAGACGGTGTACCAGATCCGCCGGTCCAGATTGTGCGCCGCCACCCGGAACCCGACCACCTGCCCCTTGTCGGTTGTGACCGTGCCGCTGAGGGTCCCGCGGACTGGTGTCTGCGCGGACGCCAGGAGACCGAGGGATCCGACGACGCCCCCGATGACAAGGGCGACACTCAGAAGTCTCTGACGCATCGGGCTCTCGTCGTTTCCAGGGTCTCCAGGCATAGTGGCCTTCCTTCGCTGTTAGAAGCTCTGTCTTCGTGCCCTTCGTTCCGTCTTCGTGTCCTTCGTGACTAGAAGTCGAACGTCGCGCTGAGCTTGTAGAAGCGCGCCTGTAGGATGCTCGAGGGCACCCACAGCGTGTGGGCGAGTCCATCGGCCTGCAGCACCTGATTGTTGCTCCCATCGCCGGCCGTCTTCGTGAGCGCGGTGTTCCTCTGGAGCACGGTGTTCGCGTTGGTGAGGTTGAAGATGTCGAAGTTCAACGACGTCCGAGTCCGGTAGAACCGCATGATCCGGCCGATCCGCAGGTCGAGCTGATTCAACCGATCGTCGTACACCGCGGACGGCTTGATGAGCGGCACCACCTTGGTCCCGCCGTTGATGAGCCCCGAGCCCAGCGTCGAGTTGGCCGTCAATTCGGCCGTGTTCATCGAGAAGGTCGCCAGCAGCGGGTTCCCCGGAATGCTCTGGAACGTCGCGGCCACCTGAACGCTCTGCAGCACGCGGCCGAGCGTCGCCGGCAGCCGCTCGTATCGCGGCAGCGTGTACGCGCCCACCGCCTTGACCTGCGTCAGGAACGGCTCGACCTGATCGCAGTGCTCGAGCGGGTTGTTCCCGAGCGTTTCCGGAAGCGCCGAGGCGACGCCGCAGTTGTTCTGGGAGCGCCGGCCCGTACTGGTGCCGCCCTGCAGCAGCAACCCGTTCTGGAGCCGCGCGCTCACGTTGACGTCCACACCGTTCCAGTGGCTGATCTGATCGGCGTTGAGGTCGTCGGCGAACACGGTGCGGTTGATCGGCGTCGCGTTGGCCGCGGCGATTGACGTGAAGTCGGTAAAACCGGTCACCGAGTATCCGCCGCCTCCCGGCAGCCGCGTGTCGCGTGGCGCTGTGATATTGAAATACCGGAAGTCGGACGGGCCCAGCGCCAGGTTGTCGGTCGCCGTGAAGTTCCCGAACCAGCGCCGGAAGTACGAGACATCCACCGACACCCGCGGCATGAGCTCGCGCTGCACGCCCGCCGAGAACTCCCAGTTGTAGCTGCGCACGCCCCAGCCCCGCCGCACGTTGAAGTCGGTCAACCCCGACGGGTTGCTCGCGTCCGCGCCCGGAATGGCCACGCTGCCGGTCGCAAAGGCCGCATTGGTGGCGCCGCACTGATCGATCGACCCCGTCGTTCCAGGGCTCTGCGCACCGGCGACCGACAGATCGCAGTTCACCACTCTGTCGCCGTTGAGATCCGTCCAGTTCCGGCTGGCGCTGTGCGTCAGCCGGTTGATCGGGTTCGCGCTGGTTGGCAGGCCGCCGATCCCCTGCCCGGCGACGTACTTGTTGAGGGTGACCTTGAGCGCGGTCTTACCGTCTCCCTTCAAGTCGTACGACGCGCCGACCCGCGGCGTCCAGTCCTTCCAGTTCACCACGTCAGGAATGGCGTCGAAGGTCGTTGCCGGGCGCCCGAGCGTCGATCCAAAGAGAAAATTGCTCGGCACGTCGGCCTGGAACCAGTCGAAGCGCATGCCCGCGTTGACGGTCAGCCGATTTCTCGTCCACCGGTCCTGCACGAAGAGCCCGAGGTCGTGGTTGAGATCGGCGTTCCGTCTGGAGTACGGCACGTGGTAGGCCGTCACCTGGTCCGGCGTGTTCTGGCTCGCGAACCGATACCGCACTGGCCGGTTGAACGCGTCGAGCGTCAGGAGTTCGACGCCGTTGGCTGTATAGCCGAACGAGTCCTGGCCGCCGACCTTGAAGGCGTGCGCGCCGGTGATGTACGACATGGCCCACCGATAGGTGTAGTTCGCGTTGAAGTTGTTGCTGAAGGTTTCGGCAGGCCCGTGGAACGACAAGCCGTTGGGCACGCCGACGGTCCCGTTGGTCTGCGTAACACCAATCATGTACGGAAGCTGGGCAAACTGCGCCGCCGTGACCGGGAACGTCCCCGGTCGCGGCGTCATGGTGCCATACCGCTCGGTCCGGTGCAGCGCCACGAACTCGAGGAGCAGCCTGCTCGTCAGCGGCGACCACCATTCGGCGTGCAGCAGGCGCGAAGGTTCGAAGCGCGCGTCGCCGTACGACTCCGGTGAGGACAGGATCGGAACGACGTTGGGGGGACGGGGGCAGCGGCAGAAGCCCTGCTGGTCCCACGTGCCCGCGATCTTGTTCGTCGGGTTGATCTGCCACGTCAGCCGGGTCTGGGTATCCCACCAGTCGGTATGGGTGGACAGGGCCTGCCGCCTGACCGCGCCGTTCAGGCCGTTGGCGGGGACGTACGTCCACAGGTTGGGTTGGAACTCGTTCTGATTATAGAAGATCCCACCCGCGTAGTTGTGCGCGCCGCTGTTGCGCTGCGTGATGTAGAACCACAGCCTGTCCCGCAGAATCGGACCTCCCACGCCGGGATTGAAGTCCCAGTTCACCTTCAGCCTGTCCGCGTCGGACAGCCCCTGGTCCCTGAGGTCCTGGGTGACGTTGTTCGACTGGAAGCTCTCTGAGGTGCCGGTCGCGAACATCGACCCGCGGAACGTGTTGCCGCCATCGCGCGGAATGAAGTTGATGTTCACGCCGCCGGTCTGCCGCTCGGCCGACGCGCCTGACGTGTCAATGACCACTTCCTGCGCGGCGCTCGTGTTCGGCACCGTCCCGCCGATGTTGCCGCCGGCGGTCACGAGCGTCATGATGTTGAGGCCGTTCTGCAGAATGCGCTGATCGCCCTCCGTGCTGCCGTGCGCGGTCAGGCTGGCCATCGTGTCGCCCTGGGCGCCGCCGACATCGCCCCGGTTCGAGTTCACTCCGGGTATCAGCACACCGAGCGCGTTATAGACCCGGCCGGTCGGCAGCGCGTCGATGACGTCCTTCGACATCACGCGTTCCTTCGTCGTGCTCTGCAGGTCGACGACCGGCGTCTCGCCGCTCACCGTCACGGTCTCTTCGATCGACCCGACCTTCAAGTCGGCGTTGATCGTGACCACGGCGATGCCGGAGATCTCGATGCCGTCCCGCTTGAATGTGTTGAATCCGGTGAGCGTCGCGGTCACCGTGTAGGTGCCGGGCCGCAGATCGACGATGCGGTACTGCCCCGACCCATCGGTCACGGCCGATCGGCTTTTTTCAATCAGCGCGGGACTGGCCACCTCGACGGTCACGCCGGGGAGCACCGCGCCTGAGGTATCCCTGACCATTCCCGTGATGCTGCCGCCTTGAGCAAATGCCGCCGTGGAGAGAAGTACGCCGGCAAGGGCACCCAACACCGCCAGATATCCGCGCATGATCTGCCTCCTTAAAGGAAAGGCTGCGGCTCCGACCGAGAAACCATGAGTGGGCGCCGCTGCCGAGCGGCGCTCATGCGACGTGTTACACCATAACGATTCCGTTGCGTTACCGTTCGTTGATCAAGCCGGTGCCCCCCGTAATGCATTGCAGGCCGGGAGCGGTGGCCCCGGCCGCGCCCCCCCAGCCGCAGCAGTAGCGCGTGCAGACGGTCGGCGCGACGTACGCATCCTTCAACTTCTTGCGGTACTCGGGATACATCGTCTCCGCGCCGCCCATGACGGCCTCGAGCGGAATGTTGTACATCCGGGTCATCTCGTTCACGAACGGGTTCTCGCCTGGCAGGTAGTGCGGCACCGTGCCCTCGCCCTTGAGCTCGGCCAGTTCGGCTTCCGGCACGCAGGGGTTCGTGACGGGATTGATGTTCGCCGTAGGATCGAGTCTCCAGGTCCGGTTCACGATATGCGAACGCGTCAGGTACACGGGGTCTTCGATGATGCCCGTGACCGTCAGCGTGTTCC
>JBAUGX010000115.1:0-12367 GCA_049679965.1 Vicinamibacterales bacterium
GCGCGAGGGCGCCCTCGGTGCCGGGCCGGATGGCCACCCATTCGTCGGCGCTCGCGCCGGTCAACGACATCCGCGGCTCCACCTGGACGAAGGCCCCGCGAATACCGGCGCGGCCCTGCCGCATGCGGCCGTACGCGGCGCTCTGCGCGACCGGTGTGTTCCAGGTGCCGAGGAAGTCGGCGCCGAACGCGATGACGTACCGAGAAGCGGCCAGATCGAACGTCGGCACCTGCTCGCGGCCGAAGCTCATCAGATTGGCGCGCCGCAGGACGTCGTCGCTGAACAACTCATAGGAGGTGGGCGGCGGAGCACCGAAGCGCGCGAGGAAGAGCGCGAGCAAATCGCGCCTGACGCTCGCACCGGGCCGTGTCCAGCACGCGAGCGATGTCCGTGCGCCAGACGCCGCGAGCATGTCCAGCCGGCCGACCAGCTCGGCAAGCGCGTCGTCCCAGGAGATCGGCTGGAAGTCGCCGCTCCCGCGCGCGCCGCGCAGTTTGAGCGGCTGCGTGATCCGATCGGGGTGATACGTGAGCTGGATGGCCGCCTGCCCGCGGGGACACAGGGCGCCCTGGCTCACCGGGTGCGTCGGATTGCCTTCGAGCTTCTTCGCCAGACTGACCGTGACCACGCCGGCCTGGCCGTTGCGCACGACGTCGGTGTCGCCCTGCATGACGCGGACGGTCGTGCCGCAGCCGGCGCCGCACAGTGGGCAGACGCCAGGCTTGATCTCGGCGATCCCGGGCGACAGGTCTTCGTCGGGAATGAACCGAATCAGCTGGTTTTCAGGGTTGCCGCAGCTGGCGAGCGTGGCGGTCGTGCCGGTGACCGCGGTGAGCTTGATGAAGCCTCGGCGATCCATGGTCAGAAGTGGCAGGTGAGGCAGTCGTTCGACGCCTGCTTCGTGCGGTGGCAGTCGACGCAAAAGCCCATGGTGTGATTGACGTTGCGCCCGGCGACTGTCTGGCTCTTCACGTCGCCATGACAGGTCGCGCAGTCGACACTGGCGCGCAGGTGTGGCGCGTGATCGAAGCGCACGTGCATTTCCTGGCTGAACCCATATACCCGCTGCCACGGAAGATCGATTCCCTGCTTCGAATAGTCGTTGGTGATCTTCAGGATGAGAGGCTTATCGGCTGCGATGGCATCGTGACAGATCATGCACGTCTTCACACTGGGCAGGCCGGCGCGCGGCCCCTTGGGTGCCGACTCGTGGCAGTAGTCGGTGCAGGTCAGCATCGCCTTCTCGATATGCACGTTGTGAGGAAACTCGATCGGCTGTACGGCCGATGCGCGGACGTCGAAGAAGTCCCGGACGGCCGCCGAGGTCGTAGCGTGGGCCGGGGTAAAGATCGTCGAGGACGGGGGAGCCGCCGCTGTACACGCGGACACACCGAAGGCAATTCCCATGACGAGGATCCAGGAGCGGGCGCGCATCCGGCGAACTACTTGGTTTTCTTCGCGAGATCGCGCAGGTAGTTGACGGTATTCCAGATGTCGGCGTCCATCATCTTCGCGGCCATCGGCTTCATGTCGAACTTGGGCCCGATGCCGTCCTTGATGTTGGTGAAGATCTCACCGTCGGTGGACCCCTTCGTCCACTCCGCATCGATGAGATTGGAGGGCATGGTCCCCTTCGGCGCAAGTGGGCCGTTCCCCTTGGCATCGACGCCGTGACAGAACTTGCAGTACTTCCCGTAGGCCACCAGACCGGCCGCAATCGACGCCGGCGTCACCCTGACGGGGTTTTTCAGTTTGGCGGCTTCCGCATTCCCCTGCGCATTCGCGCCGACGGTGACGGCCATCACGAACGCCGCTGTCAGACCAGCCATTCCTGCGTGTGCTTTTCGGATATTCGCCACGAGATCTCCTCCCTAGAGTCGTCCCCGACAAACAAACCGTGCGTTCGGCGGACGGATTCTACTGCATCACTTTCGTTTTCGCCAACTTGCCGTTGATGGTCAACGGACAGTCCCGACAAAGACCGACAGGTGCCCCGGCGCGAGATGGGTGAACGCTCATCGCCACGTGGTCACCTGGCCGTAGCAAGTCCCTGGTCCATCCGCCCTTTGTCAGTACGCCGGGACTGCCGAACTCGATGGAGTACGTCTGCCCCTTGAACGGCCCTTCTGCGACGTCGATATACGCGAAGCAGTGTGGATTTCTCCACTTGAACTCGACGATCGTGCCCCTGATCTCGAGCGTTCGATCCGCGTCGTACTTGGCGGCCGCGCTATGGTGCGCCGAGGCTGCGGAAGCGACCCCCAGCATGAGCAGGCCGCCGACCAGCCGTCCTACCGTGGCGCCGCCGCCATTCGTATCGGCCTGAGCGCTTCGGCTTCCTTCGGCATCTCCGTCTGGCCAGCCGGGTATTTGTTGACGCTCAGAACATAGGCCAGCGAGTCGGCGTATTCTTCTGGCGTGAGCGTGCCGGGGGCGTTCGACGGCATGTCCATGGCGATCTTGTTCAGCAGCGCCCCGAGGCTCATATCCTTCCAGCCGTTGATGAAATCCGGTCCGAGGAGCGTCGGGCCACCAGCGTCGGTCCCCGTCAGCTTGGGGCCATGGCAGACCGCGCAGGCGTCGGTATACACCTTTTCGCCGCGCTTGGCTTGCTCGGCGGTGAAGACGCCGCCAAGCACCGATTGAGGTGCTGGCTGCTGGGCGCGAGCGGAGGAGACTGCCGCGGCCAGCATCGTGAATCCGAGGACAAATAAGACGGACGATGTGGTTTTCATAAGTTCAATATTCTATTTCACTCCCGTTCACTCGGGCCACCAGCGAAAATTCAGCAGAATCCACGTTACGCGAGCCAACGGCCCGTGGCACCTGAAGAGTTCATGAAGTTTCTGTCATACATTTTCACAGGAAATTGCCAATAATCAGCAGCATTCGGCCCCAGTAGATGACGCCAACCCACAGAAACAGCGACGCGGCGGCGAAGACTTTCGCCAGGACCGGCGCATGCTGTCCGGCTGCGAGCAGCTCGACCCTGCGCCTGAGACCGGTCAAGTAGTAAAGGACGGCGTTGATCCCGGCCAGGACGATGAAGAGCATCTTCAGCCAAAAGGCGAGGTTGTCAATGTACTGAAATGGATTGCCCGCAAACAGGATGAGCCCGGTGGCGAGATTGATGGAGAACCCAAGGACGGCCCACGGCATAAGGCCCCGGAGCGGTCCAACTGGCAGCCCCCTCGCGACGCCCAGTAGACGCAAATCGAAGGCGCCGACGCACCCAATAAGCAGCGCGAGCCCGACAAAATGGAGAGTCAGGCAGGCCGGGCCGAGCCAGGGCACGCCGCCCCCCGCCGCCCGCCCGAGTGCGGTCGCGTGAATCCAGTAGGCGAATGCCCCGAGCATGCTATCCCTGACCGAAATAGGCCATCAGGCGGCCGGCTATGATGGCGCCAGTCCAGGACAGGAGTGACGCAGCCGCGAGCACCCTGGCGGAGCCGGGCGCGACGCCCGTTTCCCTGGGTTGGCGGAACGCGGCGCGCCGCAGCATCACGAGATCGATCATCGCGAGGGTGATGAATCCCATTTTGAAGTAGAAAGCCGGGTTGGTGGCCTTTGTCGTGGCGTTGGCGACGAGCAGGGCCGTGCCGGTCAGCGCGTTCACCACGAATGCCGCCCACATGACGCGATAGAAGCCTTCCATCGGTGCGACTGGCAGGCGCTTGACGCAGCCGAGCAGGCGCAGGTCGATGGTCGCATTGAGGCCCACGAGGAACGAGAGGCCGACCGTATGGAGAAATAGAATGCCCGGATAGGCCCACAGCGAGGGCGATTCGCGCACCCACGTGCCAAACCCGCTGTTCTCGACCGCGGTGAGAAACTCCAACCTACTTCTGTTTCACGAGCGGCCAGTAGTTCAGGTACACCGCGTAGAAGATCAGGAACGGGAACGTGACGCTCAACAAGGCGTTCGCGGTCCAGACCTCGAGAGTATCCGGTATGGGCACCAGCGCACCAGTCACCGTTGGTTCGAGCATGCGATAGAGCTGCGCCAGCACGCTGCCGATCGCCGCTGCGGCAATGAAATTCATCACGCCCTTCACAGGCTGGGTCATCTTCGCAAACAGCGAGTTCTGCAGCATGTTCAACACGATGATCACGCCGAAAATGAAGGGCACGGTCGTCCGCGTGAAGAACACCATCTGGTTCCAGGAGGCGCCCATCACCGTCCTGCCGATCTGGACGGCGATCGCCGCGCCAACCATGATGAGCAGCGTAAAGACAATCCCGAGCGTCGGCTGCTTCATGACGGCCGGCATGGTGGTCAGCGGCCAGAGATCGAAGCACAAGATCACGAACATCACGGCAAGCGCGGTGACGTAGAAGACGAGCGCCAGTTCTCCGTTGAACATCCCAGTGGGCGAGGACTGCAGATACACCGGCGCGCCCTGGAGATAGCTCCAGTCGAAGAAGACGAGCCAGATCGCGTAGGTGATCAGATACGACGCGACAAGCATGGCAAGACCCGCCACGATCGGATTCTTGAAGAGGTTGGTGAACGGCCAGCCTCCCCAGATGATGGCCAGGAAGAACGTCGTCGGCACGCAGATGACGGCGAACTGAGAGGGAATCGGGCCTGGCGGGCTGACGCCTTCGCCCACCACCTGCAGCAGGACCATGGACGCGACACCCGCCGCGACGGCGGTGACGAGCAACATGACAACGCCCTTGACGGGCTGGCCCAGTTTTGCCACGAAGGATGGGTTTGCGCCGCCCCAGATCACTACGGCGACAATCTGGAAGGGGATCAGGCAGAGATTGTAGAACGCGGGCCATCCGATAAAGGTGCCGGAATCAAACGACGAAACGAAGCCCAGGGAGATCACCATGATGATCGCCGTCGCGATCAAGCCTAGTGCGGGTTGTGCCACTGCTGCCTCCTCACGGTCCGGCTGAAGCCGGACACCACGACTGTGACGTTAATCCTCAAGTCCTTGCGCAGGGCCGAGATGCTTCGGTCCGACCTGGGGTTGGCTCCTCACGTAAAGTCCGACTCTTATACACCAAAGCTCTTCGGCCAGGCGTAGAATTCAGCACGCCGAGGGCCCCGCGAGCCGACTGAGCCTGACGAATTCTTCAGAAACTCTTCAGTAATCATGCCGGGACTCTCATTGGTAGGATGCCGTCGATGGCCGGGCTGACCCTCGGCCGTCTGGACGAAGACAGAGTGCTTGCATGGTGGGGCATATGACCAGACTTCGACTAGGGATAGGCATTGCCGTGACGGGGCTGACGGCGACGGTCGCGTCGGCCCAGACTTCTTCGCTGAGAGGCCGCGTGACGGACCTTGGTGGCGGTATCGTCGTCAATGCGGAGGTGTCGCTGCGGGATTTGCCGGTGGCCGGGGCAGCGATGCCTGGCATGCCGGGCATGCGGATGCCCGCGGCGCCGCCGCGTACCACCCGTTCGGGCGGTGATGGCACGTTTGCGCTCGATCAAGTGCCGGCCGGACGCTACGTCCTGCAGGTGGATGCGCCTGGGTTCATGCGGTCGTCACAGGAAGTCGCCGTGCCGACCGACCAGCCTCTCAGCATCGCCCTCGAGACGCTTCAGCTTGTCGGCGCGCCGCAAACGCAAACGCCGGCGATCGGCCAGGCTGGAGGCAATGCACAGGCCCTCCTCGATCGTATCAAGCTGCTCGAGGATCGACTGGCCGACCTCGAATCGAGCGCGGTGCTGTCCGACCCCGAGACACGCGTCAAGCGGATCGAGGTCTGGGTGGACGCGAACGGCGTCGAATACGACCGCCCGGTCGAAGGCGCCAAGCGAACCGTGACGTACCAGCGTGAGCGGGTCTATCGGCGGCAGACCATCAACGAGAAGATCGAGGAAGCGCTGGCGGGCGCGGAGGAGAACAGAGTGCGGGTGGGCGTGAGCGCCGCCACCGCGACGCAGTTCACAGCCGCGAGGACGGTTGGCGCCACGGGGCCGGCCGACCGGCGCGCCTATCAACTGGCCTCAGCCGATGTGTTCTTCACGGCCGGGCTGGCTCAGAACACGATCTTCTTTGCCGATATCGTGGGACTGAGCGGCGCGCCGCCGGACCTCGAGGTCCCTGCGCTCACACTGCTCAACGGCTACACGGCTCGCCTCGTCAATCAGAACGAGTTGAACTTGCGCGAGGCCTGGATCCAGACCGAACTCTTCGGCCAGCGGCTGGCGCTCGTGGCCGGCCGGGTCGATCTGGCCAACTATTTCGATCACAACGCGGTCGCCAACGACGAAACGGCCCAGTTCATCGGCGACTCGCTCGTCAACAATCCGACCCTCGGGCTGGTCACCAACGGCGCGGGCTTCGCCGCGGTATTCGACCCGAAGAGGGGATTCAATTTCAAGTTCGGCATTCAGCAGAACAACACAAACCCGACGAGCCTGTCCGACTCCATCCTCTCCCTGATGGAAGTGGCCGTCACCGCCACGCCGCTGTCGTTGCCGGAAGGCAACTACCGGGCCTGGTATCGCGTGGATAACGGTCTGGTGGACGACAAGACGGCGTTCGGCCTGAGTGTGGATCAAAAGCTGACTCCGACCTTCACCATCTTTGGCCGCTATGGCAATGCGAAGGCTGTCGGCGGCAAGGATCTCTTCTATAGCACCGGGTTGCAGTTGCAGAGCGGCCTGGTGATCTTTCCACAGGACGTCTGGGGGGTTGGCTATTCTCGAACGAATCTCGCGACAGATGACAAGGAAGAGATGGTGGAGGGCTACTACAGCTTCCGGCTTTCGGAGAGACTGCACCTCTCTTTCCATCTGCAGCATGTGGTTGAATCGCCGGCCGGCGCGGACAAGTTTGGGTATCTGGTGCCTGGCGTGCGTCTCCAGGCCAGTTTCTAGCGCAGGCTTCGCAGTGTCCGGCTTCAGCCGGACCTGCTTTGGGAGGAATGGAATGCTGACCGCAAAGCGGTTGCTGATCATGTCGGGTGTGGCGATGGGGCTCGGTGCGGGGCTGGCGGGGGCACGCCTGGGCGCGCAGAACGTCAAGGTGACCGACCCGACGTCGGTGGTCATGATTGTCAACCGGGACTCGAATGACATCGCGTTCATGGACATCAAGAGCCACCAGATTGTCGGGCGGACATTTCTGGGCAACAACGTCAATCCGCACATGGTCATGATGTCGCCAGACGGCCGGTACGTCGTCACGGGCGGCACGCGCGCGAACAAGGCGTTCATCATCGATGCACGCACGCTGGAACTCGTCAAGGTCATTCCCACCGATATCGCCCCCGAGCACCTTGCGTTCTCGCCCGACAGCCGCTGGTACTATCAAGGCAATCCCGACGGGGATTCGGTGTCCGTCATCGACATGGTGTCGCTGACGAAGATCAAGACGATTCCCGGTCTGGCCGAGCCGCTCAACGTGACGTTTCTGCCGGATGGGTCGAAGGCCTACGTGGGCAACTACGGCGCCCATTGGGTGGGCGTCATCGACGTGCGGCGTCATGAGCTGCTCAAGAAGATCCAGATTGCCGCACCGCCAGGCGTCACGAAGCTGGATCCCGCGCGATATCTCGGCGAGATCAAGGGCATCAACATCGCTGCGCCGAGCAACGATGGCCGGTTTCTCTATGCTGCCGACAGTGATTTCGGCGTGGTCGGCGTGATCGATACGCGCGAGGACAAGGTTGTGGCGACCATCAGAGTGGGCGCGGATCCCTGGCGCGTGTACATGAGCCACGACGGCAAGTACGCGATCACGCCGAACAACGGCGACGAAACGATTTCGATTATCGATCTCGCCACGAACAAGGTCGCCGCCACGCTTGAAGCAGGTCCGGACATGACCGGCATCAACTTCGCCGCCGGGAAAGCCTTTGTGATTAGCTCGACCACCGGCTTCGTCTACGTCTACAATATGTCGACGTTGAGACCGGCCGGCCGAATCAAGATCGGCACCAACGTGCAACTCGAAACCGCTACGACCGACACGGCTGACGAGAAGTTGTACCTTGCCGAGTCGACCACCCACTCGGTGGTGATCATCGATGCCAGGACGGAAGCCATTGAGCGTGTCACCAACGTCGGCCTCTATCCATGGGGCACGCACATCATGGACAGCAAGGACAACTACTGCCACTGATCCGCCGTCGAGCGGGCGCCGGTGCTCGACGGGCGAGCGCTGGCGCCCGCCTCCGGCGTCTGTGATGTCCGTGATGGCCCGGCGCGCCAGTCGCCTGCTGCTCATCGTCCTGCTCGCGTCCGATTCGGCGGGTGCTCAAGGTGTACGAGATCGGATGCGCCTGGCCGTCCCCCGCGGTACGACGGTCACGGAATCTCAGGCGAGCGACCTCACCCTCACCCTGACGGCGGCCTCGCTCCGGCTCGTGCAGACCTGGGTGCGCACGGCCGGGTCGATCGACAAATCCGGAAGGACGCTGGTCGCCGACGTCTCCGGCTCTGAATCGGCGCTCCTCCGCGTCGGCCAACGGGTCCGTGCGTTCCCGCCAAGCTCGAAGTCGTCGATGTACCAGGCCCGCATCACGCGCGTCGTGCCGCAGGGCGGAGGCGTCCGCGTCGAGGCCGCGCTTTCTGGCCCAAGCCGGCAGGATACGCCGTACTACGTGATGGAGATCGTGGTCGAGCGGGGACCGTTTCTCGCCATCCCGAACGAGGCGATCATCGAGGAGGGCCACAGGCACATCGTCTACCGTCAAGACCAGCCCGGCCGCTATGTGCCGCAGGAGATTCAGATTGGCGTCCAGGGAGAGCTCCTCACGCAGGTCACCGCGGGCCTCGCCGAGGGCGCCGAGGTCGTCACGTTCGGGAGCTTCTTCATCGACGCCGAACAGAAGTTGAAGGGGACGGCACAGGGTCCCTCTTCGGGCGCGCCATGATCGTCCGCATCATCCGGGCCGTCGTCCGTTGGCGTGCCGCGGTCTGGCTCCTGGTGGCCGCCGGCGTCGTCGCGAGCGCGTACGCCATCGGCACGGCATCCCTCGACGCGATCCCTGACATCTCCGATCCGCAAATCGTCATCTACGTGAAGTGGCCCCGCAGCCCCCAGTTGCTGGAAACGGAGGTCACCGAGCCCCTTGTGAGCGCCCTGGCTGGTTCCCCGGACATTCGGGGGATACGAGGCGCCTCTCACATGGGGTACTCGTTCATCTACGTGATCTTGAACGACACGGCCCGCCGCGAGCGCGTGCAGCAGCTGGTCGTCGATCGGCTGAACGCCATTCGACCCCAGCTTCCGCCAGACGCCGTCGTGACCATGGGACCCAATGCCAGCAGCATGGGATGGATCTATCAGTACGCCATCGTCGATCGCCAGGGGTCGCGAGACCTGCGGGAACTGCGGCTGGTGAACGAAAGCCAGATCAAGCCGGCGCTTCAAGCCGTCCCGGGCATCGCGGAGGTCGCCTCGGTCGGCGGACTGGAGAAGCAATACCAGATCAAGATCTTTCCTCCGCTGCTCGCCAAGGCGGGGATACCGCTCGCGCAGCTGATTGCCGCCGTCCAAAGCGTGTATCAGGAGGCGGGTGGACGGATGATCGAGGTGACCAACCGCGACTACCAGCTTCGCGGCATCATCAACAGCCAGGATCTCGACAAGCTGGAATGGCTGGTCGTGGGCCGTACGAAGGAGGGCGCCCCGGTCCACCTCAAGGACATCGGCTACGTGCAGGTGGGCTACGACCAGCGGCGCAGCACCGTCGATCTCGACGGGACAGGCGAGGTCGTGGGGGGCATTGCCATCATGGCGCAGGATGGCAACGTGCTGGCGATCATGGCGTCGCTCGATCAGAAACTCGAGCAGCTGCGAGCCTCGCTGCCGCAAGGCATCGAGATCGTCACGACCTACGATCGTTCGGCCTGGATCTGGTCGACGATCCGGCAGTTCGTCGAGACGCTGGCAGTCGAGCTCGGCGTGCTGATTGTGGTGACGTTACTGTTTCTGCGTAATGTGCGCACGGCCGTCGGTCCGATTGCCATCCTCCTGCTCAGCACGCTGTTTCCAGTCCTCGCGCTCGTGGGCTTCCGGCAGACCATCAACCTGTTTTCGCTCGCCGGGCTGGTCATCGCCATCGGTGAGATTGCCGATGCCACGATTGTGATTGTGGAGAATTGCGCGGCGGAACTGGCGGCGCACGGCCCGGCGACGCGCGCCGAGCGGCAGGAGATCGTCGTGCGGGCGATTGCCTCCGTCACCAAGCCGCTGTTGTTCTCGCTGCTGATTATCCTGGCGTCCTTCCTGCCGGTGTTCTTCCTCGATGTGCGGGAGGCGCGCCTGTTCGATCCGCTGGCCTACAGCAAGACCTTCGCGATGGCATTCTCGACGATCCTGACCATCTTTGTGCTGCCGCTCATCGTCCTCTGGATCTTCAAGCATCAGGGACACGCGCCGAAGAAGTTTCAAGAGAGCGTTGCCGCCAGGGCGTACCGTGTGGCGCTTGCGGCCGTGATCCGGCGCCGGTACGTCTTCACGGGCGTGGGTTTGCTGACCCTGATCCCGGCGGCCGTCCTGTTGACCCAGTTTCCGCGGGATTTTCTGCCGGAGGTCGACGAAGGCGCAATCCTGTATATGCCGACGACGCTGCCGGGATTGCCGAACAGGGAAGCGGGGTGGATCCTGCAGGAGATGGACAAGAAACTCAAAGCGCTGCCCGAGGTCGCGCGGGTGTTCGGCAAGATCGGCCGAGCCGACACGTCAACCGATCCGGCACCACTCACCATGATCGAGACGACCGTGCTGCTTCAGCCGAAGTCGCAATGGCGGGCAGGCATGACGAAAGAGACGCTCGTCGCCGAAATGGACAAGGCGGTCGAGACCGTGGGCTATGTCAATGCGTGGGTTCAGCCGGTGCGCGCCCGCGTCATGATGCAGAGCACGGGCATCCAGACGCCGGTGGGCCTGAAAGTGAAGGGGCCTGATCTCCTGGTTATCGAAGACATTTCGCAGCAGGTCGAAGGGCTGTTACGCGCCCTGCCGGGCACCAAGTCGGTCATCGCGGAGCGCATCTCCGACGGGTACTACGTGGACGTGCGAAACGACCTGGAGCGCATGGCCGCGCGCAATGTGACGGTGGAGGAAGCCATGTCGACCGTGCGTCACGCCATCGGCGGCGACAACATCGTTGGCGTCAGGCAGACCGACAACACCATTGTGCCACTGGCCGTGCAGTACTCCCCCGAGTACATCGACACACTCGACAAGATCAAGAGCACGCCGGTCGTCACCGCTGATGGGCGGTCGGTGCCGCTCGGCGAGGTTGCGGATGTGTCGGTTCGCAAGATGCCCGAGATGATCCGGAACGACAATGGCAGCCTGGCTGGATATATCTACGTGGATCTGCAGAACGTGACGGGCCCGGACTACGTGGAGAGTGCGCAACAGATGCTCACGCAGCGTCTCACGCTGCCGCCGGGTTACTCCATCGAGTGGACGGGGCTCTACGAGTATGCGGCCGCCGCACGTGCCCGGCTGAGGGTGATTGTGCCGCTCACCATCGTCATCATCTTCGGCTTGCTGGTGGTCGCGTTCAAGTCAGTGGCCGAAAGCGTGCTCATTCTCCTGTCGGTGCCGTTTGCCATGGTGGGAGGAGTATTTCTGCAGTGGATGCTTGGCTACCCGATGACGACGGCTGTGATCGTGGGCTATATCTCCCTGTTCGCCGTGGCGGTGCAGACCGGCATCATCATGGTGATGTTTATTCGGGCGGCCCTCGACAGCCGGAAGGACGGGCAGTCGTACGTCGATGCGGTGCTCGACGGGTCCGCGATGCGGCTGCGGCCGAAACTGATGACGGTGGCCGCGACGATGCTGGCCTTGCTCCCGGTGATGTTCATGGGCGGGGCCGGCATGGAGATCCTGCAGCCCATCGCGGCGCCGAGCATCGGCGGGATGGTCAGCTCGAGCCTGCACGTGCTGTTCATGACGCCGTGCCTGTTCGTGATCGGCGACGACGTGCGGCGATGGTGGGAAAGGCGGCGCAGCCGATGAATCGGCAACGCATGATGCTAGGCATGGCCATCGTCCTCGCAGCCGCGGGGTGGGTCGGCTGTCGGGCGGATAGCCCGCTGACCGAAGTGCAACGCGTCAGTTCCGGTGGGCTCGAGATAGCGCTCTTGTCGGCGCGCGACGCGCTGCACCTGGGCAAGGACACATTCACCATCGAGTTTCGTTCGGCGTCGGACCGCAACCTCGTCGACGTCGGCGCCGTGAAGGTCGCGGCGAACATGCCGATGCCGGGGATGCCCATGTTCGCCACCATCGATGTGCAGCCGGGGAGTGCCAAGGGCCGCTACACCGCGACGAGCGACTTCAGCATGGCCGGCACGTGGCGGCTGACGCTCGAGTGGGACGGACCGGCGGGCCGCGGGACAGTGACTTTCTCTGAAAACGTGCAGTAGAAGC
>JBAUGX010000116.1:0-3593 GCA_049679965.1 Vicinamibacterales bacterium
GGCACCAGGAGGCCGGCCGCGCCCAACTCGCCCGCCGGCACCAGGGCGCCGAGCAGGCCGACGGCCCGTCGAGGCACGCCGAAGTCGCCGAGGGTCCGGCGGAACTGGCCGAGGTCACGCAGCTTGCCCGTCGCGGCAACCACGAACACCGCCGCCAACAATGTCCGGACGCCGAGAAGCAGGTACTCCATCTGGCTGTAGCGATCCCGCCGCGCGGCGTATTATGAACGAACATGAACGTCGATCCGATGTGGCTGTTTCTGTCGCTCATCCCGAGCGGCCTCGGATTCGTCCTCTTCGTGTACGGCAAGCGCGAGCTCCGATGGCCACAGCTGTCGGCCGGTCTGCTGCTCATGGTGTACCCGTTCTTCGCCACCACCGCCACGTCGCTCGTCGTCGTCGGCACGCTGATCGGCGCCGGGCTGTGGGGCGCGCTTCGACTGGGCTGGTAGCTGCGAGATCCGATGCCCCTCATCCTGAACCAACTACCTCCTATCCATTGGGCGGTCGCCGGCGCGGCGATCTCCTTCGTCACGCTCTGCCTGCTCTTCCTCGCCAACCGGCGGCTCGGGGTCTCGGGCGGCCTCGACGATGTCTGCAGCTTGTTGCTCGCGCAGCCGTACTTCCGGAGCGGCGCCGTCCGCTCGGGGCGCCAGTGGCGGCTGCCGTTCGTCGTCGGGCTCGTGATCGGCGGATTCCTCTCCGCCCTCCTCGGCGGCGGATGGGCGCCGACATGGGAACTGGGTCTGTTCGACCAGGTGGTGGGCTTGGGTCACGCGGGCAAGCTGGCGTGGATGTTCGCCGGCGGGCTCTTCATCGGCTTCGGCACTCGTCTCGCAGGCGGATGCACGAGCGGCCACGGCATCTTCGGGATGTCGAACCTCGAGCTGCCGAGCCTCGTCACGACCATCAGTTTCATGGCCGGCGGAATCGCGACGACGCAGCTCATCTACCGCGTGCTGCTCCACTTTCAGGGGTGATGATGCCGCTCTACCTTGTGCTCGGCACGATCTTCGGCTTCGTGCTCAGCCGATCGGGCGCGGCCGACTACAACTACATCCAGGGGATGTTCCTCTTCACCGAGCTCCAGCTCTATGGGATTATCGGCGCCGCCGTCGCGCTGACGGCGCCGGGCCTCTGGCTGCTCAAACGCTTCGGCCGCACGGCGACCGGCCGCCCGATCGAGATCGAGTTGAAGCCCCTCCATCGAGGCAACGTGGTCGGCGGTCTGCTGTTCGGCGTGGGCTGGTCGATGGCCGGCATGTGCCCGGGCCCGATCTTCGTGAACATCGGCGAAGGCAAGATCTATGCGGTGGCTGCGCTTCTGGGCGCGCTCGTCGGCGCCGGCGTCTTCGGAACGATCTACACGCGGCTGCAGCGCCTCATGCGGCTGCCGCCGCTCGCGCTCGGCGCCGGCAAGGGCTAGGCGGCGGTAGAAGGTCCCCGGCTAGCCACCGATGAGGTCCAGAAACGCTCGCGGGGTGATGATGCGGACGCCCTCGTGCTGCTTCAGATCGAGGAGATCTGAGTCTCCGGCCACGACGAATGACGCGCGGCCTTCAACGGCGGCCGCCACGTACTTGTCATCGTCAGGATCCGAGCTGACGCCTGCCAGCTCGTACTCGCCAGGCACCACGTGAGCCAGCACCACGATGTCTTCGAACCACAGCGCAGGATCGAGCGCCCGACGGATGTGTTTGCGCACCTTCGGATAGGCGAACGCTCGCACGATCTCGTCAATGATGGCCGGCGAAAGCACAATCTCGAACGCTGCCTCTCGTAAGAACCGATCGATGAGCTGTCCCGGCGGACCTTCGGCACGCAGCGCCGCACTGATGTAGACGTTGGCGTCGAGAACGGCCCGCACCATCACGCGCTCGAAGTCACTTGGTCTTGCGTCGTGGCTTGGATGCCTGCTTGCGGGCCCATGTCTTGGCTTCGACCGCCAGCTCGCCCGCCTGCTTGTCGGTCAGCGGGCTGGGTCTCTGCTGCTCCATGAATTCGAGTGCGTGGCGGCGCGCAAACCGTCGCATCTGTTCCAACCGCTCGACCGGCACCAGAGCGGCCAGCGGCTTCCCCTTGCGCTCGATGATGAAGTCGTCGTGTCGAAGGGCGATGCGGTTGAGCATGTCGCCAATGCGCTGGCGGACATCGATGGTCGACACCTTCTCGGTCATGGCACCTCTTGCAACCATTATAGTTGCAATAGATGCGTCGGCAAGGGCCGACGCGCCGGGCTTCGCCGCCGGATCAGGCGGCGTGCGCCGAGGTGACCACGATGGCGTTGCAGATCCGCCCGCCGCTGCGCCGGTACGCGTGCACATGGCTCGAATCGAAATACATGGAATCGCCGGCATCGAGCGCGTGCTCCACATCGCCGATGTGCACGCTCAGCGTGCCCGCGAGCACGTAGATGAACTCCACGCCGGGATGCGCGTGCGGGCGCAGCTCATCGGGCGAGACGGGCAGGAACTCGGCGAAAAACGAGTTGAACCGCCGCTCGGTCGCCGGAAAGTCGAGCGACTCGAATCGATACGCCACGTGCCGCACGCCCGGCCGATCGGGCAGCCGCACGCGGTCGGCTTTGCGGACAATCGCCAGCAGCGGCTTTTCGCGGGCGCCGGCAAAGAAGAAGTCGAGGCCGACGCTGAAGACGAGCGCGATGCGCAGCAGCGTCGGCAGCGTCGGAAACAACCGGTCGCGCTCGATCTTCGAGAGCAGCGCCGGCGACAGCCCCGTGTGCTTGCCGAGCTCGACCAGGCCCATCTTCTTCTTGAGGCGCAGCGTGCGAATCTTGCTGCCGACCTCGTAGTCGCTCAATCCCGCCTTCAGCGTCGCCGACAGCATCGCGTATCCCCCTGGTTTTCACGACAGTCACATTCCGCCGTGGTTTTTGTCCTGCCGCTCACACGACTTTGGTGGACGGTTGAGATTTTACTTTAACTCACATCGTTATGCTCTATATTCAAACCACGGCGACTGGAAATGGCCGGCGCCGACAGCACAAGGAGTGGACCATGTTGAAGAGACTCGCAATCGGAACCCTGGCGGCACTGGCGATGACGTTGGCTGCGTCGAATCAGATTGGGGCGGCTGACACCAAGGACATCGTCGACACCGCGGTCGACGCCGGTTCGTTCAAGACCCTCGCGAAGGCGCTCGACGCGGCGGGCCTGGTGCAGACGCTCAAGGGCGCTGGCCCGTTCACGGTGTTCGCGCCCACCGACGAGGCGTTCGCGAAGCTGCCCGCCGGCACGCTCGACACCCTGCTCAAGCCGGAGAACAAGGCGCGGCTGCAGCGCATCCTCACGTATCACGTCGTGGCCGGCAAGGTGATGGCCGCCGACGTGGTCAAGCTGCGCTCGGCCAAGGCGGTCAGCGGCGACACGATCGCCATCGCCCTTAACAACGGCGGCGTCACGGTGGACAACGCGCGCGTGGTCAAGACCGACATCGGCACGAGCAACGGCGTCATCCACGTGATTGACGCGGTTATCATCCCGAAGGACAAGTAGACGACTTGCAATGGACGCGAAAGTCCTGCTCACTGGCGCAACTGGATACATCGGCGGCCGCCTTCTTCGGCAGTTCGA
>JBAUGX010000117.1:0-5987 GCA_049679965.1 Vicinamibacterales bacterium
ATCCAGCCCCGCGGCCTGTAGTTGAAGGATGATCCGATCGAGAGTGTCAGATCCTTGGCCGTAGAAAGCCCAGATGTCGTTCGACTCCCCTGACACGACCATCTCCACGCCCATCACGGGGGGCAGACCCCAGTGGCTGAAAAGCGCGTCCGCCTGCAGGGACTGATAGAACGGGTCGTCGTAGTCGGGATCGCCGCTGTTCAGGGATTGAATGAAGTCGGCGCCTGACTCGTAGAAAGGGTTGCCCGCCCACGGATCGCCGGTGGTGTACTCGCAGGTCCACACGCCCTGATCGCTGTCGTACGCGTACTCCCAATAGCAGTAGTCAGCGTACAGCGTTGGCGAGACCAGGCGCCCGACCGCCGCGACAAGGTCCTGGGCGCGGTCCCACCCCGACTGCATCGACGCGAGTGGCGCGCCCGGCGGCTGGCTGCGATCGACGGTGAGCGGCCGGGGACGGCCGACGCGGCGCCCCGCCGCGTCCCGGACGATCTGCTGGCCAGTGAACTCATGAGGCCGCGTGGTAATGCCGCGCAGCTGCGCGCGACTCCGGCCGGCGCCGTCATAGTACGTATACTGCGCTCGTTCCCCAGGCCACTGCGGGCGCTTGACGAACGACGCCACGGCGTCACCCGTAGCGCTGTAGACACGCCGCTGCACCTCTCCAGTTCGACGGTTGCTGGTCTCGACGATGCGGCCCGCTCGATCGCGTCGTGTCTCGGTCACCGTGCCGTCGGCCGCGATCTGTAGCGCCGCCGTTCCCGTCTCGTAGTCGTAGGTGCTCGCGAGGACACCGGCATCAGTCCACGAGGTCGTGGCAAAGGCCCAGGTGTCATGCGCCCGACCGTCGGTATACACGTCCGTGTAGTCCAGCCCGACGGACCGGCCGTCGGAATCAGAGAGCCGCGCCAGCGTGCCGGTGGTGTTGTAGGTCCGATGCTGTTCTGTCGTCTGCGATGCGACACGCCGCCGAATCGTGCTCACCAACCCTCGGCTGGCGGCGCGAGACGGCCCGTAGAGATCGCGGTCGTGCTGTACTGCGACACCCTGATCCATCAGGCCGCCGGCCTTGTCGTACTCGAAGGTGGTCGTGGTCGCCGCCCCGGCATCTCCGGACGTCACGACGGTGTCCGGCAAATGGAGAATATGCTGCTTGGCATACGCCGGCGTGCGCTTGTAGGTGACCTCCATTCGTCCAGTGATTCTTCCTGCTCTCGAACTGATCGTGCCGGCAAGCATGCCGAGGTCGTCGTAGGTGGTGTGCGTGTCTTCGCCGTTGGACGGCGCGCGCCAGGTGACGTCATGGGTGGCGCGGACTGTGCGGACAAAGCGATCGCGACGATAGATGTCCCGCCATGTGGTGTGTTCCGTCAGCGTGAGCACGCCAGCGACGTCACGCCGCTCCAACCGACGCACCAGCCCGTCGTGCCGGCCGCCGACCTCGAAGAATTCGGTAAGGGTCGAGCCATCCTCCCGCGTCACGCGCCCCCACGCGTTGTCGGGCGCGGCATCGACCCGAACGATCGTGGAGCCTGGCGTGTCGGCGTCGGCCACCCACGTGCGGATCTGGCTCGGCCGCTGGGCATTGTCGATGCCGGCGACTGGATGGGCTGGGAGGTTGAGCGCCGAGTACGTCAGCACGTGGCCGTCCGGGGCATTCTTGTCGATTCGCCATACCTGGCCGAGCGAGGTGTAGGCAAACACGTAACTCGAGCCGTCCTTCAACCCCACGTGCGTCAGGACCTTCACTCGGCGGCTGGCGGGTACGTTATCGCTGGCCGGGCGCGGCGAGCGCGCGGACACATCCAGATCCTCGTAGCCGAAGGTGGCCACAACGGTCCGCGCGGCGTCGGCAACCCGCACGACTGAGGCGAGATTGCCGCCGGCGTCGCGCTCGAAGCGGAAGATGCGTCCGAGCGTATCGATCACCTGACTCAGGTGCCCGAAATCGTCGTAGGCCATCGAGAGGTAATTGCCGTTCCGATCCTTGATCTCGGTGCACTGCAGTTGGCCGCCCAGCCACGCGAAAGTCAGCATCGTGCCGCTCGGCCGCCGCAGCACCGCGCCCTCGCGCCCGCGGTCCACCAGTTCGAGCAGCGAGGCGTCCGTCGACTCGTAGACAGATGACACGGCTGTCTGGCGCAGTTGGACGTGCGCCCCAGTTTGCGTAATCAGCAGGTAGTACCACGCCCCATCGTTGGCGCGGTAAGGACCCTGAATGGTGGGAAAGCCGAGGCGAAACCCAGGCGCTGGGTGGCCGCGATCCGCATCGAATGTCAGCTGAGACTCTGTGCGGGTCCAGATGAGCGAGTTGTACGACAGGGCCAGATTGAGATCCAGCTGGGCCCGTCCCTCCGCACGAAGAAGAGCCGTGGACCAGTGGAAGTTCTGCGAGAGCAGATCGATACCCGCCGTGCCGCCCGTCCGGTTCCTCGGGCTCAGACGCGCGTTCGCCACCGACGCGTCCAGCTCATCCGGGCGGCCGCAATCGGAGCAAAGACCAGAGGTGGGCGCGAAGCGTGGCGCGACTGCCGAGTAGGAAGGCGGTTGCTGGTTGAGCGCCGCGAGCCGAGTGTGTAACGCGTTCTGCAGGCCGCGAGTCCCGAAGGCCCTTTCGGACTGGCGGTTCGCCAGGTGAGCAATGCCCGTCACGGATTCCTCGAGGGCCAAGGCGACTATCAGGAGTGTCACTACCCTATAGATATAGACGCGCGGTCGGAATACGGACATGCTGCACCTCCTGCCTTTCCTTCAAGCGGTCCCGGCAGCGGGTGCCGCCGGTGGTAAAGTAGGTAAATCCACGGCACTCGAGAACGCCGGCGCCTGAGCGTCAGCGGCCGGATGGAACGTCGATCCGGCTCGGACCAGGCAGTACCACCCCTGAATGAAATCCAATTCCTGGACACAACTCGAACGCGCACGACAAGTCCTCGCGAAAGAAGTTGGGTATACCGTCAAGCCACACGGCGACCGACTGCGCGTCGCCCTGGCATTCCCCAACACGTACTGGGTCGGGATGTCGAACCTCGGGTTCCAGACGGTGTACCGTCTGCTCAACGCCGAGAACGACGTGGTGTGCGAGCGGTTTTTCCTGCCGCCGAAGCAGGAACTCTCAGAACTGGTCGCGACCCGAACGCCGCTCGTCACGCTCGAATCGCAGACACCGGTCGCCGACTTCGATGTCGTCGCCTTCTCCGTGTCGTTCGAGTGGGACTACACGAACGTCCTCACGCTGTTGCGCCTGGCCGGCATTCCGTTCCGGGCGGCCGAACGGACCTTGCGCCATCCACTCATCGTCATCGGCGGCGCCGTCACGTTCGTCAACCCCGAGCCGCTGGCGCCGTTTGCCGACGTCGTCGCCGCGGGCGAGGGCGAAGCGCTCGTGCCCTCGCTGTGCCGCGCGTTTGCGGCCGCGACGAGCCGGGCCGACCTGCTGCATCTACTCGCGCGCGAGCGCGGCTTCTACGTGCCGTCGTTCTACGAGCCGCAGTACGCCGCCGACGGCTCGCTCTCCGGCTACCTCGCCCTGCCGGGCTCTGAGGCGCCCGTGCCGGTCCGCAAAGCCGCGCTGACCACCACGGAAGCGGTCGATCCACCGGCGACCAGCATCTTCACGCCCGACACGGAATTCGGCTCGCGCCTGCTCATCGAAGTCGTGCGCGGCTGCGCGAACCTGTGTCGCTTCTGCTGGGCCGGCTACAACTACCTGCCGGTCCGGGCATTTCCGACCGATCGCATCCTGCAGCTGGCCGAATCGGCGCGAACTCACGCCAACCGTGTCGGCCTGGTCTCAATTGCGCTCTGCGACCATCCCGACATCGAGCGAATTCTCACCAGGCTGGCCGAGATGGGCTACGGGATCAGCCCGGCGTCGCTGCGCCTGGACGACCTGACCGAAACACTCGTCCGCCTGCTGCGCCAGAGCGGCGAGCGGACGATCACGATCGCTCCAGAGACCGGCTCGGACCGACTCCGCCGGGTCGTCAACAAGACGGTCACGAACGAGGAAATCCTGGACCGCGCCGAGCTCATCTTCGCGAACGGCATCGAGAACCTGAAGCTCTACTACATGATCGGCCTCCCAACGGAGACGGACGAAGACCTCGTGGCGATCCGCGACCTGACGCTGCAGATCCGCGAACGGATGCTGAAGCATGCAAGGCGCCGCGGACAGATCGGCCGCATCGTCGCCAGCGTGAACCCGATGATTCCCAAGCCCGGCACGGCATATCAGTGGCTGCCGATGATCGATGCCGCACTCGTCGACGCGAAGATCAAGCGCCTGCGCTCGCTCACGGCCGACATCGACAACGTGTACTTCAACATCAAGTCGGAACGTCACTCCTTCTATCAGGCGCTGCTCTCGCTCGGCGACCGCCGCGTGGCGTCCGCCATCGAAGCCGCCGAGCGCAACGGCGGGAACTGGCGCGCCGCCGTCGCCGAGGCCGGCGTCGATGCCGACTTCTACGTCTTCCGCGATCGGAGCGGCGACGCCGTGCTGCCGTGGGACATCATCGACGGCGGCATGAAGCGGTCGTTCTTCAAGAACGAATACGAGAAGGCCCTTCGCGAAGAATGGACGCTCCCGCCCAAACGCGCGCAGGAAAACGCGCGCTTGCTGCCGGTCCTTCAGTAGTCCGGCTGTAGTCCGGCTAAAGCCGGACGCCACGTACGCGGCGTTACGAGGCGATGGCGGCCTGCGCCTCGTATTCCTGAAACGCCTCGAGAATCATCTCGCGCAGCTTGTCCTGCGACGTCACATCCACGATTGGCCGCAGCAAGGCGAAGCTCCGCCGCTCGCCGTTGACGTTGTACTGCCGCGCGGGAAACGTGACGTTGCGGCCCGAGCCGGACCGGCGCTCCCAGATGCCGAAGCCGATCAGCTTGAGGCCCTCGAGCGGGCCCTCGGCGAAGTGCAGCTCGGCATCGGCAAGTTTTCCAGGCGGGTTGCCCTTGTCGTTTGGCGTAATCTTGATCGTCATGGCTGGTGCTCCTTTGCGCTTGCGCTCGTGAGCCGCCCGCCTCGGGCGGCTGATGTCGGCAGGCGACCGATCGCCCATCAAACTCGATGCCAGCACATCGGCGCCTGGCGCGTGGACGGAAGTGACTGAAGGTGGGCGTGTTACCGAAGATGGATTGGGGGAGGCCTCGAGACGGCTGGATGGCGCGATCGAAAACGCCAACCGCGGTTGCGTCAGTGGCCGAGGATCAGCACTTCGGCGAGCGCGATGGTGTCGGAATGCGTGATGGTCAGCAGAGAGGAAGTGGCACCCATCGAGGCAAAGCGCCGGCCGGCGCCGCCGTGGAACTGCAGTTGCGGGGGACCGCCGTGCCGGACGACCTCGATGTCGCGCCAGAACACGCCGTGCGCGTTGCCGGTGCCGAGCGCCTTCATGGCCGCTTCCTTCGCCGCGAAGCGTGCCGCGAAGCGGACCTCGGGCGCGCGATGACGCCGGCAATAGGCCACTTCGCCATCGGTGAAGATGCGGTTCACGAACCGATCGCCGTAGCGCGAGATGGCGTCGGCAATCCGAGGAATGTCGGTGACGTCGAGCCCCAAGCCAATAATCTCAGCCACTCTGCCTCAGCCTAACGGCAGCTTCCGCTGGGTGCAAGCGGGCGGCCGTCCGGCGCTCGTCTGCCGGGCGCTCGAGGCGTTCGCGGCACACCTGTTTACGACGAGACACTGGCCGCTTGGATCGAGTGCCGCAGGCGACCGAACCGACGGATGGGCCGACGTCGCGCGATCCATGCAGATTGAGGCCGGCCGGCTGGTCCGCGTTCGGCAGGTGCACCGGGCCGACGTCGCCGTATGGCGGAAGGACGACCGGATCCCCCCGGAGCCGCAGGAGGCTGACATCATTATGAGCAGCGATCCGGCGGCGGCCCTGGCGATTGTGGCCGCCGACTGCGTGCCGCTGCTCGTCGCCGACCAGCGGACCGGTGCCGTCGCGGCGGCCCACGCCGGCTGGCGCGGCGCCGTTGGC
>JBAUGX010000118.1:0-73155 GCA_049679965.1 Vicinamibacterales bacterium
ACGGTGGCCGGTGGCGGAGAGCTCAATCTTGCGAACGACACGGCGAGCGACGTGACGGCGATCACGCCGGTGGCGGACCTGACGCTCACCAAGACGCATGCGGGCGCGTTCACGCAGGGGCAGACCGGCGCGACGTACACGCTGACGGTGACCAACAACGGCGCCGGGCCGACGACGAGCGCCGTGACGGTGACCGATACCCTACCAACAGGGTTGACGGCGACGAGCCTCAGCGGGCCCGGGTGGAGCTGCACGCTGGGGACCCTGACGTGCACGCGGAGCGATGCGCTGGCGGCCGGCGGAAGCTATCCGGTGATCACGCTGACAGTGACGGTGGCGGGCAACGCCCCGGCGAGCGTGATGAACACGGCGAGCGTGAGTGGCGGCGGCGAGCTCAACGCCGCCAACAACACCGCGAGCGACGTAACGGCGATCATCCTGTTGCCAGACCTCACGCTCGGCAAGACGCACGCGGGCAGCTTCACGCAAGGGCAGCTGGGGGCGCTGTACACGCTGACGGTGACCAACAGCGGACCCGGTGCGACGGTGGGGCTGGTGACGGTGACCGACACGCTGCCGAGCGAACTGACGGCGACCGCACTGAGCGGGACCGGGTGGACCTGCACCCTGGGGACGCTGACGTGCACGCGGAACGATGCCCTGGCGGCGGGGGCGAGCTATTCGGTCATTACGTTGACCGTCAGTGTCGCGAGCGCCGCGCCGGCAAGTGTGACGAATACGGCGGCCGTGAGCGGCGGCGGGGAGACGGACACCACGAACAACGCGGCGACTGACGTGACGGCGATCACCCAGCTGCCGGACCTGACGCTGACGAAGACGCACACGGGCAACTTCACGCAGGGGCAGGTGGGGGCGCCGTACACGCTGACGGTGAGCAACAGCGGCGCCGGGCCGACGACGAGCGCCGTGACGGTGAGCGACACGCTGCCCACGGGGTTGACGGCGACGGCCCTGAGTGGCACCGGCTGGAGCTGTACGCTCACGCCCCTCTCGTGCGCGCGGAGCGACGCGCTGGCGGCGACCGCGAGCTATCCGGTGATCACGCTGACCGTGACCGTCGCGAGTACGGCGCCGGCGAGCGTGACGAACACGGCGAGCGTGAGCGGCGGCGGCGAGACAAACACGGCCAATGACACGGCGACGGACGTGACGGCGATCACGCCGGTGGCGGATTTGACCCTCACGAAGACCCACGCGGGCGCCCCATCAAGTGCGCCTCTCTATCCGCTCAGGGTCAGCCCGAACGGCCGATACCTTGTCGGCCAGAACAACGTTCCGTTCCTGATCGTCGGGGACTCGCCGCAAGGGCTGATCACGGATCTATCGACGACCGAGGCCGCGGCATATTTCGCCAATCGTGCCGCGCACGGTTTCAATGCCGTACAGATTCATCTCATAGCTCAAGAGAATTTCGGAGGGAGGAGCGACTACAGCACCTATGACGGCATCACGCCCTTCACCACGCCAGGAGACATTTCAACGCCCCGAGAGAGTTACTTCGCCAGGGTGGATGCGATGCTCACCCTCGCCGCGCAACACGGCATCGTCGTGTTCCTGACGGCGGCGGAGACGATTGACTCCCTTGACCTGTTCGTCAGCAACGGCGTGGCGAAATCCCGCGCGTTTGGCCAGTATCTCGGCGACCGCTACCAGAACTTCGACAACATTGTGTGGGTGTACGGCAACGACTTTCAGTCATGGAGAGACTCGACCGACAACGCCGTGATTCTTGCGGTTGCCAATGGAGTCAAGGACCGGGATTCCCGCCACCTGCACACCGCATGGCTGGACCTTCCGGTGAGCGGGTCGCGCGACAGCCTGGACTGGGAAGCGGTGATCGATCTCGATTTCGCGTATACGTATTTTGCGACATACGCCAAAGTGCTCCGGCAATACGCGCTGTTTCCGGCAAAGCCGGTGTTCATGGGTGAGGCGCATTATGAGGGCGAAAACTACTTCGGGGGCCCGGGCGCCACAGCAGAGGTCATACGACGGCAGGAGTACTGGGCGATCACAAGCGGGGCGACTGGCAGTTTCTATGGCCACCACGATACGTGGGCGTTCCAACCAGGCTGGCAGCAGACTTACGATTCACCTGGCGCAGTACAGACGCTGTATTTCAGGAACCTCTTCCTGTCCCGCTCCTGGTGGAAGCTCGTCCCCGATCCCTCTCATCAGGTTCTGACAGCAGGATACGGCACGTACGTGGAATTTGGAGACTTGGGTACGAGCGTGTCCTCGAATGACTATGCCACCGCTGCCCTGGCATCAGATTCCAGCTTCATGATCGCCTACCTGCCAAGCATTCGTACCGTCACGGTGGACATGTCGAAGCTATCGGGTCCCGTGACCGCGCAGTGGTACGACCCCAGCAACGGCACGTATCAGACCATTGCCGGTTCGCCCTTCTCCAATACGGGAACACAGCAGTTCACCCCGGTGGGCAACAACAGCGATGGCGACGGCGACTGGGTACTCGTGCTCGATACGGCGCCGACAGCTCCCTCATTCACGCAAGGGCAGACGGGGGCGACCTACACGCTGACGGTCACCAACGGCGGGGCGGGGCCAACCGCAGGGCCCGTAACAGTGACCGACTCGTTGCCGGGCGGGCTGACGGCGACTGGCATCATCGGGACAGGCTGGAGCTGCACGCTGGGGACGCTGACGTGCACGCGGAGCGACGAGCTTGCCGCCGCGGCGAGCTATCCCGTTATCACGCTGACGGTGAGTGTCGCCAACGACGCGCCGGCGAGCGTGACCAACGCCGCAGCGGTATCGGGCGGCGGGGAGATCAACACCGCGAATAGCACGGCGAGCGACGTGACGGCGATCACGATCACGCCGCTGCCCCCGGACCTGACCCTCGCGAAGACACATAGCGGCACCTTCACGCAGGGACAGACCGGGGCGACCTACACGCTGACGGTGACCAACAGCGGGGCGGGCCCGACGGCGGGGCTGGTGTCGGTGACCGACACGCTACCGAACGGGTTGACGGCCACGAACCTCAGCGGGGTGGGATGGAGCTGCACGCTGGGAACGCTGACGTGCACGCGGATCGACGTGCTGGCGGGCACCACGAGCTATCCCGCGATCCTGCTGACCGTCGATGTCGCCGGCACGGCTCCGGTAAGCGTGACAAACACTGCCGCGGTGGCGGGCGGCGGAGAGATCAACGCCGCCAACAACAGTGCGACGGACGTGACGACGATCGGCGTCGCTGGTGGAGTCACGGGCGTGTTTCAGAACGAGATCTTGATCTCCGGCATGAACCTGCCGACGGCCCTGCAGTTCCTGCCAGGCGGCGACATGCTGATCCTGGAACTGGGGGGCACGATCTGGCGAGTGCCTGCAGGAACCACCCAGGTCAGCTCGACACCGTTCCTGACACTGACCAACATCGGCAGTCTCAACAGCCTGCAAGGGCTGATGGGTATGGTCCTGGATCCGGACTTCGCGAACAATCACTACTACTACGTCTTCTACACGCTTGGCTCGCCGAATCGCGACCGAGTTTCCCGATTCACCGTCACGGAAGACCACCTCGCCACCGTGCCCGGGAGCGAATTCGTGGTGTATCAGGATCCCCAGGCGGCGAGCGCGGACCACCACGGTGGGGCGTTGAACTTCGGCAATGACGGCAAACTGTACATTACGACCGGTGAGAACTTCGATCCGCCGGCGGCACAGGACCTGACCAATCCGCGCGGTAAGATCCTCCGGATCAACAAAGACGGTACGATCCCGACCGACAACCCGTTCTACGACGGCGCCGGTCCCAACCGCGATGACATCTGGGCCTTGGGGCTGCGCAATCCCTTCCGGGCGTTTTACGACAGCGTCAGCGGAAGGCTGTATGTCGCGGACGTCGGTGGTAATGACGTCGTCACTGCGCAGGAAGAAGTCCATCTGGGTGTGGCCGGGGCCAACTTCGGATGGCCCAACTGCGAAGGCTCGTCCTGCAGCGGCAATCCGGCGTACACGAGCCCGATGTTCGCCTATTCACACAACGGCCGCGACGCCTCCATCACCGGGGGATTCGTCTACCGTGGCAGCCAGTTCCCATCGCAGTACTACGGCAACTACTTCTTTGCCGATTACGCACAGAACTGGATTCGACGGCTGACCTTCGACGCCAGCGGCAATGTGGTCGGTGTGTTCAACTTCGAACCCCTTGACGGCTCGTTGGATGGCCCGTACGGGGACATCGTCTTCCTGACCGAGGGGCCGGACGGGGCGCTGTACTACGTTGACCTTGGCTGGTCTGAAGTCTCGGGGCAGATCGGCATCAGCAAGATTCGACGAATTCGGTTCATTCCCAACAACCTGCCGCCTACAGTCGTCGTCGCGGCTTCGTCCACCGAAGGCCCCGCGCCCTTGATGGTGAACTTCTCGAGCGCCGGTTCGGCGGATCCAGAAGGCCAGCCCCTGACCTATCTTTGGAGCTTCGGCGACGGCGCCACATCCACGCAGGCGAATCCGGTCCACACCTATACCCAAGCCGGACAGTACTCCGTTCAGTTGACCGTGTCTGACGGCGAAGTCGCCACCTCTTCGGTTCCGCTGCTCATCGCTGCCGGCAACAAACCGGTCCCCAACATCCAGAGTCCGGGGGATGGCGTGCTGTTTCACGGTGGCGACATCATTCTTGTCAGCGGAGACGCGACAGATGTCGAAGACGGAGACCTTCCGGCGAGCGCCTTCTCGTGGACCATCGATTTCCTTCACGCCGGTCACGTGCATCCCGGGCTGCCGACGGCGGGCGTGAAGAACTTCATATTCGACATCCCTACGGCTGGGCATGACTTCAGCGGTGACACGCGTTATCGCATCACGCTGACCGTCACAGACTCCGACGGTCTGCAGGCCAGCCAGTCGGTGGTCATCTATCCGGAGAAGGTCAACCTGAGCTTTGCCTCGGTCCCGAGCGGCCTCCTCATCACCATCGACGGCCTGCCGCACCTCACGCCGTTTGTCTACGACACGCTCATCAACTTCACGCACACGATTGATGCGCCGAATCAGATCCTGGGACAAAACCTGTATACATTCGCCTCATGGTCTGATGTTGGTGCCCAGCAACACATCATCACTGTGCCTTCGACAGCGACGTCCTACACCGCCAACTACGTGGTTAGCCTGATTCCATTCCCACCGGGCCTGGTCGCCGGGTACAGATTGGACGAAGGCACAGGCGCTGCGACGGCCGACATTTCCGGCAACAACACGACCGGTACGTTGGTCAATGCACCGACGTGGACAACCGGCAGGTACGGCAACGCCCTCGGCTTCGTGGGGAACAATTACGTTGATCTCGGCAATCCTCTGTCGTTGAGACTGACCGGCAGCATGACCCTGAGCGCGTGGATCAATATCAGCGCGAATCCTTTCGACGACGCGGCGATTGTGGGGAAGGTGGGGGCGGCCGGCTGGCAGCTGAAGACCACTGCCGATACCGGGGTGCGCACCGCGGGGATTCAGATCAGCTCGAACGGCTCGGACTCGATCCAGCGATACGGTACGACCGTCTTGCTGCCGAACACCTGGTACCACATCGCCGGTGTGTACGATGCGGGCGCACAGACGCTCAACATCTACGTCAATGGCGTTCTTGACAACGGCTTGCTCTCCGGAACGGTTCCGGCTGCCCAGGTCGATTCGAGCTTCAACGTGAATATTGCGCAGCGAGCGGGACTGCCGGGGACCTATAACTTCCAGGGGCGCATCGACGAGGCGCACATCTTCAATCACGCCTTGAGTGCGTCGGAGATCCAAATCGACATGGTCCTCCAACGATAGCGTCTGTGGCGACGATCAGGTGTGAAGCACGGTCTTGCGTGAGTAGAACGCCTCGGCGTAGCGGCTGGGCGCACGACATTCCATCCCTCGCAGCCGCATCAGCCCGAGAAAGGTCTCGTCGCTGAACCAGTGCTTGCTGCGCTGCGTGCCAAACGCGCGTTGCAGGTACCGAACCTTCCGTTCGCAGGTCCGCCGATCGAGCGGCACGAAGGTGTTCGGCGATCCGAGATCACCGTCGTATTTCGGAATCTCGTACTCGAGAATCCAGTGGTCCCGGAAGGTGTTCCACGCGAGCTCCGACAGCACCCGGTGGTCCTGATGCCGATCGCGTTCGTAGTGGGTCAGTACGAGATCGGGCGGCGGGCCCTGCTTCAGCTCTTCGAAGACGTCCTTGATGTCTGCGCCTTCGTGGGGGAAGAAGCCGTCGCGGAACTGCTTGATGATGACCTGCTGCTTCCGTGCGTCTTTCAGGAAGAGCTGTGCGCTCTGTCTGGCCTCCCGCTCGCGAGGCCCTCGGCCTGAGAAGACCACCCAATCGACATCCACCTTGCGGGTGCGCAGGAGTTGAAGGATGAAGCCCCCGCAGCCGATTTCGATATCGTCGGAATGGGCGCCAAGGCAAAGCAGCCGAAGGGCGCCGCCGGAGGTGTGGCCGAGGTCGAGCGCGCGCATGTGGGCGCTACGCGCCCACGCCCGCGTAGGTGGCTGGCGCCGCGCGGTTCTTCCAGATCTCCCAGGGCGCGTTCCCGCGGGCGTAGATCTCTTCGAGCTGCTGGCGATCCTTGAAGGTGTCCATTGACTGCCAGAAGCCGTTGTACTCGTAGGCTGTGAGGTCGCCGGTTTGCACGAGCCGCTGGAAGGGCTCGCACACCAGTTCCTCGCCCGGGCCGATGTGGTCGAAAATCTCGCGCTTGAAGATGAAGAAGCCGCCGTTGATACGGACGGGCGATCGCTTGATTTCCTCGATCGCCGTGACGCGGCCACCGGGCTCGGTCGTCACCAGGTGGTAGCTCAGGTGCGGCTGCACGCTGACGAAACTGGCCACCGCATTCTGCTTTCTGAACTGCTCGATATGCTGCGGCAACGGCAGATCGCTCAGGCCGTCGCTGTAGTTGGCGAGAAATTCCGCATCGTCGCCGATGGCGCGTTCGACGGCCTTGAGCCGCTGTCCGATGTTCGAGTGCAGGCCGGTCTCGACGAAGGTGATCTTCCAGTCCTGGATGTCGCTCGCCATCAACTCGACCTTCTTGCCGCCATCGGAGAGCACGAAGTCGTTCGACAGGCATTCGCTGTAGTTGACGAAGTAGTCCTTGATGGCGTCGCCGCGGTACCCCAGGCAGAGCACGAAGTCTTTGTGGCCGAAGTGGGCGTAGTACTTCATGACATGCCAGAGAATCGGCCGGTAGCCGATCTTGACGAGGGGCTTGGGCACGTTCTCGCCGGCGTCCCGAATCCGCGTGCCCAGACCGCCGCAGAACAACACCACCTTCATCGTGACACCCCGACCGCGGCTCGCCACCGCAGGGTGGCATCCAGCCGTTGTTCCTGCTGAAGCTTCTGGATGCGTCCAAGGCGCACGTAGCCTGCGAACATTTCCTTCGTCAGGCCAACCCGTTTGAAGCTCTCGTACATCTCCTGTGCGCCGCGGCGGACGGTCCATTCGGTTCGGAAGCCGAGCGCGGCCGTGATCTTGTCGCAGTTCACCCGATAGCAGCGGGGATCCGGTCCGCCGTCGGTGGCATACCTGATCGAGCAACCGGGCACGGTCTCGCGGACGATGTCGGCCACGTCCTTGATCTGATAGTTCTCGATCGAGCTGCCGACGTTGAACGCCTGGTTGTGCACGGCCTCGCGGGGCGCCTCGAGCACGGCCAGAAAGGCCCGGGAAATATCGCGCACGTGCACGAGCGGCCGCCACGGCGTGCCGTCGCTCTGGATGAACACGTCGCCGGTCGTGAAGGCGATGCCCACCAGGTTGTTGACGACGATATCCGCGCGCAGGCGCGGCGAGGCGCCGTACGCCGTCGCGTTGCGCAAATACGTCGGACTGAAATGGGCGTCGGCGAGCGGCGCGACCTCCTGTTCGACGAGCACCTTCGACAGGCCATACGCCGTGATCGGGTTGAACGCGGCCTGCTCGTCGAGCATGCTGTCCCCTCCGGCGGCGCCGTAGAGGCTGCACGACGAGGCAAACAGGAACCGTGGCACGCCGGCCGTCTTGGCCACTTGGGCCAGTCGGACGCTCGCCCGATGGTTGATCTCGAGCGTGCAGTCCTCGCTCAAGCACCCAAGCGGGTCGTTTGAGAGGGCGGCCAGATGAATCACCGCGTCGAAACCCTCGAGGTCGGCGGGCTGAACGTCGCGGACATCCTTGCGGATCGCCGGGACCACGCGCAGGGCGTCGCCAAAGTCGCAGCCTTCGTAAAGGTACGTGTCCAGGCCGACGATGTCGTGGCCGGCGCGAGCCAGCACGTCGATCATGACCGACCCGATATAGCCGTGATGTCCGGTAACCAGTATTTTCAAATGAGACCTTCCAGGATTTGGGTTTCGTATGCTGAACGCAAGGACCTGGCCAAGAGATAGACAGTTCGCCAGGGCTGAAAGTGCTGCAGAGCCTTGCGATCGAGGCTTGTGGGGGATCGCTGAAAGCTCATCGGCCGAGTAAAGTCGCCCGAATGGAAGACTAAGTTCTTCGAATTTTGCATTTCTGACGGCCCAGGACGTGCCGCCAGTGCGTCTGGCCAGACGTCAGCCTGGCGAGCGCCTTGCTACTCTCCAGCCGTCCACAGGACTGCTTATCTGGAGGCGTGAATGATCTTTATCGAGACCAAGCTGAAGGGTGCCTACATCATCGACCTTGAACGCAGAGAAGATTCGCGCGGATTCTTCGCGCGTGGCTTCTGTCAGCACGAATTTTCGGCGCACGGGCTGAAACCGATCATCGCCCAGGCCAATATTGCACACAACCGCACGAAGGGCACGATCCGCGGGATGCATTTCCAGTTTCCGCCGGCGGCCGAAACCAAGCTCGTGCGCTGCACCCGCGGCGGCATCGTCGACATCATCGTTGACCTTCGTCCGGAGAGTCCGACGTACCTCCAGCACATCGAAGTTGAGTTGACCGAAGAGAACGGCCGCTCGCTGTATGTGCCGGAGCGTTTTGCGCATGGCTATCAGGCGCTCGAGGACAACACCAACACGAGCTATCAGTGCGGCGAGTTCTACACGCCGGCGACCGAAGGAGGCCTGAGACACGACGACCCTCGGCTGGGCCTGCGCTGGCCGCTGCCTGTCTCGGCGATCTCGGACAAAGACAAGGTGTACAAGCTCCTCGATGAGATCGAGCCGGAGCTGAAGGCGCGTATGAGCGCATTGACCCTGGCCGGAGGCGGCCGCGCATGATCATCGTTGACAATGCACTGAAGGCGCGAGCGGCCGAGAACAAGCCGATCCGCGTCGGGCTGCTCGGGTCGGGATTCATGGCCCGGGGCCTCGCCAATCAGATCGCGAACAGCGTGCCGGGCATGCGCCTCGCGGCCGTCTACAGCAGGCGTCTCGCTCCGGGCTTGGACTTGTACGACTACATTGGCCAGGGTGGGGCCGTGGAGGCCGGCACGCAGAGCGTGCTAGACGAAGCGGCCGAACGGCGTAAGCCCGTGGTCACTGGCGACGCGTTTCTCCTTGCCAGGTCCCCGCACATCGACGTGCTGGTGGACACGACCGGGTCTGTCGAATTTGGCGCGCAGGTCATCCTCGAGGCGTTCAAGCACGGCAAGGACGTCGTGCTGCTCAATGCCGAGATCGACGCGACGATCGGGCCTATCCTGCAGGTCTACGCCGACAAACACGGCGTCATCCTGTCGGCGTGCGATGGTGACGAGCCGGGCATTCAAGTGAATCTGTACCGGTGGGTCCGCGGTCTCGGTCTCATCCCCCGCGTGGTGGCCAACATCAAGGGCCTCCAGGATCCCTACCGCAATCCGACGACCCAGAAGGGTTTCGCCGAGAAGTGGGGGCAGAACCCCGCGATGGTGACAAGCTTCGCCGACGGGTCGAAGATCAGCTTCGAAGAAGCCATCGTGGCCAACGCGACGGGCTTTGTCGTCAAGTCTCGCGGCATGTCGCGCGGCCTGGAGTACAAGGGCGACGTGATGAAGATTGGCGCTTTATACGACATCGACGAGCTCCGCCAGCTCGGCGGCATCGTCGACTACGTCGTTGGCACACCGTTGACGAAGGTGTATTGCCTTGCCGAGCACCCCGATCCGAAGCAGCAGCACTACCTCAGCTTGTACAAGATGGGCGAGGGGCCGCTGTATCCGTTCTTTATTCCTTATCACCTCGTGCACTTCGAGGTGCCGAACGCGATTGCCCGCGTCGTGCTGTTCCGCGACTCTCTCGCCAAGCCCTTGGGCGGCCCCGTGGTCGAAGTGTGCGCCGTCGCCAAGCGCGACTTGAACGCAGGTGAAGTGCTCGACGACTATGGTCAGTACATGACCTATGGCGAAGCGGTGAACACGCCCGAGATGAGCGACGGCCGCTATCTGCCCGAAGGGTTGGTTGAGGGGTGCCTCTTGAAGCGAGCGGTCAAGAAGGACGCGGTAATCACCTACGCCGACGTCGAGTTACCCAAGAATCGACTCGCCGATCGCCTTCGCGCCGAGCAGTATCGCCACTTCCGCGGCGAAGGGTGGCTCGAAGCCGTTCTGGCCGAGCAAGAGCACGCTGTAGGCACGAAGCGATGACCGGTGCGTGGTCTGCTGAACTCTGGCACTACAGAGAGCTCTTCTGGTTCCTGGCGTGGCGGGACGTCAAGGTGCGCTACAAGCAGGCCGCGCTCGGGGCCGGCTGGGCCGTCCTCCAGCCACTCTTTGCCATGATCGTCTTCACGGTCGTCTTCGGTCGATTGACGGTGATGGCCGACTCCGACGTGCCCTATCCCATCTTCATCTACTGCGCCCTGGTTCCGTGGACCTACTTTTCGGGAACACTGAGCCAGGCTGGGAACAGCCTCGTCACGAACTCCAATCTCATCACGAAGGTGTACTTCCCGCGAGTCCTGCTGCCGGCATCGACGGCGTTCAGTGGCCTGCTCGATTTCCTGATCGGTTCAGCCTTTCTTGTCGTGCTGATGGGCTATTACAGGATTCACCCGACGTGGGCCCTGGTGTTCTATCCGATTCTGATGATCGGCATGTGGATGTTTACGCTCGGCGTGAGCATGTGGCTCGCGGCACTCAACGTGCGGTACCGCGACGTCAAGTACGCGATTCCTTTTCTGATTCAACTCGGGCTGTTCGTGACGCCCGTCATCTATCCCAAGACGCTCATTCCGGTCCGCCTGCAGCCGGCCCTGGCCCTCAATCCGCTTGCGGGCCTGATTGAAGGGTTCAGGGCCTGCCTGTTCCCCGACCGTCCGATCGACTTCGCCCTGATCGCGACTTCGGCGGCTGTGGCCACCGGCGTCTTCGTCGCGAGCGCCATCTACTTTCGAAGAACAGAACGCGTGTTCGCGGACATCGTGTAGGCAGGCGTGTTGCCATTGAAGGAAGCCATCATCGTCGAGAACCTGGCCAAGCAGTACACGCTTGGTCAGGCCGCCCAGCAGACGATGCTGCGAGAGCGCCTGGCCGGCCTGCTCCGCCATCCCCTGCGGGCACTCACCGACAGTGACGCGCGAAAAGAGACCATTTGGGCGCTCAACGGCGTGTCGTTCAAGGTCCAGGAGGGTGAGGTCGTTGGCCTCATTGGACGCAACGGAGCCGGCAAGAGCACGCTGCTCAAGATTCTGTCGAGGATCACCTATCCCACATCGGGGCAGATGACCATCCGCGGTCGAGTCGCGTCGATGCTCGAAGTGGGAACGGGCTTTCACGACGAGCTGACCGGCCGGGAGAACATATATCTGAACGGTTCGATCCTGGGGATGAAGAAGAAGGAGGTCGATGCCAAACTCGACGCCATCATCGCCTTCTCCGGAGTCGAGCGATTCATTGACACACCGATCAAGCGGTACTCGTCGGGCATGCGCCTGCGGCTGGGATTTGCCGTGGCTGCGCATCTCGAGCCGGATGTCCTGCTCGTCGATGAAGTCCTGGCGGTGGGAGATGCAGGGTTCCAGAAAAAGTGCCTCAACACGATGGAGGACCTTCGAAGCGGCGGTCGCACCGTGCTCTTCGTCTCTCACAACATGGCGGCCGTCGAGAACCTGTGTTCAAGGGCCATCTGGATTGACGATGGAAAGGTGAAGCAGGACGGCCCGGCGAAGGACGTGATTGCCGACTACCTGGCCTCGTTTGCCGAAGCGCGGCAGGAAGCCGCCGATCTCCGTCATGTCACTCGACATCAGGGCACCGGCGAGGTTCGCTTTACGGGCCTCGAGTTTCTGTCGCCGGCGCGCCAGCCGCAGCCGGTCACCCGCAGCGGCGACGGACTGGTCATTCGCTTCCATTATCACGCGGACGGCCCGGTGGCCCTCCCCACGCTACGTGTCAGGCTGTACACCGAGTTCGGAACACTGGTGACCGAAACGGGCACCTGGCACCACGGAATTTCGATTCCCCTGTTGGCCGTCGGCGACGGATGCATCGAGCTCGAGATCGAATCGTTGAATCTGGCGCCGGCTCGATACGACTTGTCCCTGTGGATCCTGGGCAGCGGGGCGACCCGCGTCTACGACTGCCTGGAACATGCGGCTCACCTGGACGTCGAGCCGGGCAATATCTATCGCTCAGGCAGGGTCATCGACAGCCGGTACGGCATTGTGTACTTTCCCCAGACCTGGCATCTGAACCCCCTCCGCGCCGCTGAATCTGATCCAGCCGGGCCGGTCAGGCTGGCGCGGCAAGCGTGAAGGAATGCCCGATCGGGACGCCGTTGCCATCCTGTTTGTCTCTCACGTCTTCGATCGCACCATTCTCGATCGCCTCAAGAAGCTAAGCGAGGAATCAGCCGACCATGGGACTCTTTTCGTCCACGCGGACGTTCACGGCGAGAATCCGGGGGACGTGAATGGGATAGTCGAGCAGTTCGATTTTGAAGCCATCCAGCGAGAATATCCGAGAATTCTCGGGACGACACTCGTTCCAGGAAACTGTCACCTTCCTCTTCTGCAATTCTTTAAGCGCCATCCGCAGTTCCAGTACTACTGGGTTATTGAGTACGACGTGGTGTTCACTGGAGACTGGAGAGAGTTGTTCGGCGCCTTCTCGAATCAGCCGGCAGACTTTCTTGCATGCCATCTGCGCCGCCAGGAAGAAGAGCCTTCATGGTATTGGTGGAAGAGCATCCAGGCACCGGATGGACGCGGATTGCCCACGACCTTCACCCGAGCATTCGGTCCGATTCAGCGACTGAGTCATCGCGCGCTTGAAGCGTTGGAGCGCAGGGCCAAAGAAGGCTGGGTCGGCCATTTCGAGTGTCTCGTGCCGACCGTTCTCGCGGACGAGGGTTACCTGCTCGCAGACTTTGGCGGCGACGGCAGCTATGTTCCCCTCGGATTCCGCAATCGGTTTTACCGCAGTTTCAGCTGGCCGGATGGACGCCTGATCCATTTGGGATCCATGCGTTTCCGCCCCCACGTTTCTTCCTTACGTTTTGCTAGACGAAACACGTTGTATCACCCGGTCAAACCTCGATTGGCCCACGCCACATCGGCACCCAAGCGGTTCTTCCTCGAGCTGAAGGAACGGCTGGCGTTTTTCATCCTGAATCTTGCCAGGCACCCCATCAACTTCAGTCGCGCCCTGGCTCGGCTATATGGCTCGTAGGGTCGCAATCTCAGGGAAGCGCGCGTGCGGCTGCAATTGGTTTTCACGAATGAACCGTGCCGCACTCGCTTCACCGACGAACTCAGCCCACTGACACTTCATGGAGAACAGGCCGTCCCTGGCTCCTAGGAGCAGCATGTTCACATAGCGGATCGGGCCGACACGGCGTACCGGAAGGCCCTGCAGTTGGTGCCTCAGGATACTGTGGGAAAACGCATGGTCGCGAGCGAGCCGCAGCAGGTAAGCGGTGTTCAATCGAGACGCGGGAATCAAGTGCCTGAGGCGCAGTTGCGGGAAAATGCCGAAGCCGTAGCCCAGCGACGTCGCGACCCACGAAAAGACATCGTCCTCGCCGCAGAAGAGCTCCTTGCCTTTTCGACCCAGCACTGCGGTGACATCGAGACCTTTCACAAAGTCGATGTACAGCTCGGCCACCTGACGGCGGACGCAGAGCCCCGCGCCCCACGGGAGCGCCTCGAAATCTCTTGCGTTATTGCTCCAGAGGGTCCTCGAGACCGTCCGCAAGGCGAGCAGCTTCAGGTGCGAGCGAATCTCGGTCGGCGGCTCCACCTCGAACTCCGGATCCAGATTGCCGGCGCCAACAACGCCTAAATAGGGGTACCGACCGCAAATGGCCGACGCACTTTCCAGGAAATCAGGCATGAGCACGTTGTCGTCGTCGACGAACACCAGCAGTTCGCCGCACGACTCCGCGATGCCGCGAAGCCGAGCCGGCGTCAGCCCGACGCGGTCCTCGCGGACATGCCTGGCGTGCGCATGCCACGTCACGTCGTACGTGTCCGCGAGCCTTTCGTCGCTGGCATTGTCGACGATCACCAGTTCCCACCTGTCCCTGGGGGCTGTTTGGTCGCTGAGCGCTGCCAGGACGCGGTGCAGATAGTCGCGCCGAGGATTGTGTGTGCAGAGGATGACGGAGATGTCCACCATGAGGCCCTACGCTGCGTCGTCCTGCGGCTATTCGACCACGAGGAGCTGTTCCACCACGGTTGGCTGTTGCGCCGCCGCTGGAAGCGTGCGCTCAGAGCGCGTGCGGGCAGGAAAGGGCCTCTGGCTCGCTGACATCGGCACCAAGGTGGGCCGGACGGTCTCCTCGTATCCCCGTCGCGTGCGATGACGAAGGAACCAGAGTACGAGAGACGGGTCGCACACGGCGGCCTGTGCGAAGAACGCGGCTGCACCCGCATACTGGCCTACCTGCATCAGGCTTCGAGCGAGTCCCCAGTAGGACCCGGCGACGTTGTAGCGGGCCAGCCTGCGAAACTCTGGCGGCAGCGTCGCTTCGTTCCGAAGGACATCCGTCCACAGCATGAGCGACTCGGCTGTGTGTTTGAGCGAGCCCATGGGTGTCGCCCTCGTCAGCCGCACCGGCGCGGCATCCGATGTCTGGATGGATCCAACGCCAGTCACCGCGCACCCGACACCGCCGATGCCAAGGCGGCAGAAGAGGTGGGCATCTTCAAGGAGCAGCCGGAACCGGACGTCAAACCCGCCGATCCGTTCGAGCGCCTGTCTGCTGATGACTGAGCTCTGAAGCATCGTGGGCTGCCGCTTCATCAGCGCCCACGCGCTGGCGTCGCGCACGAGATGGTGCGGCGCACCCGGCCGGAATCCAATGCTTTTCCAGAGCGTGCCGCCGCCCTCAGCGTCCGGCAGCTGCATGTCCGAGAAATAGAAGGCCGCTTCGCCAGCCGTCTCGGAGATGGCAGCCGTCATCCGCTGGAGATGCCAGCCGTTCCAGTGGTCATCCGAATCGAGAAAGGCCACCCACGGGCTGCGCGCCAGGTGGATGCCGAGATTCCGCGCCGCAGAAACCCCGGCGTTCTCCTGAAAGACGTACTCGATGCGCCCAGCGTACGTCCTGCAGATCTGCGCGGTATTGTCGGACGAGCCGTCGTCAACGACGATGACCTGGCTCGGCGGAGCCGTTTGATTCAGGACACTCTCGATCGCTCGACCGAGCAGCCGTGCTCGGTTGAATGTCGGGATAACCGCTGTAATCGCACAGTCAATCATTAACCAGGTTCTCCACTGGGGCGCGGCCAGGGAGACAAGCGTACATTCCGAGCGATCCGAACGGCACATCCGCTCCGTACGAATTCGTGCAAACTGCGCAGATCTGTGAAGGGCTGTCTGAGGACTCGACTTCAGGCCGAGTAGTGCTGACTCGATTACTCGGCGCGCTGTCGCTTCGGATGACGACGCTTGTAGCCCAAAGCTGCGCCTGCGCCGAGCGTGAGCAGAAAAAGAGTCGCGGGTTCGGGAGTCGCGATCTGATCCTGGCCGTGCCCTGTCGATGAGATGTTGTCAACGTCGAGGTAGGTCGCCACCGAGGTCTGGTTGCCCATCTGATTCAAGTACGACGCGGCCAGATTCATGACCGTGCTGTTGGTGACGCTCACAAAGGACTGGCCATAGAGCGCCTGCCAGATCGCGAGTTGCAGCGCCGCCGCCTTGGTGTTGTCAGCGGAAGCTTCGGCTCTGAAGTTATTGAAGAGCCATGCGGCTTGGCCACCGGCGCCATCCAGCACGCCCGCTGAATTCGTCGAGTTCAGCGCGGTGGTTGTCCTGACGGTTACCGTTTCGGTCCACAACGCCGGGTCAAAAAGATCGACGCAGTAGGTGACGATTGCCCCAAACGAACTCTCATTCCACTTGATCTCGCCGACCCAGACGTTCTCAGTGGTCGATCCGAACGTCACGTTGAGTCCGAGTCCCTTGCCCAGGCCGTTGAACGTCAGCGTGTCCGCAGCCGCAGCCGCAGGGCCCAACAGCGTCATCGCCATCAACAGCCCTGCGAACGCGAGTCTCTTCGTCATCACCGCTCCGCAATCTGCAGCACGCTGAACATGAGGTGTCATACGGGCATACCAAGCAATAGAACTGCCCTAGCTCGACTCGAACGGATGAGTGGCCTAAGTGGCTAAAGACAAGAGACTTACAGCAGTTTGGCGGTTCCGGCATTCCTCCAAGAGTCATCCTGTGGAGAGGCTTAAGATCGCCGTATTTGCTAGAACTGCACACAATTACTCTCTAGTACTACGTTATTGGGCCTATTGCGTACTGTTTGGTGCTCTATGGTCACTTTGTGCTTGACGTCCGATGCCGAAGGGGATGAAAATACCCTCTCGTTCAGCTGACACAAGCATGGACTCTCCACTGCAACTCGTCGGATCAAGTGCTGCTATTCGCGACGTCGAACAAGAGATCGTCTGTGCCTCACGCTCGGACGCCAAAGTCCTGATCACTGGAGAGAGCGGCGTCGGCAAGGAAATCGTCGCCCAGCTCATTCATCAGCGCAGCCGGCGCTCGCCCAGTCCGCTCGTGACGATGAACTGCGCCGGCGTGCCCGACTCGCTGCTCGAGTCAGAACTCTTCGGGCACGTGCGCGGCAGCTTCACCGACGCGTATCGCGACAAGAAAGGCTTACTCGATCAATCGAACGGCGGCACCGTCTTCATGGACGAAGTGGGCGAGATGAGCCTGCGCATGCAGGCCCTGCTGCTCCGGTTTCTCGAGAACGGCGAGATTCAGCGTGTGGGATCGACGCGGATCAACTCGGTGGTCGATGTTCGGGTGATCGCGGCAACCAATCGCAACCTTGTGGCGGGGATTGCCGACAAGACGTTCCGCGAGGACCTGTATTACCGGCTCAACGTCATTCACGTGTTCATCCCGCCGCTGCGCGCGCGGCCGGAGGATATCGGGACCCTCCTCACCCACTTCTTCCGCGTCTACAGTGGCAAGCACCGGACGGCGCCGCCGGTCATCTCCGAAGAAGCCATGGAACGGCTGACGGTCTACCGTTGGCCGGGCAACGTCCGCGAGCTCAAGAATCTGGCGGAGCGCCTCGTCGTTCGCGCGCAGGCCGGCGTGATCACGCCGGGAGACCTGCCGCGAGAAATCTCGGGGGCGCTGGCCGCACCGTCGCCCGCGCAGACCGCCGCGCTGAAACCACGGGCTGATGTGTTGTTCGAGCGCATGAGCGTCGGGGGCGAGTCGTTCTGGTCGGTGGTGTACGAGCCGTTCATGTCCAGGGACCTGACGCGCGACGACCTGCGCACGATCGTCAGCCGAGGCCTCGAGCGGACCGGCGGCAGCTACAAGGCCCTGGTGCGGAGCTTCAATCTCGAGGCCGAGGACTACAAGCGGTTCCTCAATTTCCTCCGCAAGTACGAATGCCACATGCCGTTCCAGCGCTTTCGCTCGATGCGCGTACGCTTGACCGACGATGAGCCGGTCGAAGAGCGGATGGCTGCAAAAGGCTAAAACGCGGGCTGGGTCTTCCAGCGGCGTAGGGTCCGTTCGATTCGACCTTCGAGAACCATACGAATCCGTGCGAGAAGACGATCTGGATCGATCGGCGTCCTGATGTAATGGGCACCGAGTCGCTCAGCTTCCATTTCGCTCCCGCTGTCTGCAGGCCCCGCGAGCACGATGGCTTTCGCAGTGGGGTGGAGGGCCTGATTGTGGATGACGAGGTGCAGCCCGTTGTAGGGGAGTAGCCTGAGCGTCGTAATCATCAGGTCGTATCGGCGGGCCTTGAGCTGCCGCCGCGCGGTCTCAAATGTCCCGGCGCCGGTGGCCGCATAGCCTTCGCTCCGCAACATGCTCACCACCGAGGCAAGCTCTCGGTCGTCGCAGTCGACAACCAGAATATCGGCGGCCGGAATCTCTGACATATCCATAGCAATCGCTGACCAATCCGCGTTGAGCGGGTGGGACGGGTTCGAAGAAGGGCTCAGTCAGCCGACGCAGACATGGGCTGCGGCGCTCATGACCGCATCCTCGAACTCGCCCGAAACCCGCTCTCGCGGCATTTCAGGGGCAACGCCGATGCCATCCCCGGGCGACTGGGGATTCGCTGATTACAAGCCTGTTTTGCCGCTTTCCTTCGAGGAACCTGTCGGATGATCCCCTGATGCGGGGATAAAAGGCACCAGTAAGCCAGAATTCCTTAGTCCTGGAGCCAGGCCGGAGGATTGGGGATCAGTGCATCACGGACGAGCCGGGGAGCTTGTCCACGAGCGCGCGCCAGGCGAGCGCGGTGTCGAGATCGCTTGGAGAGAGCGTAGCGCCGCACGACATTCCGGCACCGGCTTCCTGTGCCGGAGACATCCAGACCCGATCGACGCGGCACGAGAAATTGAACATGGGCAACCGGACGACGAACGAAGCCGGCAAGGTGTCGCGGCCGCCCATCGCCTCAATCCTCATACCTTCGTGGCTGACGTCGAGGAGGCGTGCCTCCATGTCGTTGACGAGGGCCTCGAGGACGGGCACCCGCTTGCGGGGCGACTTGCGCTTGTGAGACGCCGTGGTCAGAAGGTCCTTGACGAGAGCAAGGACATGCCCGAGATCGGTGGGCGCGGTCAGGTAAACCGCGCTCTGATGCTCGGCCTCCAGCTGGAGCACCGGATCCCGATCGCCAATCACGATGGCAGGTGTCCCGAGGCCGCCGGCCAGGATCGCCAGGTGCAGACCGTTGTAGGGTCCAAGCTTGACTTCGGTGATCACGAGATCGGGTCGCGTTCCGAGCGTCGCTCTCGCTTCGGGGAAGCCCTTTTCCAGCACCAGGTCGTACCCCGCCGACTCAAGCCATGGAGCCACAGCGTGGGCCATCTCTTCGGAGGGCCCGACCAGAAGAATCCGCTGCTGCGACGTCATTGGGGAGGATGGCAGAGCAAATACGCTGCCGTCCGCTATCTCACGTTTTCTTTGGACTTGTCGACGTCTCTGGGTCGCTCCCATTGCAGAATTTACGTATCGGCCACACTTTTGTGTGGTCGCGAATGGCAGACTTCCCACCCGCCGCCCTTGGGCGAAGGTCAGAATTGCCCATGGTAGCATTCGATCAGCATGCCTTTGCGCATAGCCGTGGATCTGGACGGAGTGCTCGCCGACATGCATGGTGAGCTGGCCCGCCAAGCCGAGGCGCTCTTCGGCGAGGCCGCGACGGGCCGGCGGATCGCGCGAGCGTCTCCCTCGGCGCCGAATCCTAGGCAGCCACAACCGGACCTACCGTCACTCGAAAGGCTCCAGCTCACCTCGCGCGATCAGCGCCGGCTCTGGCGGCACGTCGAGACGATCGAGAACTTCTGGGAGACGCTCAAGGAAGCCGAGCCCGGGATGGTCCGCCAGCTCGCCGCCATCGCGACAGACCGCAGGTGGGAAGTCATCTTCCTGACCACGCGCCCAACGAGCGCTGGCGCGACCTGTCAGATTCAAACCCAACGGTGGCTTGCGGCCCAAGGCTTCGAGCTACCGAGTGTTTACGTCGTTCGGGGATCGCGCGGTCGCATCGCGGCCGCGCTCGATCTGGACTTCGTCATCGACGACCGCCCTGAGAACTGTCTCGATGTGGTCGTCGACTCACAGGCGAGGGCGATTCTGGTGTGGCCGGACGACGAGAAGCAGCTGCCGCTCGAGTCGCGTCGGATGGGCATCGGTGTCGTGAAGTCGTTCGAAGAGTGTCTCGATATCCTGGCCGAGATCGATACGCCCTCCGAACGTGGGGGCTTCGTCGATCGCGTGAAGCGACTGCTCGGCCTCAAAGAGCCCGCCGGCGTCTAAGAGCCGGGATTTGGGATTCGGGATTCGGGAGTCGAGAGAAACTGGCGGAGCTTCAGCAGGCTGTCCATATCCTGCACGTTCAACATCTTCACCTCGCGGCTGATGTCGCGCATCAGGCCGCTCAATACCTTGCCAGGCCCGACTTCGACGAAGGTCCGGTGGCCCTCTCGAACCAGCTTGTTCATCGAGTCTACCCACCGCACTGGACGCACGATCTGCTCAATGAGCGTCTCTCGAATCCGGTCGGGCTCGGTCGCGTAGGCGTCCGCGGTGACGTTTGCGATAACGGGCAACGCAGGAGGGGCAAGGGCGCAGGTCTCGAGCGCATGGCGCATAGGTGTCTTCGCGTCGGCCATGAACCGGCTGTGCCATGGCCCACTGACTTTGAGCGCTATGGTCAACCGTGCACCCTTCTGCTTCGCCAACTCCGCGGCTTTCTGGAGCGCGTCGGTCTGACCGGTGAGGGCGACCTGCAGCGGAGAATTGTGATTGGCCACCTCGACAGACCCGACGTCCTTCACTTCCCCGCAGATTCTCGAGACGGTCTCGATATCGAGCCCAACAACGGCGAGCATGCCGCCTGGATTTCGCGTGGCTGCCTCCTGCATCGCACTCCCTCGGACCTGAACGAGCCGCATGGTGTCGGCAAATGACAGCACGCCGGCCGCGTGCAAGGCTGCGTATTCCCCGAGGCTATGCCCAGCGGCCGCGGACGGCACGACGCCTTCCTCACGCAGCACCTGCAGGCACGCAAGATTCACCAGTGTGATCGCAGGCTGCACGTTGTCGGTCTGAACGAGCGTCGGCTCAGGTCCTTCGAAGCACAGACGCCTCAGATCCTTCTTGATGAGATCGGATGCTTCGCCGAAGAGCGTCCTGACTGACGGATACGCGTCAAAGAAGGCCTTGCCCATGCCGACGGAGTGCGAGCCCTGGCCGGGAAATAAGAAGACGATATCCGGGTGGCCGGTCACTTCGGCCGCCGCTTACCGGCTGCCCGTTTGCCAAATCGCGCGCGCGGATCCTCGTGCTTCCCGCCAGGCCGCCAGTCCCGGCTACGCGCGGCGACGCCGGCTGGTGGCCGGCGTGTCTGCCGGGCCTGCCAGGAGGCGCGTTCTTCTTCTCGGGATTCCCACAGCTGGCCGCGGGCGAACCACTTCATCAGCACGTCGCTGTTCTTGCGGCGCAGCTGATGAAGGGTGGGCAGGAGCTCCTCGCGCTCGTGCGCGCGGAACGCCGTCGGCTTATGGTCGATGAGGATGGTCCAGTACGCGAAGCGCGGGGGCACGTCCCCTATTGTGGCTCCATTGCACCCTGAAACGGAATCACCTGTCCGGGCAGCACGTCCGCATCGAACGTCAGCGGTTCAAATCCTTCCTCATGGATTTCGATGCGATGCCGGCCTGGCGCGAGCGACAGCGGCTGCATGTTCGACGAGTAATCCTCCACGAGTCCCATGTACCGACCATCGACGAAGATCTCAGCCGTCGCCGGTGCGATGTCAAAGCTCAGGCCGCCGGCCGCACCGGGCACCGGTACTGGGGCGGCGTACGCGTAGGGGTAGTAGTAGACGGGATAGGCGACCGGATACCCAACGAACAGTCTGAAGCCCAGGTTGAACCGAGGGCGGAACGAGTAATACGGGCGGTACACCGGTCTGGGTCCTCTGGGATCGACGATACGCGGTGCGTAATAGCGGGGCGTGTGAACGTACGCACGAGGCGGAGCGGTGCGAGGGTACGACCGAGCGAACGTGCGAGGCGCCGGGGGGCGCGGTGCGAAGGTGCGCGGTGCGACGGCGCGCGGCGCTGGCTCGCTACGCTCGAACCGCGGCGCAGTGCGCGGTACGGCGACACCCGCTCTGGGCGAGGCATCGCGTCGCGCTTCCGGCTGCCGTGACGCTTGGGTCCGACCGCCACCTCGGCCAGCACTACGATCGTTACCGTTGCCGCGGCCTCGCGAGTCGCGATCTTGAGAGCCTCGATCGCGCTCGCCGCGCTGGGCGGCAACTGCTGGTCCGGCGGCGAGCGAGAGCACGACGAGCGTGAGCGGTGCGAAGGTGCGGATGCGATTCATAAGGCCTCCCAGGTAACGCGCCCCTTCCGCAACTGCCCTGCCAACCCTTCTAGCGAGCTTCTGGCCTGTTCTTGGGTATTTCGGGAGATGGCCGGCTGTCGATGTCCGCAGGCGAGGACATCCGTTTGAGCTTTTCGACGAGCGTTGTCCGCTTGAGATTGAGCAACCTCGCCGCCTGTTCCCTGTTCCCGCCAGTTCGCTCCAGCGACCGCGCGATAAGGTCGCGCTCGATGTCGGCGACCAGGGCGCCCAGGTCGAGACCGTTCTCCGGCAGGGGGATCGAGGAAGGCAGTGCCGGTTCCTCCGCCTGCTGCAGCTCTGATGGCAGGTCCAGCACGTCGATCTGCGGTCGCCCGGCGCTGAGCGCCATGGCCCTCTCGATCGTGTTCTCGAGCTGACGAACGTTGCCGGGCCACGAGTAGGCCATCAGCCGGCGCATCGCCTCCTGCGACACGGTAACGGGCCCGCGCGAGCTCCCAGCAGCGGTTTCGCCAGTGCGGAATTTGTCCAGGAAGTGCTGCACGAGGAGCGGGATATCCTCTTTCCGTCCGCGCAGCGGCGGGATTCCCACGGGAATGACGTTAAGGCGGTAGAACAAGTCCTCGCGGAACTGGCCCTCGGCGACCATGCGCCCGAGGTCGCTGTTGGTGGCCGCGATCACTCGCACATCGACCTTCGTCGTGTGTGAGTCGCCCACTTTCTCGAACTCCCGCTCCTGGAGGACCCGAAGCAGCTTTGCCTGCAACGCGGAACTCATGGTTCCGACTTCGTCGAGGAACAGGGTTCCCTTGTGTGCCTGCTCGATGCGGCCCTGACGGTTGCCGATGGCGCCCGTGAACGCCCCGCGCACATGCCCGAACAGTTCCGCCTCGAGCAGCGTTTCGGGAATGGCGCTGCAGTTGATCGCCACGAAGCGATTCATGCGGCGCGGACTGTTGTGATGAATCGCGCGCGCGACGACTTCCTTGCCAGTCCCTGTCTCGCCGGTAATAAGGATGGTGCTGCTCGTCGGCGCGACCGTCTCAAGCAGCTGAAAGAGTCGCGACATCGCCCGGCCCTTGCCCACCACGCCTTCGAATCGGTACCGCTCTTCGAGCTGCGCGCGCAGATACGCGTTCTCTGACTGCAGCCGCCGCTGCTCGAGCGCCGAATCGAGCACGTGCAGCAATTCGTCGATTTGAAACGGCTTGTTGACGAAGTCCCACGCGCCGCGCTTGATGGCTTCGACAGCGTGCTTCACCGTTCCGTAGCCGGTGACCACGATGGCGATGATGTTGGGATACCGGCCGACGGCGGCGTCGACCACCGCCGAGCCGTCAATCCCGGGCAGTCGCAGGTCGGTGACGATAATGTCGAACGCAAAATCAGCGAGACGAGCAAGCGCGGCCTCGCCCGACTCGGCCTGCTCGACTTGATAACCCCGGTCGGCAAGTTGTTCGGCGATGGCCTGTCGCAGCGGTACCTCGTCGTCGACCAGCAGCAGATGTTTAGAGGTGTCAGGCATTTAGGAGGCGCCAACATATTGACACAGAAGGTGGGATTGGGGGTTTGGGATTTGGGATTCGACCCCCAACTCCCGAATCCCTAATCCCCAATCCCAATCCCACCGATAGTGTCCCTTGGAGGGAAGCTCCTGTGGAACGAAAAACGATTTCGATCATGAAGGCCTGTGAGACCGTCGGCGTCAGCCGGCGCACGATCTACAACTGGCTGGCGAGTGGCAAGATTGAATACGTGCGGACCGCGGGCGGCTCCGTGCGGATTTTCGTCGATTCGCTGTGGCGAGATGCGAACGATGCCAACCGGCCCGCCGTGCAGTCGATGTGGCAGGTGGAAGGGCCGCACCAGGTCTAATGGCCCGGCCCTTCAGCGTCGAGGATCTCCTGGCACGGAGACCTATGGACGAATCTCAGGAACTGCACGCGCTCTTTCACCGCCTGAATAATCAGCTCGGTATCATCCTCGCGCACGCGGAGTTGCTCGAAGCGAAGGTGCCCGACGCCATGAACCGCGCGCGCGCCGGCCAGGTGGTGGCCAGCGCCCTCGAAGCCATGAACACCGCGAAGGAAATCCGCCGCGTCACGAATCCTCCAGCCGAATCTCGATAGCCCGAAAATTGTAAGCGAGTGTCAAATTATTGGCCTGAGCGTTGCTCAGATCGCCAATAATTTGGCGAAATTCACGCGACTGCACCTGCAACTCCGCCTGCCGCCTCGGACTGAACCGAGCCGCTAACGTTTTTAGAATTAACGGTCTACGAGGGAACAACGGACCCGTAGGCCGGTTTTGGTGCATCGGCTGAGCTGTTGGTATCGCCATTGCGGTGTTGCGCACCGGCAGGCAGTAAGCCTGCGAGGAGAAGCAGCATGCGCGTTCAGCCCGTCGCCGCCAGTCACACCCGTCGGATCGTCGCCAGCCTGCCGTTTGTCGAAGCCCTTGCTCGACGCATGGCCGCGACGATGCCGAATTCGATCGACGTCGGCGACCTCGTTCAGGATGGCGTCCTTGGCCTGATCGACGCCGTGCGGCGGTTCGACCAGGACCGCGGCATCAAGTTCGAGACGTTTGCAGAGAGGCGCGTCCGCGGCGCCATGATCGACGCACTGCGCCGCGATGCCTGGCCCCGCGGGGTTCGGCGCCAGCGGCGCGAGCTCGATGCGGCGCGAGAAGCGCTGCGCCGCGAGCTGGGCCACGAACCGTCGATGGCCGATCTCGCCGCCCGCGTGGGCTCCGACGAGAAGCGGCTGAGCCGCACGATCGTCCGCATCAATACTATCGAGTCGACCTCGCCGCTCGCCACGGGCGAACACATGGACGAGAACTCGCTGCCGCGGGTGCTGGTGCCGTCCGAGCCGGATTCCCCGCACAAGGCTTTTGAAAAGACGGAGACGCGCACTCGCGTGCGCGCTGCCATCCTGTCGCTGCCGGTGCGGGAGCGCAAGGTGATCAGTCTCTACTACTACGGCGAAGTGACGATGAAGGATATCGGGTCCGAAATCGGCGTCAACGAATCACGCGTCTCGCAGCTGCATGCTCGTGCGATCCGGCGCCTGCGTGACGCGCTCGGCGACATGAACCCGCAGCAGGCTGCCGAGGTTCGGCGCCAACTGGTCGCCTTCGCGTCGAGGAAACCCAAGATGGTCAAGGCCCAGCTGCCGACAGCGGAAACCGTGGCCTCACCGCACGGCGTGGTACTGCCGTACAAACCGGCGGCCAGGCGCGGCGCTATGGCCCACGCGACACTCAAGGTCGGCCGTGCCCGGCAGGCTATCGCCGCGGCAAGATAGGAAAAGTCTTACCCCAGTACTTCCCTGACTGTCCGCAGCAAGTCTCCAAGCCTGAATGGCTTGGCGAGCCAGGGGCAACTGCTCTCGGCCAGCAGCGTTTCGGTTTCGGCGCCTGCGACATCGCCCGTCACGAAAATCACCCGCCGGGCCAGCACCGGCGCGGCCGCGGCGAGCGCCTTGTAGAAGGCCTTCCCGTCGAGCCGCGGCATCTTCAAATCGCAGATGACTGCGTCAAAGGTCGCCAGCTTCACTTTGGCCAGCGCCTCTTCGCCATCCGACGCGTGCTCGACGCCGTAGCCCGCGTCACGAAGCGCGTCGGTGACTGCCAGTGCCAGCGCGGTTTCGTCCTCGACGATGAGGATGGAAGCGCCGGTCCCGGTCGGGGGCCGTACCCGGCGATCCGACAGGCGTGTCCGGGCAGCCGAGGGCGAGGCCAGCTTGCCGCCGCTGATTGGCACCTCCACGTAGAACGAGGCACCCGCGTGAGGCTGGGATTCCAGCCTGATGCGCCCGCCGTGCTCCTGGATGATGGCATAGGCGACAGTCAGGCCGAGACCGGTGCCGGTGCCGACCTCCTTGGTCGTGAAGAAGGGGTCGAAAATCTTGGGCTGCAGTTCGTCGGGAATGCCAGGGCCGTCGTCGTTGATCTCCAGGATGACGCATTCGCGATCCGCGTCGTGCCACGTGCGCAGCACGAGCACGCCGCGGCCGTGCGCCCCGATCATGGCCTGCTCGGCGTTGATGATCAGATTGAGCAGGACCTGTTGCATCTGGTGGCCATCGGCGAACACCTGCGGCAGGCCGGCGGCGAGCGCGTCGATGACGGTGATGTTCGAGAGGCGTTGATCGTAGGCGCGAAGCGCCAGGGTTTCCCGAATGACCTGATTGATGTCTATCATCGCGCGCGTCGTCTGCCGCTTGCGCGCGAAGGTGAGCAGGTTGCGGACGATGCGGGCGGCGCGCTCCGATTCGCCGAGGATGGTTTCGAGCCCCTGGCGGATCGGTTCCTCGAGCGTGGCCCGCGACGAAAGGCGTTCGGCCCAGCTCAGAATCGTCGCCAGCGGATTATTGAGCTCGTGAGCGACGCCGGAAATGGTCTGGCCGAGTGCGGCCATCTTCTCTGCCTGAAGGAGCTGATGGTAGATGTCGCGGGTTTCATCGTCGAGCTTCTTGCGCTCGCTGACATCCCGGACGAGCGCCTCGACCCGGACGCTGCCGTCTTCGAGCGGCGGCTCGGCCGCGGCCGTGACCTCGACCCAAACGGCGCTCTTGTCGGCTCGGCGCAGGCGCAGCAGGTAGTCCCCCACGGCGCCGTCAGCAGAGAGACGGGCAACGAGCGCGGCGCGCGCCTGCGGGTCGACAAAGCAGTTGTGATCGAAGGGTCGCACCTCGGCGTCCGGTGCTTCGCTCGCGTAGCCGAAGATGAGCTTCAGATGCGGATTCGCAGCGATCGTGGACGTTCCATCCGGCCCGATGGTGCCGATATAGACGCCCTCATGGACCGCTTCGAACAGCCGCGCGAACGCCGCCGCACGGGGTTCCACGGAGAGGATTATAGGGCCGGGGCTCGGGATTTGGGATTCGGGACTTGGGGGACGGCTGTCTGTCATTCGCAAGAACTGCAATCAGAACCCTAGCAGAGGTGGCAGATACCGCTTAGCTCAGCACCCAATAATCAGAAACCCTGAAACACTTCGCGCGGCATGCCTGATGCAATCCAAAACCGCATGCCGGAAACCATTACGAGCTACCGTGACCTAGTCGTGTGGCAGAAAGGGATGGACCTCGCTGAGTGTGTGTTTCACGTGACGGCGAGGTTCCCGGACTCTGAACGATTCGGTCTCTCGACTCAGATGCGAAAGGCCGCTGTCTCGATACCATCAAACGTGGCAGAGGGACATCGGCATCGTCGAGCCAGCTACGTTCATCACGTCGTAATCGCGCTTGGGTCGCACGCAGAACTCGAAACGCAGGGGTTGCTCGCGCATCGGCTTGGATTCGTGAATGCGGCGAATCTGGAGAAGTTCATCAGGCTCTCGACGCAGGTTGGCGAGCTTGCGCACGGTCTTCTGCGGTCGCTTGAAGCCCGCCCGTGAGCCTGCACAGCTAGAATCCCCAAATCCCGAATCCCAAACCCCGAATCCCATCTAATTCGCGGTGGGAGGCTCCGGTGTGTGCGTGTGGTTGGTGGACTTTGATCCCCATTCCTTGTCGATGGCGGTCCGAATCTCGCGCACCGAGGCGCCGGCCGCGTGCATCAGCCTGGCCCGGGTCGCCACGTCAAGGCACACGGCGCATTCCATGCCGTGATCGTCCCACAGCACCACGTCGCCGTTGATATCGCGCGCTTTGACGAAACAATCTTCGTTCCCGCGGTGGCCGCTGCGCTCACAGCCGCAGAAGCACGGCACGTAGCTCAGGACCTCGGGATGCTCGGCGGCGAATCTGTAAGCCGCCGTCACGACCTCCGGCGATCGCGACATCGGATAACCGGGAAACTGCAGCGGAGGCAGATTAGCCTGCGGATGCGGTTTCAAGCCAGTTGGAATCGGGGCGGACTGTGCGGCGTCCGCCGCTGGTGCTGGTTCCGGCTGAAGCCGGGCACTACGAACGTACATGAAGCCGCCGCCAATCAAGGCCAGTGCCAGGACTCCGGCGACAAGCGGCATCGACGAGCCCTTCGGGGCTTGTGGGGGTTGCGTGGGCGGAGGCGTGTGGGCCTTGGCCGAAGATTTTCTACCCATATCTATTTGTGTGCTCCCAGGTTCTCCCGCATTTTACCCTGTCAGCCCGTTTCGGCTACAGTCAATCCCTCCAATGAGTGCAGTCGGTCGCCAAGACCGCGTACGGCTGGCCGGGCTTGACCACACAACATAAGGCGTATGCGGCGTGGGTTGCGGTCTGCCTGATTTGGGGCACGACGTATCTGGGTATCCGCGTCGCGCTCGATGCCATCCCGCCCTTCCTGATGGCGGCCTTCCGATGGATCGCGGGCGGAGCGGTCCTCGTCTCGATTCTCAAGGCGCGCGGAGAAGCAATTCCAGAGATGCGATCGTGGCCCGCGCTGGCGCTCCTGGGCGTGCTGCTCATCGGATTCGGCAACGGTGGGGTCGTGTGGGCCGAACAGACGGTGCCGAGCGGCCTGACCGCCGTGCTCGCCGCGATGATTCCATTTTGGCTGGTGGGCCTCGACGCCGTCGTGGGGAGCGGTGAGAGGCCGTCACGGCGTCGGATGACTGGCCTCGCCGTCGGCTTCGTCGGCGTCGTCGTGTTGGTATGGCCGGAGCTTCGGATGGAGGGCCGGGGCCCGGGCTTCGCGGTCGGCCTGCTCGCGACTCAACTGGCGTGCCTGGGCTGGGCGACCGGCTCGACGTACGCACGGCGTCGCAGCCGCGAAGAGAATGTCCTGGCCGCCGCCGCACTCGAAATGCTCTTTGCCGGATTCCTGATGCTGGGCATTGGGCTGGCCACTCACGAATGGGCGAGACTGCGTTTTGAGCCCAGGAGCGCGGGAGCGCTCGCCTACCTCACCGTGGTCGGATCGATTGGCGCCTTTCCAGCCTACGTATACGCGCTGAAACACCTGCCGGTCGCCACCGTCTCGTTGTACGCGTACGTCAATCCGGTCATCGCGATGGTCCTCGGAGCGCTCCTGCTCGGCGAGCCCTTCGGCGTCCGCATCGTGGCGGCCGCCGCGATCATCCTGACGGGAATGGCACTCGTACGATCGTGAATTGATGATTCACGTCTATGCTGCCGGCGGGCCGAGCGCGAAGGTCATCGTGCCGTCCATGACGACCTTCCCGTCAACCCGCGCGGCGCCCGTGACGACGCCCATGCGGCTGCGCAGTCTCACGACCTTTGCTTCAATCTCGACCACATCTCCCGGATGGACCGGCCTGCGGTACCTCACGCGGTCGATCCCCATGAAATAGATCAAGCGCTGCTGATTCTCCGGCTTCGCGAGAATCATGATCGCGCCCACTTGCGCCACTGCCTCGGTGAGAATCGCGGGCGGCAGGACCGGCGAGCCCGTGCCGGTGTGTGAAAGGTAATGATCGCCCAGCGACACGTTCTTGATGCCGACGATACGCTTGTCAATCTCGAGTTCGGTGACGCGGTCGACAAGCAGGAACGGATAGCGGTGCCGGAGGATCCGTTCGATCGCGGTAATGTCGAGCGGCAGCACCAAGTCCATCGGGGGAAACTATACTATCTGCGGATGGCCTCTGCCACGTCAGCCGATCAGCTCACGATCCTCTTCGCGCTCGGGCGCGAAATGACGTCGGTTCTCGACCTCGACGAGCTCCTGCAGAAAATCCCGCAGCTCATCGCGCGGTTGACCCAATTCCGCGCCTTTGCGGTGTACCTGCTCGACGCGAAACGCGACGATCTGCGGATCGCGTACTCGGTCGGGTACTCCGACGAGGTCGCGCGTACGCGCCGCGTCAAGGTCGGGGAGGGTCTGGTTGGCGCAGCCGTAGCCGAGGGGCAGCCGATTCTCGTCAACGACGTCCGCAACGATCCCCGGTACGTGGAGGCGGTGCCGGGATCGGTCGCCGAGCTCGTCGTTCCGCTGCGCCGCAAGGGTCGGGTGATCGGCGCCCTCAACCTGCTCGGCGACACGCCGGGCCAGTTCACCGAGGCCGACGAAGCCATCCTCCGGCAGTTTGGCGCCTATGTGGCGGTGGCGATTGAGAACGCCAGGCTCTTCGAGCACGAACGCGAGTACACGAGCACGCTCGAAACGCTCACCGAGATTGCCCGGGAGTGTGGCGCCATCCTCAATCTTGACGAGCTGCTCCGGCGCATTGCCAGCCTCACTCGCCGCGTGATCGACTACCGGACCTTCGCCATCCTGCTCGTCGACGACGAGGCCGAGTATCTCGATGTGAAGGTCTCCGTGTCCGAGAGCGGCAAGATGCGGATCCCGCGCGTGAAAATCGGCGAGGGGCTCGTCGGCTATGCGGCGCTGCACAAGGAGCCGATCCTGGTGCCCGACGTGGCCGCCGACCCGCGCTATCTCAAGGCCGTGGATGATACGCGGTCAGAGCTCGTGATTCCGCTCCTGGTCAAGGAGCGCTGCATCGGCGTCTTCGATCTCGAAAGCCCGGAGATCGACGCGTTCACCAGGAGCCATGTCGAGATTCTCACGCTGCTCGCGAGCCAGGCGGCTGTCGCGATCGAGAATGCGCGGCTCTACGAAACGATTCGCGCCAACGAGATCCGGTTGGAGAGGGAGCTTCGGTTCGCCGAGCGCGTGCAGGCGGCGTTTCTCCCTGAGTTACCCACGCGGCTGAAGGGCGTCGACGTGGCGGCTCGGCTGGCGCCGGCCCGCGAACTCGGGGGCGACCTCTACGACTTTCTCACGCCTGAACCTCACTGCCTGGTCGTGGCCGTTGGAGACGTCTCTGGCAAGGGCGTGGCGGCCGCGTTGTACGGCGCCTTCGCGGGCGAACTCGTGCGATCGCGCACCTTCCGCCGCCGCTACACGCCCGAGCGAGTCACGCCCGCGGGCGTGCTGGCCTCGACCAACACAATCCTGCACGAGCGGCAGCTCGAGGAGTATTACTGCACGCTCGGTTACGCGGTGTTCGACTTCAAGCGTCGCACGGTCACGATGGCCAATGCCGGCTTGCCCTACCCCATTCGGTCGAGCGGCGGCGAGCTGTCGCACGTGCAGCTGCCGGGTGTTCCCCTGGGCGTGTTCGCCGGTTCGACCTACGACGAAGCGGTGTTCTCACTCGCACCCGGCGATGTCTTTGTCTTTTGCACCGATGGCGTGTCAGACGCGACCAACGCACTGCATGCCGAGTTTGGCGTTGAACGCGTGTTGAAGGTGGTCGAAGCGACGGCAGGGAAGTCGGCGCAGGAGCTGGTGGATGGAATCTTCTCGGCCGTGCAGCAGTTTCGCGGTGACACGGCGCCGAACGACGACATGACGGCGGTGGTGATAAAGATTACGGGCTAAGCCGTCTTATCTCGAGCGACGGCCTCTGGAGGCGATGCCGTGAGGATCCCCGCCAGCTGCGCCGCCAGGATCGCCGCAAAAGCCTGTACGCTCTCTGAGCCCTCCCCGCCGCTACGGATTTCGGCTGAAAACGCTCCAATACATCCGTCCGCTGACAGAATCGGTGCGACGATGGCGCCCGCGATTGAATTGGCGCGAGACCGCACAATCTGCAGCTCACCGGTGCGGTACGCGGCGGCGGCTGCATTGTCGGACGATCGCGCGACCGGCGGCATTCGCGCCAGGCCCTGCTGACTGTATCCGTGCGCCAGGACGGGCTGGAGGTCCGCGCCAGCCGCGCTGCCGAGCCAGACGACCAGCCCCGTCGCATCCATCGCGTCGGCTCCGCGTACCAGAAGCCTGCTCACGTCGTCGAGGTCGCGCACGCGTCCGAAGTCGGTGCAGAGCCGCACGGCGGCACTCAAGACCGGCGACGCTGCGTGCACCGTCGGCGCGCGAGTCCCGCGCGTCAGTGCGCTGATCCCTGGCGTCAACTCGGACTCTCGCGTTCGGACGTCGGGGAGCAGGGCCGGTTCGGCATCGCGTTTGGAACCCGTGGCTCCTGTCAGTCCAAGCAGCAGAATGACCAGTGCGGCGACGACCCCACAGGCGGCCAGCGCCAGGGCCTGCCGCCCTCGCAGTGTCATGTAGGTGGCGTCAAACGCCTGGAACTCTGCGACGCGTGCGGCCTCCACCTGCTGACTCGCTGTCGCCACGGTGCGTTGGCCCTCCGCGAAGATGACGTCGCCGGCCATGAACGGTTGATCCGACGCGAGAAACTCGCGCGCGCGTTTGTCGATGGCGCTGAACGCTGACAACGCCGTGGCGGCATCGTCGAGCGCGGAGCGCCCGCCGACGCTCGTGGCCGACTGTCGCAGCGACGCAATTGTTCTTGCTGCGGCGTCCAGCGACTGTGCGACCTTCGGCATCCAGGCCCCGACGCCCTGGCCGACGGCCACGTACGCCTGTTCGGCACCACGGAGATCGGAGAGCTCGTCGCTGGCTTCGCGCGCGTGCAGGTCAAAGGTCCGCACGGCTGCGCGATGCGCCGCGATCTGCCGTTCGGAACTGATGGTGAAGAACGCGCCCGCCGCGAACGCGATCCCAGCCGCCGCGGCCGCTGCCAGTCTCGCTGTTGGAGATCGCATCGACGGTCAGAGTACCACAGGGGTTCTGGAGGTACCAGAGCCCCTCAGCCCGCTACGGTTTTGGTCGAAGGATGATGTAGGTCGGCAATCCGATCGCGTCGAAGTGCTGCATGACGGCTTTGGCGGGTTGGCGATCCGGGTCCTCGGCTTGAAACTTGATCTTCACGTAGCCATCGAGTGCTGCCATCACCGCCGAATCCTTCAACGTCGTTTTGTCCATGGTGAGACAGTTCTTGCACCACGTCGCCCACATGTCGATGAGCACTGGCTTCTGCTCGCGCGTCGCCGTCGCGAGGCCCTCGGCGAGCGAAGGGTGCCACCCGGCCGACAGCTTCTCCTGCACGCTCGCGCTGACCTCGGAGGCATCGACCCAGCGGTCCGCGAAGAGGCCGTACGCGACGTAGCCGTAGTAGACGGCCGTCGCGAGAATGACGATACCCATGACCTGCTTGACCCGGACCATCCAGGCGCCGGGCTTGGGCAGCGAGGCGAGGCCGGCGCCCGCAAGAGGCCAGGGCACGGCCATCCCGACGCCCAGGAGGAACGGCAGGCCGAGTGCGATCGTCGTGCCGGTCGCATAGAGGTTGCTTGAGAACAGCACGACCTGGATCACGACCGGCGCGACACAGGCGCCCGCGAGGAGCGCGGCCACCGCACCCATGCTGAAGGCGAGCAGGAACGGACCGCGGCCGCTCGGCCCGGCACCGACGCCGGCCGAGAACCGGGAAAAGTCGATCGCGATCACGTCGAACATCGCCAGCGCGAGAGCCACGAAGAGCACGGCAATGCCGAGATTGAACCAAGGCGAGGCGTTGATCGTGCCGAAGGTGCCGGCCGTCAGGATCACCACGAGCCCGAGAACGCCGTAGACCAATGCCATGGCGGCGCCGTAGACGCCGCCGAGCAGGAACCCACGGCTGCGCGATCCCGCCTGGGTGCCGGCGCCGATGATCGCGAGGTTGATGGGGATCATCGGAAGCACGCACGGGGTCAGGTTGAGGGCCAGACCGCCGAGGAAGACGAGGAGCAAGATGGCAAGAAGGCCGCGGCCTTCGAAAAGGCCCGGTTCCCTCACGCCGTTCTCCGCATTGCGGATGAAGGTTAGAAAATCGCTGGTGCCGAGGTAGCCGCCCGTCGTGCCGAGGACGGTGAATGCGTTGAGCGCCGCGAGCTCGGCGGCAGCGTCTGTTCCTGGTCCCGACACGATGCGCGGCGCGGTGGACACGGCAGCACGGGCGGGCGCTTCGCCCCGGCCGAAGGCGATGCGATCGAGCACGTCGACCTCGCCCTGCTTCCGTGCCGCAGTCGACCCGGCAGGGATCACGTGGACGGTCCACTGCACGTTCGCCGTCTTTGGCGCGAAGCACGCGACGTCGTTGCATGCCTGATAGCGCAGGTGGCCCGGGACGACGATCTCGCCGGTTGCGACCGTCGAAGCGATGGCGAAGCGGACGCCAATCGAGAAGTCTCGTTCGAAAACGGCGAGTGCCTCGTCAATACCGGCCACCTTCACATCGATGGGCGCCGGAAAGACGACTTCGGCGACCGAGACGCCGGCCGGTGGATCGAAGGTCAGCTCGGTCGGGATAAGGGAGGGATCGCGCGGCTTGTTCGACTGGACGTGGAAGCCGTCCGGGAGCGCGACGGTGACCGCGGCCCGCAGCGTTCCACCGGCGGCGACCTCACCCTCGACGATGGGTGTGACGGCGGCTACCGGAGCGCGCAACTGCGCGCTGGCCGCCGCCGTCGCGAGGAGCAGAACGCCCGCGACCGATAGAGGAACGCGAAACCTGATCGTCACTGCCTTAAGACGGGATCATACCAGCCCCAGGTTCTCAGATAATGCCGAGTTCGCTGCCGACCTTCTTGAACACGTCGAGGGCGAACTGCAGATCGGCGCGCGTGTGAGTGGCCGTCACGATCGTGCGAACGCGCGCTCTGCTGTGGGCCACCGTCGGGAACCCAATCCCCTGCGCGAAGACGCCTTCGGCAAACAGGCGATCCGACAACTTCATGGCCAAGGCACCGTGCCCTACGATGACCGGCGTGATCGGGCTCTCGCTCAGGCCGGTATTGAAGCCAAGCGCCGTCAGGCCGGCCTTGAAGAACCGGGTGTTCTCCCACAGCCGATCGACGATCTGCGGCTCTCCCTCGAGCACGTCGAGCGCTGCGATGCACGCAGCGGCCACGGCCGGCGGATGTGACGTCGAGAAGAGAAATGGCCGTGCCCTGTGGTGGAGAAACTCGACCAGCGCGCGGCTGCCGGCGACGTATCCCCCGAGCACGCCGATGGCCTTCGACAGCGTGCCGACCTGGATGTCGACCCGGCCGTGGAGGCCGAAATGGTCGATCGTCCCTCGACCCTGTTGCCCGAACACGCCGCTCGCATGCGCGTCGTCGACCATCATGATGGCGCCGAACGCTTCGGCGAGCGCGCACAGATCGGGCAACGCGCCGAGGTCGCCATCCATGCTGAACACGCCATCGGTGATGAGGAGCGTGCGTCCGTTCGCCGGAAGGCCGGCGAGAATCTTCCGCGCGGCAGCGACGTCTTTGTGCGCGAACACCTTGATGGTCGCTCGGCTCAGCCGGCAGCCGTCGATGATACTCGCGTGATTCAGCTCGTCGGAGACGACGATATCGTCCTTGGTGAGCACCGCGGCGACCGTCCCGGCGTTGGCCGCGAATCCGCTCTGGAACACGACGGCGGCTTCGGTCTTCTTGAACGCCGCCAGCCGCCGCTCGAGCTCCATATGAATGGCCATCGTGCCGGCAATCGTGCGAACCGATCCTGAACCCACGCCGAACTGACGCGTCGCCTCCAGTGCCCGCTCGCGCAGTGTTGGGTGGGTGGTCAGGCCGAGGTAGTTGTTCGACGACAAGTTGACGACCTGGCGGTCGTCGAAGATCGCCCGTGGCCGCTGCTCACCCTGAAGGACGCGCAGGGGCCGATAGAGCCCCTGCGCCTTGAGCGTGTCGAGCTCGGTCGAGAGATATGCGAGTGGGTCTTGGCGCATGACTGCCGACTGACCGCCGACTATCGTGCCAAGTACTCCGCCGTGAATTTCGCGACAAGGTCGTAAACCTCGCCGAGCTCCTCGAGAGGGGCGAGATACACGATGCGCAGATATCCGTCCTGGGGCGCTGTGCCGAATCCCGAGCCATAGACGGTCAGCACGCCGGTGGCGCGCAGCAGCGCGAGGACGTAGTCTTCGTCGGTACGACCCGGCGGCAGCGAGACGCGCGGCATCGCGTAGAAGGCCGCAGTCGGCGCAACGCAAGTGACGCCGGGCATGGCGTTCAACCGATCGACGGTCAACGCGGCGCGCGCCTTGAGCGCCGCGCGGAACGATACCTGATGGGATCGATCGCCGGTGAGCGCCGCAGCGACGGCGTACTGCATCGGCAGCGTGCTGCACAGCCGACCGTCGGCGAGCTTCGCAACCGCCTTCACGAAATCATTCAAGCGTGGCGAGCGGCCGATGGCCATCCAGCCAGTCCGCCAGCCCGGCGCGAGATACGCCTTCGACAGGCTGGAAAACGACACGATCGGGGCATCCGGATCCAGGCTGCCGAGTGGTGCGACCGGGCCGTCGAATCCGATGTCACCGTAGACCTCGTCGGCGATGATGGGGAGCCCGTGGCGATCCGCGAACTCGAGCAGCGCACGTCGCGTCGCGACCGAGTAGGTCGCGCCCGTCGGATTATTCGGGTCGATGACGACGAGCGCCCGCGTGGCCGGGGTCACGATGCTCCGGAGGTGATCGAGATCCGGCGCCCAGCCCTGACGAGGGTCGGTTCGATAGTACAGAGCGCGGGCGCCCAATCGGGCGATCACTGCTGTGTAAAGAGGATAGGTCGGCATCGGGACGAGTACGTCGCTGCCTTCGTCGGCCAGCGCCGCGAGCGCGAGATCGATGCCTTCAGACGTGCCGGCCGTCAGGAACACGCGGTCTGCCGAAACCGGAAACCCGGCCTTGGTGTACTCGGCGGCCACCGCTTCGCGCCCGGCCTCGATACCGGGCGATGGCCCGTAGCCGTTGTGCCCATCCCGCAAGGCGCGCTCGACGGCGGCGATGAGATGCGGCGGCGTCTTGAATCCGAAGGCGACCGGATCCCCGATGTTCAGATAGCGTACGCGAAGGCCTCCAGCCTCGACCTGTTTGGCCTCGCCGACGATGTTGCGGATCGCATATGTGAAGCGACTGACGCGCGCTGCGACAGGAATCACCGGAAAGGAAGCCTTCAACGCAGCCACCTCGGAATCTTACCGCGACTGCCGACTGCCGACTGCTGACTGCTGACTCCTCCTCACCGTGTCATTCCTGCATCGACCGTGTGGGACTCACATGTTTGCGCGCTGTACAATCCCCCTAAATCATTGGTAGCATAGGACCATATACATGGCAGCTAAATTGCTGTTCCTTCCTCGCGCGATGAGATTCTTCTGGGCGACCGTGCTCGGAGCAGCCTCCCTCAGTCTCTGGCCAACCGCCGGGACCGGCCAGGAGGCACCGGTGGCAACATTCCGGTCGAGCGTGAACGTCGTGCAGATATCAGCGGTCGTGCGGGACCGCGCGGGCCGGTTCGTCGAGAACCTGTCGTCTGGCGACTTCGAGATCCTCGATTCAGGTTTGCGGCGGACGATAACCGAATTCAGACGCGATCCGGCGGGCGTGAGCGTGGCGCTGTTGTTCGACACGAGCGGGAGCATGGAAGCCCAGTTTGCCCGCGCGCGCGAGGGGGCGGTTGAGGTGCTGGGCCGGCTCCAATCGGGGCGAGATGAAGTCGGCATCTTCGCCTTCGATACTCGGCTGCGGGAAGTGGCGCCGTTTCGGACCGAGCTCGGAACGCTGCCCGACGCGTTGTCGTCGATCAAGCCCTTCGGCAAGACATCTCTGTATGACGCGATTGCGCAGACAGCCGAGCGCCTCGACGCGCGCGAGCAAACCCGTCGCCGCGCCGTCGTCGTCTTCACCGACGGCGACGACAATGCCAGCCGGCTGAGTGCCGGCGAGGCGCAGTCCACGGCCAGCACGATCGACGTGCCGGTCTACGTCTTCGGGCTGGTGTGGTCGCATGACGTCCCGCCAGCCGAAGTTCCGGCTGCCCGCGGCGATGGTGAGACCACCCCGCCGGCATTCTCGGGCCGGCTGGGCGATCTAGCGACGGGGACTGGCGGGCGGGTGTTCATCACGAGCACTGCCATCCAGCGCCAGCTGGCGGCACAGTACTTCATCGACGAGGTGCGGCATCAGTATCTTATTGCGTTCGAGACGAGCGGCAGACCGGGCTGGCATCCGCTCGTGGTCCGCACACCCGGCAAGGACTTGGCGGTTCGTACCCGGACTGGTTATTACGCTGGGCAATCTCGCCCGACAAGGGGTTAGGAGGATCCATCATGTGGCGGAAACTATTCGTGGCAGTTCCTCTCGTGGCGTTGGCGATCGGTTCGACCGCCTGCGCGTCCAAGGGGTTTGTGAGGACGAGCGTCGGCGATCTCAATAAGGAGCTCAGCACCAAGGTCGACTCGCTCGGCCGATCGATTGAAGACACCCAGGAGCGCACGAGGGCCAACGAAGGACGTATTACCGAAGTCGATCAGAAGGCCAGCGCGGCTACCCAATCAGCCCAGCAGGCCAATACGGCGGCGGCTGCGGCGAACTCGACGGCGGTGGCGGCGCGCTCGGCCGCGACCGATGTCAATACCAAGGTCGACGTTCTCGATAAGTCAACCCGTCGCCTGGTGTACGAAGTGGTGCTGAACTCGGAGAACGGCAACTTCAAGTTCGGTCAGGCGAATCTGCCCGACGAGGTCAAGCAGAAGCTCGACGGAATCGTGCAGCAGCTCAAACAGGATCAGAAAAACGTGTTCATTGAGATCGAAGGACACACCGACAACGTGGGTCCCAAGGTCGTCAACGAAAAGGTTGGCCTGGAGCGCGCCGAGGCGGCGAAGCGGTATCTGTACGAACAGTTCCAGATCCCGCTGCACAAGATGAGCGTCATCAGCTTCGCGGACGCGAAGCCCGTGGCGCCGAACACGACGAAGGAAGGCCGCGCGCAGAATCGGCGAGTCGTGATCAAAGTACTCGCGTAGAAAGTTAGAACTAAGAACTAAGAACTAAGAACTAAGAACGACTGGGAAGGCAAGAGGGCGAAGGACGCATTGTCCTTTCGCCCTTTCCTTTTTCCTTTTACATTTTGCCTTCTTAGTTCTTCCTTCCCCTGCTAGTCTCTTCGGTATGGCGATCCGTACCGAGCTCAATCTGCGGCTTCCGAACAATCCCGGCGCGCTCGCTGGCGTCTGCCGCCTGCTGTCCGACGAGCGCGTGGGAATCCTGGCCATGTCGGTTGACCCTGCCGGCCACCTGCGTCTCGTCGTCGACAATCACGTCCACGGCGCAGCGACGCTGCGCGAACGGCATCATCAGGTTACTGTGCGCGACGTCATCGTGATGACGCTCTCCAACACCCCCGGCTCGCTCGCGCCCGCCCTGCGGCTGGTCGGCGACGCCAACGTCAACGTCGAATATGCGTACGGCGGCGCGGCCGAAGGCAGCCCCATGGCGACGGTCGTGCTCGGCGTTGACGACGCACAACGGGCCGCGGCGGCGGCGGGCGTGTGATTTCGCAATCTGCAATCTGAAATCTGCAAGGTAATGCGTCTCTATGTGGAGCCCATGGATGCCGTCGTGGTCGAAGTCGGCGCGGACGGCCGCGTCCGGCTCGAACACGAGGACTGGTCGCATCCGACGCTCCAGGAGCGCCGCGCGATTCTCTATGCCGCCAAGAATGAGGTCGAGGCGCTGACCGAACTCATCGAGATACTGCAAAAGGATCGATAACATGGCATGGATCGCCGTCGCGATCGGCGGGGCCCTCGGATCGGCCGCGCGTCACTTCGTCAACCTCGAGGTCGCACGCGGGACGGGGAACGCGATCCCGTGGGCGACCCTTGTCGTCAACGTCGTCGGGTGCATCGTTATCGGGGCGCTCGCCGGCCGGACCGCGGGCGGACATCTTCATCTGGCGCCGATCATGCGGACGTTTCTCCTTGTCGGCGTCTTGGGCGGATTTACGACGTTCTCCACCTTTGAGCTGGATACCTTCACACTCGGGCATGGCGGAAACCATGTCGCCGCCTTCTGGAACATCGTCGGACAGGTCGGCCTCGGGCTCGGCGGCGTCTGGCTCGGCTACTACCTGGCCCTGTAAGTCCTTTCCATCGAAGGGCAACCACGATGCCACCAAGAGCACGAGGATCATTACTGGTTTCGTGTATCTTCGTGGTCGTCGTGTCTTCGTGGTTGGCGGGTTCCTGAATGGATCTTCAAGACAAAGTCGCGCTGATCACTGGCGCCAAGCGCATCGGGATGGTCGTGGCCGCTGAGCTGGCCGCGCGCGGTGTGGACGTGGCGCTCGGCTACGCGCGGTCGCGGGCCGAAGCCGAACAGGGCGCTGCGAAGGTCCGGGGGGCGGGCCGGCGGGCGGCCGTCATTCAAGCCGATCTCTCGCGACCTGAGGGATGCGATGGCCTCGTTTCCGCCGCAGTCCAGGCGCTCGGGCGGCTCGACATCCTGATCAACATGGCGTCGGTCTTCGCCGAACGGCCGTTTGACGCGCTGACGGTCGCCGACTGGGACGCCACCATGCATGTCGATCTGCGCGCGGCCTTTCTCTGCGCGCGGAGTGCCGTGCCGCATATGCGCAAGCAGGGCGGCGGCCGGATCATCAACTTCAGCGATTGGACGGCAAAGAGCGGCCGCCCGCGTTATCGCGGGTACCTTCCGTACTATGTCGCCAAGAGCGGCGTGATCGCCTTGACCGAAGTACTGGCCCTCGAGCTCGCGTCAGACGGGATTCTCGTCAACGCCATCGCCCCCGGGCCGATCCTGGCCCCGCCAGGCACGACCGATGACGAGTCTCTGGCGGTGGAGCAGGCAACCCCGCTCGGCCGTTGGGGAGGCGAGGTCGAGATCGCGAAAGCCGTCCTGGCGCTCCTCGACGGCGATTTCATCACGGGCGAGACGCTGCGCGTCGATGGCGGCCGTCACCTGAAGTAGTGAAGGAGTAAGTCTTGTACAATGCGAAATTCGATGGCCTCCCTGACGTTCCTCGGCGCCGCCGGCACCGTCACGGGTTCGAAGCATCTGCTCGATCTCGGCGACCGCCGGATTCTCGTCGACTGCGGGATGTTTCAGGGTCTCAAGGAACTGCGGCTTCGCAACTGGACTCCGTTTCCGATCGATCCGGCGCGCGTTGATGCGGTCATTCTCACGCACGCGCACCTGGATCACTGCGGTCAGTTGCCTCGTCTGGTCGCGCAAGGCTATCGCGGGCGCATCTTCTGCACGCCGGGCACGCGCGATCTGTGCACCCTCGTACTCCCGGACTCAGCGCGACTTCAGGAAGAGGACGCTCGACAGGCCAACAAGCATGGCTACTCGAAGCACCATCCGGCCGAGCCTCTCTACACGTCGGTCGATGCCGCGCGTGCGTTGAGCCTGCTGCAGCCGGTTGGCTACAACCGGCCCGTTCCCGTCGTGCCAGGCGTCGAAGTCGAATTTATCAACGCCGGTCATCTGCTCGGGTCGGCGTACGCGCGCGTGACGGTCGGTCAGCGGACGCTGCTCTTTGGCGGCGACCTCGGACGCTACGGCCGGCCCGTGCTGCCCGATCCGGCGCCGGTCGATGCCGCAGATGTGCTGCTCGTCGAGTCCACCTACGGCGATCGCCTCCACGAGCCGGACGATGACGGCACACGCCTGGCGAAGATCGTGAGCGAGACCATCGCGGGCGGTGGGAAGGTCATCATTCCGTCATTCGCCATCGGCCGCGTCGAGGAAGTTCTCTACTGGCTGAAGCGGCTCGAAGAAGAACGTCGCATTCCTGTCGTCCCGGTGTACATCGACAGTCCGATGGCCGCCGGCGCTCTGCAGTTCTACCTGGGCCGGCTGAATGAGCTCGATCCGGCCGACCTGCGCGCCTTCTGCACCCGCCACCTGGTGAAGGTCGCCTCGGTGGAGGAGTCCAAAGGCCTCACGGCCTCCAAGACCCCGTCAATCGTGATCGCCGCGAGCGGAATGGCTACCGGAGGCCGCGTGCTCCATCATCTGGAGGCGGCCCTGCCCGATCCGCGCAACACCGTGCTGTTTGTCGGCTATCAGGCGGCTGGCACCCGCGGTCGCCACCTGTGCGATGGAGCCAAACAGGTGAAGATGCACGGCCGGATGGTGCCGGTGGCGGCACGCGTCGAGCGGCTCGACTCGATGTCGGCGCACGCCGATGCGGGCGAGATCATGCGCTGGCTGTCGGGTTTTTCCCGGGCTCCCGCCACGACCTACCTCGTCCACGGCGAGCCGCCGGGGCTCGAGGGGCTCGCCGCACGCATTCAGTCCGACAAGGGCTGGCCCGTGCACATCGCCAAACATCTTGAAAAAGTGGAACTGGACCTGGGATAAGGCTGCGGTAGAGTACGTGGCGTCCGGCTTCAGCCGGACCGTGATCTGTATGATGAAAAGGCTTGCCACCGTCATGACCATTGTCGGAACCGTTGCCTGCGGAAGCGGCGACACCGCGAAGACGACGACCCCAGCGCCCTCGGCGGCACCAGCGGCGGAGCGTACGTATCTGCTCGAGCGCGTCGACGAAGCCGCGGTGGTGCAGCTCTACGCGGACGGATTCAGCGCCCTGCCACTCAGGGACAAGACGCTCGTGTGGCACCTCTACCAGGCGGCGCTTGCCGGCCGCGACATCTATTACGACCAGAAGTACGGGCCGAGCCTCGAGATGCGCGACGTACTTGAGGCGATCATTGCGCACCCGCAGGGGATCGAGAAGGCGACGCTCGACGAGATCACGCGCTACACCAAGCTCTTCTGGATTAACACCGGCCCCCACAACAATCTCACCGCGAGAAAGTTCGTGCTCCAGTGCACTCCCGAGGCGTTTGCCGCCGCGGCGCATGCCGCCGATCGGGCAGGCGCGACCCTTGCGCTCAGGAACGGCGAAACGCTCGACCGGCTGCTGGCGCGCCTCCAGCCGGCGTTCTTCGATCCGGACGTCGATTCAATCGTCACGAACAAGACGCCGCCGGCCGGCAAGGACATCCTGACGGCGAGCTCCAACAACCTGTACGTGGGCCTGTCGATGAAGGACCTCGACGGGTTCCGTGAGAAGAGCCCCCTCAACTCGCGATTGGTGAAGAGAAACGGCGCGATTGTCGAGGAGGTGTACCGGGTCGGTGGCCGGTACGGCTCGCAGATCTCGGCCATCATCACGCATCTCCAGGACGCCATCCCGTACGCCACCGAGCCGATGGCGGCCGCGCTTCGCGCGCTCATCACGTTCTACCAGTCGGGCGACACGAAGGATCGCGAGGCGTACGACATCGCATGGGTCAGAGACAAAGCCTCGCCCGTGGACACCATCAACGGCTTTGTCGAGGTCTATCTCGACGCCCGCGGCATCAAGGGCGCCTGGGAAGGGCTCGTCTTTTATGTGAACCCGGAGAAGACGTCCAACATCCAGAAGCTGGCCGCCAACGCACAGTGGTTCGAAGACCGGATGCCCTGGGACCAGAAGTACAAGAAAGAGGGCGTGCAGGGCATCACGGCCAATGCCATCGACGTGGTGATCGAGACGGGCGATTCGGGTCCGGTGACGCCGGTGGGCATCAACCTCCCGAACGATCAGATGGTCCGCGAGCGCTTCGGCAGCAAGTCCGTGCTGCTGTCCAACGTGAGCGAAGCCTACGACAAGTCCACGCTCCCGGAGTTCCGCACCGAATTCGCGTGGACACCCGACGAAGTGGCGCGCACGTCGACATGGGGTGCGTCTGCCGGCGAGCTGACGACCAACATGCACGAGGTGATCGGACACGCCTCCGGCAAAATCGCCGAGCGGCTCAACGGCAACCCGCAGGCCGTGCTGAAAGAGCAGTTCTCGGCGCTCGAGGAGGCGCGCGCGGATCTTGTCGCGCTCTACTTCCTCCCCGATGCGAAGCTTGTCGAGCTCGGTATTCTGGCGAGGGAGGATCAGGACGAGATCGTGCGGACGGAGTACGAGGCCTACGCGCGCAACGCCCTCGTCCAGCTGCGGCGTATCCGCCAGGGAACGCAGATCGAAGAAGATCACATGCGGAACCGACAGATGATCGTGCGCTGGCTGATGGCGAACACCAAGGCCATCGACGTGCCGACCCGAGACGGGAAGACGTACTACGTCATGACCGACGTCAAGGCGTTTCACGAGGGCGTCGGGCGTCTGCTCGCCGAGGTCCAGCGCATCAAGGGCGAGGGCGACTACGCGGCGGCGAAACAGTTGTTTGAAACCTACGGGGTTCACTTCGATGCCAGGCTGCGGGACGAAGTCGTGGCGCGGGTCGAGAGACTGCACCTGCCGTCGTACACCGGCTTCGTCATGCCGAAGCTCGAACCGGTCACGAACGCCTCGGGCGAGATCACCGACGTGAAGGTGTCGTATCCGCTGGATTTCACCAAGCAGATGCTGGAGTACTCGGCCGCGACCCGCGCCTTCCGGTAACGACCAACGACTAACGTCTGACGACCAAGAGCGTCCTGATCAATCCGTCCAGCACTGCTGTCGGCGACTGGGGTGCCCGGATGTTCCGCTGCTCCTCGATCCGCGCGCGGAGCTTCTGGAACGGTCGGACGTACGGATAAAGGCTGAAGAGGTGAGACATCGTCGTGTGGCGGCGGAGAGTCGACGCCACCCGTTCGTAGTTCCCCGGTATCTCACCCGAGGCGGGAGGGGTCGCGGCGGTCTTCTGAAAAACGACTCTGATGATCCCGCCGTCCGAGGAAGTGAAATCGCTGACGGGCGTGTAGCCCGCACGCCTGCCCAACATCTGGAGCACCGCCAGATTGAAATGGTACAAATGACCGCGATGGAACTGCGAGTGCGGTTGGTTGTAGACCGCCTCGACGTTGGGCACCTCGACGAGCAGCAGGCCCTGTGGCACGAGCCACTCATGGGCGCGCCGCATCAGGTCGAGCGGGCTCTCCAGGTGCTCGAGCGCATGGAAGATCGTCACGAGATTTTGTGACGCCGGCTCGACGGCGGCATCCTGCCAGAAGCCCTGGGCGACGGAGACGCCGAGCCGCTCGGCGGCGTAGCGCGCGTACCCCTCATTGGGCTCGACGCCAGAGGCCGCATAGCCCATCGCCCGCAGGACGTACACTACCTCGCCTCCGCCCGCGCCCACATCAAAGACCCGGAAGCCAGGCTGGAGGAGGGGTCGAAGATCCAGAAAGCGATAGACGGCGACTCTGCCCGCTCGGAAAATGTGCCGAGGCTTGGGCTGGTAGGTCCGCTTGTAGTCGAGGCGATAGTCGCGCGCGTAGAACGTCCGCATCTGGTCGGGCGTCGGGCGCGGATCGGTCCAGACCAGCCCGCAGCGGCGGCAGATGACCGAGCGCAGGAAGCGGCCTTGGCGATCCTTGGAACGGATCGGCTCTGCGTCAGACGATCCGCACAGGTTACAGGGAATGGAACATGATGCAGAATGGGCCGGAGCATGCATGTCGCGAGGAAAGTGTAGTACCTGCGACCCCCCGGGCCAAGGATGAATTGGCCAGGTCGGCTAGGATCGTCCGGTGTTCTCCTCGCGAACGCCCTCGAACCTGACGGCCAACCGCCTCACCGAGGCGCTCAGAGCGATGAGGGCCGGCCCCTCCACTGCGCTTGCGGCTGGGGGGCGGCCCTTCATCGATCTCACGGAATCGAATCCCACGCGCGCGGGATTCGACTACCCGTCCGACCTGCTTGCTCCCCTTGGCCACTCGCGCGGCCTCACCTACGCGCCGAGCCCGCTCGGCGCGCTCGAGGCGCGCCGAGCCGTCGCCAGTGACTACGCCCGACGCGGGCTCGACGTCGCGCCGGAGCGCATCGTGCTGACGACGAGCACGAGCGAGGCGTACGGGTTGCTGTTCAAGCTGCTGGTTGATCCCGGAGACGAGGTGCTCGTCCCGCGCCCGAGCTATCCGCTCTTCGATCATCTCGCGCGGCTCGACGCCGCCACGCCTCGCCCCTATGACCTCGAGTATCACGGGGTCTGGGCGATCGACTTCGCCTCCGTCGAACGCGCCATCACCGACCGCACGCGCGCCATTCTTGTCGTCTCTCCCAACAATCCGACAGGAACGTTCGTCAAGCCCGACGAACTGGATCGGCTGGCCGTTCTCTGCGAGCATCACGAGGTGTCGCTCATCGCCGACGAGGTCTTCGCTGACTACGGGCTGGAGCCGATCGGGGCCCAGGCGGCCGGCCGTCCGGTCGAGCGGCGCGATATCCTCGCGTTCTCCCTCGGCGGCCTGTCGAAATCGGTCGGCCTTCCGCAGGTAAAGCTGGGATGGATCGCGACCGCGGGTCCCGATCGGCTCGTCGGACAGGCACTCGACCGGCTCGAACTGATCTGTGACACCTACCTGCCCGTCTCGACGCCGGTCCAGCTTGCCGCTTCCGAGCTGCTGGAGCGCGGTGCGTTGGTGCGAGACCAGATCGCGCGGCGAGTGGTCGCGAACAACCGCCAGCTGCGAGAGCTGGTTGCGTCGGTGCCGGCATGCCACGTGCTTGCGAGCGATGCTGGATGGTACGCTGTGTTGCAGGTGCCCTCGCTGCGATCGGAAGAAGACCTGGCCCTCAGCCTTCTTCACACTTGTGCCGTCCTGGTGCACCCTGGATACTTCTTTGACTTCCCGCGCGAGTCGTTTCTCGTCGTCAGTCTGCTCGTGGAAGAGGAGCGGTTTGCCGACGGCGTGGGCCGCGTGTTGCGGCACGTCGATGGCTCGGCTGCGCACTGATGCGGCCTGTGTCCATGACTGACGCCGGTCTTGGCCGCCGAGCGGGTCTTCTCATTCCGCTGTTCTCCTGTACCTCGTCGACGAGCTGGGGCATAGGCGACATCGGTGACCTGGTGCCCATCACGGCGTGGCTGGCCGGCGCCGGCCAGCGCGTGCTGCAGATCCTGCCTATCAACGAGATGGCGCCGGGGCAGCAGTCGCCGTACTCCGCCATCAGCGGGATGGCCATCGATCCCATCTTCATCAGGCTTCCCGACGTTCCCGAGTTCGCCGCGATGGGCGGCGAGGCGGCACTCGGCAGCAGCGACCGTGACCTGCTCGGTCAGGTGCAGAGAGCGCCGCGGATCGAATACGCGAGCGTGAGGCGGCTGAAGCAGGGCTCGCTTCGCATGGCGTTCGAGTGGTTCTGGAACGTCGAGTGGCGGCACGACACGGCCCGCGCGCGCGCCCTGAAGACCTTCGTCAATGAGCAGGCGTGGTGGATCGAGGACTACGCGCTGTTTCGCGCCATTCACGCCCGCGAGGGCGAGCGTCCGTGGACGGAGTGGCCGGCCGGGTTGGCGCGTCGGGAGCCCGCCGAGGTCGATCGCGCCCGGCGCGAGCTGACGAGCGAGGTCCTCTTTTGTCAGTACTTGCAGTGGCTGGCCATGTCGCAGTGGCGCGAGGCTCGCCTGCGAGCGCACGGCGTGTCGGTCTTCGGCGATCTGCCGTTCATGGTCGATGGCGACAGCGCCGACGTGTGGGCCAGGCAACAGCAGTTCCGCCTCGACGTGTCGATCGGCGCGCCCCCGGATGCCTTCAGCGCCACCGGCCAGAACTGGGGCATGCCGCTCTATCGCTGGGACGAGATGGCCGTCGAGGATTTCTTATGGCTGCGCGAACGGGCGCGTCGCGCCGCCGACTTGTACGATGGCTACCGTATCGATCATCTCGTCGGGTTCTACCGAACCTTCGCGTGGCCGACCGACGGCACGCCGCCGTTTTTCACACCCTCGAACGAGCCGGCGCAGACGGCGCTCGGCGAGCGCCTGCTCGGCATCTTCCGTGCGACCGGCTCCACGATCATCGCCGAGGATCTGGGAGTCGTGCCCGACTTCGTGCGCGCCTCGCTCGCGCGTCTCGGCGTGTCCGGCTTTCGAGTGTTCCGCTGGGAACGCCGATGGGGCATCGAGGGAAGGCCGTTCATCGACCCGTTGGAGTATCCGCCGACGTCAGTGGCGACGTCCGGGACGCACGATACCGAACCGATGGCCTCCTGGTGGGATCAGGCAACGGCCGATGAGCGCCGCCAGGTCTGCGATGTGCCGACGATTCGGCGGCTGACGGGACCACACGGCGGTGCGCTCTTCAATCCCACCGTTCGCGACGCCGTGCTCGAGGCGCTCTTCGCGTCAGGCTCCAACTTGCTGCTCCTGCCGATTCAGGACGTCTTCGGCGCCCGCGATCGCATCAACGAACCGGCGACGGTGAACGACCGTAATTGGACCTACCGTCTGCCGTGGCCGTGCGATCGCCTGGAAGAGTTTTCCGAAGCACGCGAGCGACAGGCAGCGCTCCACCGGTGGGCAGCCGCCTACGGCCGCCTGTAAACCAGATTCCCAACATACTCATGTCTGCACACTCGTTCACCTGCGTTCTCCCTGTGCGGGGGTGTGCGGGGGAGGGCCGCGCACCGATATGTACGGACGTGGAGGGCAAGGAGGTGACGGCGCCCGGCTCGACGATAGCCGGGCGGAAGTGGGACAAAGATCCGGTTTCCGGGGACGAACTGGAGAATCTGAATCTCACGCTCTCGCCGGTGCCGGCCGGGGAGCCGACCTTTTCGGCGCACCTCCACAACCTGCTCGACGACCTCGATGTCCTGGCGGATGTCGATGACGGCAGCGGCCCGCCGCGAGAGCCTCGTGGAGCAGCCGACTGGCCCCTCATACTGGCTCCCAATCGGTCCAGATCGGCCAGGTCGCGCCGCCGCGCCAGACACCGCATGGCGCTGACACCCCAGGTCGCCCAGATCCTCTTGGTGATCATGTTGTTCGCCGGCCTTGGAACGATCTCAGCGAGTGTCGTCTTCCACGAGGAGCTGTCACGCGCGCTTGACCAGTGGGATCGGATATTCTTCGCTGCCAGGTAACCATGCGCACGCTTCGAGAACGCGACGTGCAGATCGGTGCGATTGGCTTGCTGTGTCTTCAGGCTGCAGCGTTGTGGCTATTCGGGCAGCCGGCGATCTGCACGTGCGGATACGTGAAGGCCTGGGAGGGAGTGGTGCTCTCGTCGGGCACGTCACAGCACCTGACGGATTGGTACACGTTCTCGCACGTCATCCACGGATTCCTGTTTTACGCGCTCTCGTGGTGGCTGTTCCCGGGCTGGCCGCTCGGTTCGCGGTTGCTGCTGGCCATGGGCGCAGAAGTTGGATGGGAGATCGCGGAAAACACGCCCTGGGTGATCCAGGCCTATCGCAAGCAGGCGCTGGCTCAGGGTTATGTGGGCGACAGCGTCATCAATTCCATCTTCGATACCTTCTCCATGATGCTGGGGTTCGCCGCCGCGCGGATGTCCCCGATATGGGCGACGGTTGCCGTGGCCCTCGCCTTTGAGGGTTGGGTCGGCTACGTGATCCGCGACAATCTGACGCTCAATATCCTGAACTTCATCTATCAGTTCGACTCGATCAACCGCTGGCAGCTGGGCGGGTGAAGGACGGCTTACCCTCTCATGCTCATCAAGCGACAGGCTGACCGCGAGCGTCTCACGACGGCGCTCTACCTATTGGTGGTGGGGCTCCTGGCCTACCTCATCTTCCGCGTATTCCAGCCGTTTCTCGTGCCACTGGGCTGGGCCGCGGTGCTCGTCATCGTGTTCCAACCCGTGCACGAGCGGTTCGAGCGGCGGTGGGGCCGGACGCGGGCCGCCATCGTGAGCACGGCCGCCGTCGGGATCATCGTGGTGGTGCCGCTGGTGCTGGTCCTCACCGCGTTCGTCCGCGAGGCCATTCAGGCGACGGGCGATGTGCAGCGGGCCTTCGCCGAGGGCCGGCTGGGGTGGTTCGAACGGGCCTGGCAATGGATTCAGCAGCGGTCAAACGGCGCGCCGCCGATCGACCTGGCCGCGATGGCCGTTGACATCGCGCGGCGGACGGCCGCGGCCGTCGCCAACCAGGCCGGCGCGTTGCTTCAGAACGTCGCCGTATTCGTGTTCGATCTCGCGGCCACACTGTTCGCGACCTTCTTCCTGTTCCGAGATCGCGACGCCATCATGCAGGCGATCCGAAGAGCGCTGCCGCTCGACGAGCAGCTCCGGGAACGCCTCATCGCGCAAACGGGCGAACTGGTGTCGGCCAGCGTGACCTCGGCCTTCGTGGTCGCGGCCGTGCAAGGCCTGCTCGGAGGGCTGTCGTTTGCCGCCCTGGGCATCAGCTCCCCAGTCTTCTGGGGCGTGGTCATGGCGTTCTTCTGCCTGCTGCCCTTCGGTGCGTGGATCGTGTGGCTGCCGGCCGCGGTGTTCCTCGTGGCGGGCGGAGACGTGTGGCGTGGCGTCATCCTCGCGGGACTTGGATTCGCGGCAGTCAGCGGCGTCGACAACGTGCTGCGCCCGATGCTGCTCAGCGGACGGGTGGGCATGAACGGCCTGCTGGTTTTCATCGGCCTGCTTGGCGGGTTGCGCGTGTTCGGTTCGATCGGTCTCATCCTGGGGCCGACCCTTCTCGCGTTGAGCGTCGGCCTCCTGAAGACATTCACCACCCCCACACCCGACACTTCCGCGCCGGACGTTGCGAAGTGACATAGTTACGACGTCACCCCACTTGAGCGGTCCTGCCGATTCAAGGTACTCTGCGGTCTGCTGCTGAGAGGCACTGTCGGGACTATTTCGCTCGGCTGCGGGATAGTCCCCGGTGTCCTGGCCAGGGTTTCGAAGGCCCCGAGTGTTTTGTGGCCAAGGCCACCACGCTCGCCCGGCATGTCGTTTGCCAGAGGCAAACCGGCAATGAAGCGCTGTTGGAGAATCAGGAGGAATGTTTGAGTAATACGACGATGCCCCGAGCGATTTTCTGCCTGGTGGCGATCATGGCTGCGGCGGGCGCAAGGCTCGCCGCACAGGATGCAAAGGCGAAGGGCGAAAAGTTATTTGCGGACCAAAAATGTGCCCTTTGCCACTCCGTTGGCGACAAGGGCAACAAGAAAGGCCCGCTCGACGAAGTTGGTCGCAAATTGTCCGCCGCCGAGATCCGCAATTGGATCGTCGATGCGAAGGCGATGACCGAGAAGACCAAGGCCACGCGAACGCCAGCCATGAAACAGTTCAACTTGAAACAGGCCGAGGTGGACTCGCTGGTGGCGTACCTTCAGTCGCTCACGGGGAAATGAAGGGGTGAGCACTGAACGGCGGAGGTTCCTCGGGGCGCTCCCGTTTCTCGGTGCGCTCCTGGCCGTCGGCACGTCGAGCGTGGGCGCGCTGCTGGCCGTGCCGCTGGCCAGGTTCGCCATGCATCCGCTTCGACGCAAGCCGGGCGAAGTGGCGTGGTCCGATATCGGACCCACGGCCGATCTGACTTCGCTTGCCGCGCCCATGAAGATGCTCGTCGAGGTCGAGCAGCGCGATGGCTGGCGGAAGATGATTTCCACCAAGCCTGTCTACGTGACTCGAACCGCAGAAGGCCGCCTGCGCGTACTGTCCGCCGTTTGCCCGCATCTGGGCTGCAGCGTGGCCTGGAATGAAAGTCAAAAGCGGTTTCTGTGTCCCTGCCACGTCGGTGTGTTTGCCGAAGATGGCGCGTTGGTATCCGGACCTCCGCCTCGTGGCATGGACGAGCTCGACAGCACGGTTGAAGACGGCCGTCTGAAAGTGCGCTACCAGTACTTCCGCCAGCTCGTCCCGACGCGGGAGATCATCGCGTGAGCCGGCTCGTCGACTGGTTGGATCGCCGCACCGGACTCCGGCAACTGCTGCGCGAGGCGCTCGGCGAACCGATTCCTGGTGGTGCGCGGCTCGCGTACGTGTTCGGTTCCGGTCTGCTATTCGTGTTTCTGTCTCAAGTGATCACGGGCGTGTTTCTCGCGCTTTACTACGTCCCATCCGCGGATCACGCCCACGTGACGGTCGCCTATATCGTCAAGGAGGTCGCGTCGGGATCCTTCCTGCGGAGCCTCCATGCCTACGGCTCGAGCGCCATGATCATCATCGTGCTGCTGCACATGGCGCAAACGCTCGTCTACGGTTCGTACAAAGGGGCCCGCGAGATCCTCTGGGTGGCCGGATGCGTGCTGTTCGCGCTCGTGCTCGGCATGGCGTTTACCGGCTACCTGCTGCCCTGGGATCAGAAGGCCTACTTCGCGACCGCCATAGGCACCAACATCCTTGGCGAGGTGCCGCTGATCGGGGAGTGGCTGCAGCGGCTTGTCCGCGGCGGCGCCGACATGGGCACGCTGACCGTCTCGCGGTTCTTTGTCGCTCACGTCTTCCTCATTCCAGCGGCCATCTTCGCGTTCGTCGGCCTTCATGTGTTCCTGTTTCGGAAGGCCGGGCCCGCCGGCCCGCCGTCGGTCGAGGCGGCCCGTCGGCGGACCGAGTTGTTCTATCCGCGCCAGGTACTGATGGATGTCGGGTTCGCGATGACGATCATCGTCTGCCTTGGAGTTGTTGCCTGGATGTGGCCGGCCGAGCTCGGGCCAGAGGCCAACGCCGCCGATACGCGCTTCCTGCCGCGGCCGGAGTGGTACTACGTGCCGGTGTTCCAGTGGCTCAAGTACTGGAAGGGGTCCAGCGCGGTCATTGGGATCGTGATCATCCCGGCGCTGCTGGCGGTGTTTTTCGTCGGGCTGCCGTTCTTTGACCGGAGCCCGGAGCGGTCCCCGTTGAAGCGCCCCGTCACGGTCGGTGCGTTCGCGGCGGTGCTGCTGTCACTCGCCCTGCTTGGTGTGCTCAGCGTGCTGGAGGATCGCCGCGACCCGGCGATCGCCCAGCAGTTGACCGCGCAGCGGGAGGCCGATCGGCGGTATACCGCCGAGCCGTTCGCGCCGGAAGAGTCGCCGGCGTCCCTCAAGACCGCCAAGGCGGCGCTGGTCGATCCCGCCCTCAGTCGCGGCAAGGCCGTGTACGAGGCGCAATCCTGTGATGCCTGTCACGGCGATGCCGGGCAGGGCACACCCGGCGCGCCGGCCCTTATCGGCCTTGCTGCCAAGTATCCGGGCGAGGAGATGTCGCGAATCCTCAGGATGCCCACCGCGAAGATGACCGACGGTGGGATGATGCCGCTCGATATCTCTGACGATGATCTGAAGGTCCTTGTGGCTTACATGAATGCCTTGAAATGAGTCCTATGAAACTCACTCATCGAGTGTCTGTACGGCTGCTCGTCGCCGGCGCCTGTGCCTGGGCGCTCGTGGCCGGCCTACGCGGGTGGCCGGCGGCCGCTCAGTCCAACGACTACGTCGGCACGGCGGCGTGCGTGACGTGCCATGGCACCGAGGGCCAGAGTCTGCAGAGGACGCTGCACGGCAAGACGGCGAACCCCCGGACGCCGGCGGCGACCCAGGGCTGCGAGTCGTGTCACGGGCCGGGTCGGGCGCATGTCGAGAGCGGCGGAGAAGCGGACAAGATCAAGCGGTTTACCGCCATGGCGGCCCGGGACATCTCAGCGACCTGTCTGACGTGCCACAACCGCGGCAACTATGTGCAGTGGCGGGGCAGCGCCCACGATTCCCGCAACCTTTCGTGTGTGACCTGTCACTCGATACATAGCCCGAAGTTGGAGAAGGCGCAGCTCAAGGCCGTGTCGATCACGGCGACCTGCGCGGCCTGCCACAAGACGCAAGTCGCCAAGCTCCAGCGCTTCGGGCACATGCCGGTTCGTGAAGGCAAGATGGAGTGCTCGGCGTGTCACAACCCGCACGGATCGACCAACGTCCGCTTGCTCAAAATAGGCAACTGGGTGAACGAGACCTGCGTCAGCTGCCACACCGAGAAGCGCGGTCCGTTCCTGTGGGACCACGTGCCGGTTCGCGAGGCGTGCAACACCTGTCACGATCCACACGGCTCGAACAACGAACGGATGCTGGTCGCCAAGCTGCCAATCCTCTGCCAGCGGTGCCACATCGGTACCCGACATCCGTCGACCATCTACGACGGCAACCAGCTGGCGGCCCGCAGCGGCCGGCTGATTGGTCGTAGCTGCGTGAACTGTCACGTCCAGATTCACGGCTCGAATAGTCCAGCCGGCCACGCGTTCGTTCGGTAGCGTTGAGGACCATGCACATGCGAACCCCGATTCTTCTCATCGTGACCGCGCTTCTCCTGCAGCCCGCGGGCGTGATGGGCCAGGGCCTGCCCGCCAACTCCATTGATTTCGGCGCCCGGGCCACGGAGTTCGCCGCTGGTTCCGACCAGGCGCGAAGCCGGCGCTATCGAGACTCGCGCGACGGCGTCACACTCGACGCCTTCACGTTCGCAAAAGACACCGACATGCGACGGTTGAGCCTGCAGGCCAATCATGTCGGGTACCTCGACCAGCACTATGCCGCCGCCTGGAACGAGTTCGGACGGTTCAAGCTAACCTTCGACTGGAACCAGATCCCGCTGTTGTTCAGTGAGAGCACCAAGACGCTGTTCTCGACATCGAGAGGCGTGCTGCGCATCAGCGACGCGATCCAGGCAGGCGTGCAAGCGGGCACCACCACGCTCGACGCAGCGGTCTTGGAGGCGCGGCCCCTCGAACTGCGCCTCAGGCGGGACGTCGCCGACTTCAGGGTGACGTACAGCGCGACGGACCACGTCGATTTCAACCTGTCGATCAAGAACGCGACGAAGACTGGAAACCAGCCATGGGGCGGCAACTTCGGCCAATCCAACGACGTGGAGCTCCCCGTGCCGGTCGATACGAGAACGACGGACCTTGGTGCGGGGATCGAGTGGGCCAACGGGCGGACCTCGGCGCGCCTGGCGTACGACGGATCGTTCTTCACCAACAACGTCAGCACGCTCGTCTGGGACAATCCGCGTCGCGCGACCGACTCGGCCACCGCGGGACCGTTCCAGGGCCGGATGGCGATGTGGCCCAACAGCAACATGCACACGGGCAGCGCCACCGGATCGCTGACGCTTCCGGCCCGCAGCCACGCGACGGCGTACATCTCCGTCGGCGACTGGTCCCAGGACGATCCCCTGATCCCCTTCACGATCAACAGCGCCCTGGCGACGATTCCGCTCGACCGGCCGACGGCGAATGCCGACGCCCGGGTCACGAGCATGAACTACACGTTCCACTCGAGACCGATCGATCTGGTGTCCTATACCGCGCGCTACCGTTCGTACGAGTTCAAGAACCGGACGCCCGTCTTCAACTCTCCGACCACTGTGTCCTACGACACGACCGTCGCGGCGTTCGCCAAAGGCGGCACGAGTCCCCTCAGTTACACGCGGCGGACCTTGGACGCCGACGTGGTGCTGACGCCCTTCACGTACGGGTCGTTCCGTGCAGGGTATACACGCGAGCAGGTCGATCAGACCGTCCGGTTCTTCGATACCACGACGGAAGATACATTCCGGGTATCCGCCGACACGACGGCCCTGGCCTGGCTCACGCTGCGCGGCGTCTACGAGCACGCCAAGCGCGTCGGTTCGGGGTTCGACGAGCTGGCGCTCGACGATATCGGCGAGCAAGTGTCGCTGCGCCAATTTGACATTTCAGATCGCACGTCCAATCGGTTCTCAGGCATTGTGCAGGTTGCGCCTGTGCCTCTCCCGCAGCTGGCGGTGAACGGGTCGGTGTCGGTCGGCGACGAGGATCGTCCGGGTGCGGGATTTGGCCTTCGAAGCAACGGCAATCACGCGTACTCGATCGGCGTGGATTTCGTGCCTCGCGACGAAGTATCGATGGGGGTGACGTTCGGGCGTGAGTGGTATACGGCGCTCCAGGCGTCAAGGCAGGCGAATCCGGGCGCGCAGTTCAACGATCCCACGCGGGACTGGACGACCAACAGCACCGACACCGCCCAAACCCTGTCGGCCTCGCTCGATCTGCTCAAGGCGTGGCCGAAGACCGATGTGCGGATGGCGTACGACTACAGCCGTGCGGAATCACAGTACGTGTATGGCTTGGCGCCCAACAGCACGTTGACGCCCGTCGTGCAACTGCCCGTGGTCTCAAACGAGCTGCAGCGCGGCACACTCGACGTCCGGTACCATGTCACGCCGCGGCTGGCTCTTGGCCTTGTCTACTGGTACGACCGCTACATCGTCAACGACTTCGCACAGGATCCGCAAAGGTTCACCACCCTCGCGCAGCCGTCGTTGCTGATGATGGGGTACTTCTCGCGTCCCTACACCGCCAACACGGTGTCGGCCCGGCTCACCTATTACTGGTAGCTCACTTACGCCTTCGCATTCCGTAGACGCAGGGCGTTGCCGATGACCGACAGCGAGCTGAAGCTCATGGCGGCCGCAGCTATGATGGGACTCAGCAGAAGGCCGAATGCTGGATACAACACTCCTGCGGCGATGGGCACGCCCGCCGTGTTGTAGACGAACGCGAAAAACAGATTCTGTTTGATATTGCGCATCGTCTGCCGCGAGAGCCCGCGCGCCCGCGCGATGCCGCGCAGGTCGCCCTTCACGAGCGTCACGCCCGCGCTCTCCATCGCGACATCCGTGCCGGTGCCCATCGCAATGCCCACCTGCGCCTGGGCGAGCGCCGGCGCATCGTTGATGCCGTCACCTGCCATCGCGACGATCCGGCCCTCCGCCTGCAGGCGCTTGATCTTGTCGGCCTTCTGATCCGGCAGCACCTCGGCCATCACTTCGTCGATACCGAGCTTCCGGGCGACCGCCTGGGCTGTGGCCTGACTGTCTCCGGTCAGCATCACCAGGCGGACGCCGTCCTTGTGAAGTGCCTCGATCGCCTCGGAGGTGCTCTCCTTGATCGGATCGGCCACGCCAACCAGTCCGGCCGCCTTGCCGTCGATTGCCACGAACATCACCGTTTGCGCATCCGCCCGGAGCTCCTCGGCGCGTCCCACGAGCGATCGCGCCTCGACGCCGAGGCTCTCGAACAAGGCCTTGTTCCCCAGTGCCACCTCGCGGCCATCGACGCGCCCCTTCACGCCCTTGCCCGTGATCGACTCGAACCCCTCGGCGTTGCCCAAGACAAGCCCTCGGGCAAGGGCGCCGTTGACGATGGCGGCCGCGAGCGGGTGCTCGCTCCCTCGCTCGAGGCTGGCGGCCAGGCGAAGGAGCTCCGCTTCCTTGACGCCTGGCGCGGGGGTGACGCTCACCAGCGTCGGTTTCCCTTCCGTGAGCGTCCCCGTCTTGTCGACGACCAGCGTATCGACCTTGCGCAGAACCTCGATGGCTTCCGCGTTCCTGAAGAGCACGCCCATCGTTGCGCCTTTGCCTGTCGCCACCATGATCGACATCGGTGTGGCCAGGCCGAGCGCGCACGGGCAGGCGATGATGAGCACCGCGACGGCATTGATGAGCGCGTGCGCCATGCGAGGCTCTGGCCCGATGAGCGCCCACACCACGAAGGTGGCGATGGCGACCAGGATGACGATCGGCACGAAGTAGCCAGAGACGACGTCCGCGAGTTTCTGAATGGGCGCTCGGCTGCGCTGCGCCTCGGCGACCATCGCCACGATGCGCGCGAGAAGTGTTTCGGCGCCGACCTTCTCCGCGCGGATGATCAGGCCGCCAGTGCCGTTAATCGTCGCGCCGACCACGCGGTCGCCCGCTTGTTTCTCCACCGGAATGGGCTCGCCGGTGATCATCGACTCGTCCACATGGCTGTGTCCGTCGACCACGACGCCATCGACCGGCACCTTTTCGCCGGGCCGCACGCGCAGCCGGTCGCCGACTTCAACGATGTCAAGCGGCACGTCTTCCTCGCGTCCATCCGAACGCAGCCGTCGCGCTGTCTTGGGTGTGAGGCCCAGCAGTTTTCGGATCGCGGAGCTCGTCTGGCTCCTCGCGCGCAACTCGAGCACCTGGCCGAGCAGGATGAGCGTCGTGATGACGGCGGCGGCCTCGAAGTAGACAGCGACCTCGCCTTGCGCGCGGAACGAATCAGGGAAGACTCCTGGAAAGAGCGTGGCCACGATGCTGTAGATGTAGGACACGCTCACACCGAGCCCGATGAGCGTGAACATGTTCAGGTTACGGTGGACGACGGATTGCGCGGCCCGTTCGTAGAACGGCCACGCGGCCCAGAGGCACACCGGCGTGGCGAGCGCGAGCTCGACGAGCAGACGCGTCCGCATGGACATGACAGACAGCGATCCGACCCCCGGCAGCATGTCGCTCATCACGGAGATGAGGAGAGGCGCCGTCAGGGCCGCCGCCAGCCAGAAGCGGCGCGTCATGTCCCGCAATTCGGGATTGTCCTCTTCGTCTGCGCTGGTGACGGTGCGGGGCTCGAGCGCCATCCCGCAGAGGGGACACGTGCCCGGTCGGTCACTGAGGATCTCGGGGTGCATGGGACACGTGTAGATCCCGCCCGCTGACTGTTTCGGAGTTGTCGTGGGGTCCGCCTTCAGGCGGACCTCGGTCCGGCTAAAGCCGGCCCCCACGTACGTCTTGGGGTTGTCGCGGAACTTCGCCAGGCACCCGGCGCAGCAGAACAGATACGTCTCGCCCTCGTAGTTGAACCGATGAGGACTCTCCGGCTTGACGCGCATCCCGCACACCGGATCGGTTGCCGTCGCTGGAGGAGCGGGCGTGTGCACGTCCGGGTCGGGCGCGTGATGCTCGTGCGTCATGCCCATCATTGTCTCCTACACCGCCATTCCCGAGACCTTCAACGTGCCTTTCCGCAAGGCGCGCAACTTGGTCGCGTAGAAGACAGGAATGAAGATGATGAAGAGCACACCTAGGGCTGCACCCAGGTGCGAGCGTCAGCCGATCGACGCGATGACTCGGCGAAGCCGCTGGTCGGCCTCGTCAACCACCGGCGTCAGCTCCGGGTTGTCGACGATCCTGAACATCGCCCGTGGATCGGCAATGGACACGACAACTCCGCCGCCTTCGGGCGCCGCTTGCACGACGACGTTACACGGAAGGAGCAGGCCGATCTGGGGATCAACGGTGAGCGCCTTGTGAGCGAGGGTCGGGTTGCACGCGCCCAGGATGATATACGGCCGGAACTCGGCGTTGAGCTTCTTCTTGAGGGTATCCCTGATGTCGATTGTCGTCAGGACGCCGAATCCTTCGTTCCTGAGCGCCGTCGTGACCCGTGCGACGGCCTCTTCGACCGTTCCTTGCTCGAGGCGGCGCTCAAATCCATAAGAGACCGGGGAAGCCGCCTTGGGCCGGGCCTTGAGTGAATCGGTGTTCAACATGGCGGTATTCCTCTCTCCGATGCCGCATTCCACTTCTGCACAGATTCCTCGAGAACTTCTCGCGCGTCGGGAGACAGCGGTGTGCTGCCCTGGTCGGGCTTCGCGAAGAGTTGGACGATCCTGAAGAAACGCAAGCCGCCGAACGCCACCTTGAAGGCAAACTCGGCGTTTCCCGCTCTCACGCCGGGCTCGACATCCTGGATGTTTCCGAACGCCACGATCCGGCCAGATCCCGGGTCCGCGTACCCGCGCGCGGCCGCGCACGAGTAGAAGCGACCGCCCAGATTCACCCGGCCCGCATTCCCTCCAAGGGACTCGTTCTTCAAGAGACGGATCATCGGGCCGTTCATCTGCACGAGATTGTGCATGACCGCAGGGTCATCGGCGATAGCCGGGTCCATGACTGCAAATCTAGTGGTCACGTTTCTGTCCTTGGATGCTGAAGTTGAACGTCACGGTCAACACGAACGACACCGGCGTGCCGTTCAAAACGAGCGGGGCGTACTGCCACTGCCTGAGTGCGTCGATGGCGGCGTTGTCGAGCAGGGGATGACGCGACCGCAAGACCTTGATCGATTCGACACAACCGGTCTTGTCCACAACGGCTTCGAGAATGACCAGCCCGGTTATCTGCATGACTGACGCGACGCTCGGGTAGACAGGCTCGACGCGGTGGATGAGTGATGGCTCGTGAACCAGTCCGCCGATTCGCACGGGTGCGTCGGGTGCCTTGGCTGCCGGCGGCGGAGGCGGAGCCTCGGACACGAGGCCACCGACGATCCCGCCAATCGTTCCACCCGGGACTCCGCCTTCAACACCGCCTTCAACGCCAGCGACGGTCGTGGCATGGCCGGCATCAGGCTCGGGCGGTCGCACCTCAGGTGGCGCCTCAACCGGTGCCGCCGCTTCGGCGGTCGGAGCCGGCTTCGGGCGTGACTCAACCGCCCGAGGGGGTCTGGGCGCTGCGGGCGCTGGCGGTGGAGGCGGTGGAGCGGGCGGCGGAGCCACGAACGCCATCATCCTGGGTGCCGTGGGCAACACCCTGACGCCTTCAGTCATGGCGATAGCGACAACGCCGCCAACGACAGCCGCGTGGAGTGCAAAAGCCAAGGCCTTCGAGATCGGAGAACGCTCCCGAAGCGGTCGCTCGGTTGTCCCGATAACCAGGTCGAACATACGAAGAAAAAGTGCAGGAACTGCGCCAGTCAGAAGTCCGTTCGGGAGAGGCTGTTCACGGTGTTTTGACGCCAGGCCCACAGGGCGAAGGGATTGCCGGGGGGACTATTCCGCGAGACCGCGGGATAGTCCGCGCTATGCCTTGACGCGCCGCCTGAACCCGAGCGTTGTGCGGGTCAGATAGCCATCTTCACGCGTGGCACATCGCTTGCCGTTTATGGCCATCGACGCGCTCAACGGGCAATACTGAACACGTAATGGAACTTCTCCCTGCCGGCATCATCGTGGCCGCGCTCGGCGGCTTGGCGATTGGCGTCGAGCGGCAGTGGTCCGGTCATGCGACTGGTCCGCGCGCCCGATTTGCGGGCATCCGGACGTTCACTCTACTCGGCGCGGTCGGAGGTGTCGCCGGCTGGTTGTGGACGCAGCAGGTCTATGCGCTGGCGACCGTCCTGCTGGCGGCTGGCGCGGCACTCGTGGTCGCCGCCTACATTGCTGCAAGCCGGGCCGAAGTCGATGGCACGACCGAGGTCGGCGCCATCGTCGTCCTCGGCACGGGCGCGCTGTCTGGCCTCGGTCATATCACGCTCGCGAGCGGCATTGTCGCGGTCACGACGCTCATTCTGCTCGAGAAGTCTCGTCTGCACGCGTTCGTCGAGCGCCTCGATGATGAGGAGCTGCGGGCGGCGGCACGATTCGCCGTGATGGCGGTCGTCGTGCTGCCGCTCTTGCCGGCCGGCCCGTACGGGCCGCTCGGCGGCGTTCGGCCGCGCGACATCTGGCTGCTGGTGCTCTTCGTCTCCGGGCTGAGCTTTGCCGGCTACATCGCCCGCCGCGCCATCGGCGCGAGCCGCGGCTACCCGTTGGCGGGTCTCCTTGGCGGCCTGGTCTCGTCCACCAACGTGACGCTCATGTTCTCCCGCGCGAGCCGCGACTCGCGCCAGGCCCGCATACCGCTGGCCTACGGCGTTGTGGCGGCGTGCACCGTCTTGTTTGTTCGCGTGGCCATCACCGTGTCGGTCCTCAACTCGAGCCTCGCGTGGACGCTGCTGCCGTATCTCGGTCCGCCGTTCGTCGTGGGCGTACTGATTCTGGCGACTGGCTTCCACGATGCGCGCCATGAGCCGACACACCTCGACGTGCCCACCAACCCGTTGCAGATCGGCGCGGCCCTGCAGATGGCCGCCATGTTTCAGGCCGTGTTGTTCGCGGTCGATCTGATGCGCCGGTTCTGGGGCGATGCCGGCGTTATCGTGTCGGGCGCCGTGCTGGGGCTGACCGACATGGACGCGTTGACGATCGCGATGGCACGCGGCGCGTCCTCCGGCATCCCGCTCGAGGTTGCGGCGCGCGCCGTCGCGACAGGCATTCTGGCGAACACGGCGCTGAAGCTCGCCCTGGCTGTGGTCATCGGCCGTGCCCGGTTCAGGCGTGTGGTCGGAGCAAGCCTGGCCGCCATCGGCCTGGCGATTGGCGCGTCGCTGGCGCTTCAGTGAAGGACTATTCCACGAGGTTGGCAGTGCTAGGCTCTCTGCCGGTGAGGTTCTGGCGTGACTCGAATGCGCTGATTGCCTTCCTGAGTCTCGCCGGTATCCTCGTCCACCTCACCCTGCGGTATCTGGTCCCAGCCGGGTCGTCCGGCCTGGCCACGAATCTGCCTCTGCTCATCGTGCTCGCCGTCGGCGGGTCCCTCCTTGTGGTGCGCCTGGCCTGGCGGGCCATTCGCGGCCAGTTCGGGGCCGATCACCTCGCCGGGATTTCGATCGTGGCGTCGGTCCTGCTCGAGGAGTACCTCGCGGGCGCGATCGTGGTGCTGATGCTGGCCGGCGGGGAAACGCTCGAAGGCTACGCCGTCGCCGAGGCGACCTCGGTGCTGCGCGCCCTGGCGAGCCGCGTCCCGACGCTTGCGCATCGCCGGCGCGGGACGGGCTTCGAAGACGTACCGGTGGCCGACATCGCCGTTGGCGAAGAACTCTCCGTCCTCCCTCATGAAATCTGCCCAGTGGACGGCGAAGTGGTTCAAGGTCACGGGACGATGGACGAGTCGTACCTGACTGGCGAGCCGTTCAATATTTCCAAAGGTCCTGGCGCGTCCGTCCTGTCCGGCGCCATCAACGGCGAGGCGGCGCTCGCGATTCGCGCCACTCGCGCCGCCGCCGACAGCCGCTACGCCCAGATCATGCAGGTCATGCAGGAGGCCGAGCAGCGGCGTCCGAGGCTCCGCCGCATCGGTGATCAGCTCGGCGCGTGGTACACACCACTGGCCGTCGGGCTGGGCTTGGGCGCGTGGTGGTGGTCTGGAAACCCTCTACGCTTCCTGAGCGTTGTCGTCGTGGCGACGCCGTGTCCGTTGCTGATCGCCATCCCCGTTGCCATCATCGGCGCCATTTCCTCGGCCGCGCGGCGGAGCGTGATCATCAAAGACCCGGCAGCCCTCGAGCAGCTGGCGCGCTGCCACACCATGATTTTCGACAAGACCGGGACGCTGACCTTGGGGCGTCCCAGCCTGAGTGACGAGCTGTATGCGCCGCCCTTCACCCGCGAGACCGTCCTGCCGGCCGTTGCGGCGATGGAGCAGTACAGCCGTCATCCCCTGGCCGCCGCCATCGCGCAGGTCGCGGCGGACGGCAAGCATGCGCTGCCGGCCGTCGAATGGATTCGCGAAGAGCCGGGCGTGGGCTTGCACGGCAAGGTGGGCGACCGGTCCATACTGATCACCAATCGGACGCACGCGGCCAGCCGGTTCGAGTTGCCGCCGAGCCAGCCGACGGGTCTCGAATGCGTGGTCATCATCGATGATCGCTACGCGGCAGTCTATCGATTCCACGACGTGCCACGGCCCGACAGCCGAGGGTTCGTCAAGCACCTGGGCCCGAAACACGGGTTTACCCGCGTGCTCGTCGTCTCTGGCGATCGCGAGGCCGAGGTCAGGAGGCTGGCCGACCTGATGGCGATCACGCACATCTACGCCGAGATGTCGCCAGAGGAGAAGGTCGCGATCGTCCGCGAGGAAACAAGACGCGCGGGAACGTTGTTTATTGGAGACGGCATCAACGACGCGCCGGCCTTGATGACGGCCACCGTGGGGATCGCGTTCGGGCTGCACAGCGATGTGACCACTGAGGCCGCACGTGTGGTCATCATCGACAGCTCGCTGTCGAAGGTCGATGAGCTCATTCACATCAGTCTTCGTCTCCGGCGGGTCGCGTTGCAGAGCGTGGTTGGCGGCATGGCCCTGAGCGGCGCCGGCATGATGTTCGCGGCCTTTGGCCTGCTGTCGCCGGTTGCCGGGGCGGTGTTTCAGGAGGTGATCGATCTGTTCGCCGTCCTCAACGCCCTGCGCATGACGCGGCCCGCCCGAGTACGGACCGACTTCGAGCGCTAGAGAACCACGCGATGGTTCTGACCGCTGCTCGCAGGGGCCTTTGTTGCCGGGGGCCGTGTTGGTGAAGAATGAGCCAAGTGAAGATTCTGCTGGCAGTGTTCTGTCTGGTGGCCCTGGTCCTCCGTGTCGGCGTCGCCGTGTATTCGCCGAACATTGCGCACCCCGACGAAGTGTTTCAGACACAGGAGCCCGCGCACCGGCTGGCCATGGGCCCCGGAGTGGTCACCTGGGAATGGACGGAAGGGGTCCGCTCCTGGGTGTTTCCGGTGTTTCTGGCCGGTGTCATGCGAGCGACCGGCTGGATGGGCAGCGGATCCCTGGGGTATGTGCTGGGGATCATCGTGGTCCTGTCGCTCGTTTCCCTGAGCACGGTCTGGTTTGCCTATGCGTGGGGGAAACGCGCGAGCGGCATCCACGCAGCCCTGATCGGCGCCGGCGCCTGCGCCATATGGTGGGAGCTCGTCTGGTTCGCGCCAAAGGCCTTGACCGAAGTTGTCGCGGGACACGTTCTCTTGATCGGCCTCTATCTCGGACGCTATGGAGACCGATTTCCTGAACGAACCCGGATGTTCCTGGCGGGGCTTTTGTGCGGTCTCGCCGTGTCCTTGCGGATTCATCTGGCGCCGGCCGTCGCGTTCGCCGTCCTTTACTTCGGCTATCCAGGCTGGCGCAAACGACTCCCCGCGCTTGCCGTGGGGCTGCTTCTGCCTGTCGCGGCTTTTGGCGTCGTGGACGCGGTCACGTGGTCGTACCCGTTTCAATCGTTCATTCGCTATGCGTGGATCAACGTTGTGGAGGGACGAAGTCTGGAGTTCGGCACCGAGCCGTGGTATTGGTACGGCGCGATCCTGCTGGCAACCTTCGGCCCGCTCCTGTTGCTGGCTCTCGTCGGGTCTCGCCGGAGCCCATTCCTGGGCTGGGTCGCGTTGATTACCGTGGTCGCTCACTCCCTGCTTGCCCACAAGGAGATTCGCTTCCTGTATCCCATCGTGCCGATCGGGATCACGCTCGCCGCCCTCGGCCTTTCCGACATCGCGAACACCGTCAACGCGCGATTCCAGTCCCAGTGGTCTTCCATGACCATCGTGGCCGCCAGTCTGGCGTTTTGCGCGATGACGTCGGCCGCGCTCGCCTGGGCATTTCCTGTCTGGCACACATCGTCGGGCGGGCTGGCTGCCCTGGACCAGCTCAGCCAGGACTCGACCGTCTGCGGAGTCGGACTCTACTCAGTGGCCTGGCACAACACCGGTGGCTATACGCACCTGCATCGGGATGTGCCATTGATTGAGATTCCAGAGAACGCCGATCCGGAGCGGGAAGCACGCTCGTTCAACGCCTTGCTGGCGAGGGCAGGATCTCGCGTCGGTTCGACCGGGGCGTTCACATTGGTTGAATGCTGGAACGACCTGTGCCTGTATCGCCGAGCCGGTCCCTGCGAGGCTCCGGGCGTGACGAAGTGAAACGCCGTGGGTGGGTCGTGACCTAGAGAAACGTCGTCGACGCGAGCCCGCGAAGGCCCGCCTTGAGCGCCGATGGACCGCGCGGACGGAACCGGCTCGGAAGGGCTACGACCGGCACGAGCCCCTGGCAGAGCACCTGATACGTGATCGACCCGGGACGCGGGCCGAACACGCCGCGCGCGCCTCGCAGGACGAGCACGATCAGTCCAATGCGCAGACGGACCGCCTCGGCCGAGATCGAATTCGCGGGGTCGCCGACGAGCACGCAGTGTTCGGCGTGGACCCGAGGGCCAAGCCTCGCCATGAGGTGTTCGAGCTGTCTACGCGCTTTGGCCACGCGACGGCCTTCAGAGTCGCTGGGACGCACCCGGAACCAGGACGGCGCCTGCAGGTCCGGCAGGACGTGGACCAGTAGCAAGGCCGCCCCGAAACCACGTGCAAATTCTGAGGCGGCGCGTGCGTCCGACCTCGCATGAGCGCCGAGCTCGATTCCCGCGAGAAACCGGTGCCCGGGCCAGGAGGACGGCGGCGTTCTCGCGGCGCCGCCCGGCACGGCCAGAACGGGTACCGTGGCACGCCTCAGCACCTCACGTGTCGTCGATCCGAAAAAGAGCCGCTTCGGGCCGCGGAGGCCGTGCGTGCCCATCACCACCATGTCGGCGCGACGGCGTTTGGCAACCTTCTCGATCTCGCGTGCCGGTACACCGAGCGACACCACGTAATCGACAGACCGGGCACGTGTTCCTCCGATCGCGTGGTTGACGAAGCGACGCAGTTCTCTCGTCGAGGTTCTCGCGAGCGCGCTGCGGTCGTAACCGATGGCGGCGGATGCGAGCAACAGGTCCTCCACGAACAGCACCGTGAGCCGTCCCTGGAACTGTCCGGCCAGTGCGGCGGCGTACCTGAGCGCCCGACGCGAGGACTCCGAGAAGTCAACCGGGCACAACACCCGCAAAACATGGCGCTTCATGGATGGCCTACTTTGATTCGTGCGTCGAGAATGCGGCACCCGCGGCCAGGAGGCATCGCGACGACAGGGTTGAAGTCGAGCTCCAGAATCTCCGGCACGTCCTCGGCCAGCCGCGAAAGGCGCAGCAGCACATCCGCCAGCGCGCCGAGGTCGGCCGCCGGGTGGCCGCGGTATCCCTGCAGCAGCCGGAAGCCCTTGATCTCGTGGAGCAGTTCGTCGACGTCGCGATCCGTGAGCGGCGCCACGCGGAAGCGCACGTCTCCGAGGATCTCGACATGGATGCCGCCGAGACCGAAGGCAATGAGCGGTCCGAACGCCCGATCGTGGACGACGCCCATCATCGTTTCGACGCCTCCGGCGATCATCGGCTGGATCAGCACGCCCTCGAACGGATCGTCGGGCGCCATGCGTCGAGCAACCGCGGCGATGTCGGCATGGGCGGCGCGAACCTCCGCGGCGCCCGTCAGGTTCAGTCGAACGGCGCCGACATCGGTCTTGTGCTGGATGCGCCGTGAGAGGAGTTTGGCTGCGACCGGGAACCCGATGGTCGCCGCGAGGGCGGCCGCCTCGTCTGGGCTCCTGGCGATGCTGCCGGCCGCCAGCGGGAGGCCGAACGCCGTCGCCACGCGTCGCATTTCCGCATCGGTCAACCAGCCCTCGCCCCGCGCCTCGATCGCGGCCCGGCACACCCCGCGAGCGTCACTGGCGCGGACGTCAGCGAATTGTGGAATCGAGCCGGAGGGCTCCGCGCGCCAGGAGCTGTACGCGGCCACTTTGCCGAGCGCTCGCACCGCGTTCTCGGGGAAGGCGAAGGCCGGCACCACCTCTCCGTTCACGTTGAGCGAGGCGGGATGTCCCGGCTGGGCCATGATGCAGGCCAGCACGGGCTTGCCGGTGGCGCCCGCTCGCCGGCCGGCCGCGATCCCGTCGCGGATGGCCTGAAGAATCTCGTCGCAGCGAATCCGATCGATAGAGGTGAACAGGATGATGAGGGCATCCGTCTCCTCAGCCGCCAGCGCGCCCTCGATCGTGTCTCGAAACTCCTTCGGGCCTGCCGATGCCACCATGTCGATCGGGTTCGAGGCGCTCGCCATCGGTGGCAGGCAGGCCGCCAGGCGCGCGCGCGTCTTCTCGGAGAACTCCGCAACGGTCAGGCCGGCCGCGTCACATGCGTCCGCGGCCAGAATCCCCGGTCCTCCGGCGTTGGTCACAATCGTCACCCGGCGGCCGCGGGGCAGGGGCTGATCGTTGAGGCACGCGGCGATGTCGAACATCTCATCGATCGTATCCGCCCGGATGACGCCCGTCTGCCGGAACAGCGCGTCGACCGCCACGTCATTGGCGGCGAGCGCGGCGGTGTGGCTGCCGGCCGCGCGCGATCCGGCCCGCGTCCGACCGGCCTTGACCACGACGATCGGCTTGCTGCGGCCGATGCGCCGGGCCAGGCTCGCAAAACGCCGAGGGTTGCCGAACGATTCGAGGTACAGCAGGATCACGCGTGTCGACGCGTCCGCCTCCCAGTACTCCAGCAGATCGTTGCCCGAGATGTCGGCCTTGTTGCCCACGCTGACGAAGGTCGACAGTCCCAGCTGCCGTTCGACGGCCAGCTCGAGGATGGCCAGACCGAGCGCCCCGCTCTGCGACGAGAGTGCGATGGACCCACTCAGCGGGAAGATCTGCGAGAACGACGCGTTGAGGCGCACCAACGGGTCCGCGTTCAGCAGACCCATGCAGTTGGGGCCGACCATGCGCATGCCGTACCCGCGAACCTTTTCAAGCAGGTGTGTCTGCAGCGCGCGGCCCTCGCTGCCGAGTTCGGCGAAGCCGGCCGTGATGACGACCACCGCTTTGACGCCGGCCGCCGCGCAGTCGTCCACCGCGCCTCCGACCGCCGCCGGCGGAACGGCGATGACGGCGAGATCGACGCCCGGGGGCGCGTCTCGAACGGACGCGAAGGCGCGCAGGCCGGCGATCTCGGTGGCGCGCGGGTTGATGGGATAGATCGGACCGGTGAACCCGGCCGACATCAACTGATCGAGAATCCGCCGCCCGATGTTCGGACGGCCCTGCGAGACACCGACGACTGCGACAGCCCTGGGGCGGAAGAGCGGGTGAAGCGACACGGCGGTCAACTCCGGCGGCGGTGCCGCAACCGCAGGCACGTCACGCCTTGGCGGTTGCCACAAGCGCGTCTGGCAGGACGAACTCGTGCTCGGGATGATGCACGGTCAGCACCGGACACGGTGCCGTGCGGACGACGCGCTCGGCGACGCTCCCCATGAACAAGCGGGCGAGCCCGGCTCGCCCATGCGTGCCGATTACCACCAGATCGACGTTGTTGTTCTTCGCGTACTCCACAATCGACTGGGCCGGCCCGATCGACGTCAGCACGTCGCTCTTCGTGCGGATCGGCGGCCGGTCGTTGTCGATCAGCCGTTCGTCGAGTTGCTTTCGCGCGGCGTCTTCGATGTCGCGCTGCAGATCGGGCAGAAGCATGACGTAGCTCTCCCCGCCAAGACCGGCATTCCGCATCATCACGTTCTCGGCGACGTGGACCACGTGCAGCGTGGCGCCGAAGGTGCGGGCGAGTGTGCGACCGTACGCCAGCGCAGCGTCCGCGGCTTCACCGAAATCGGTGGCCACGAGGATGTTGTTCATCTGAATCATGATGCCCTCCTGGAAGCCATGCCCGCGGAAACAGCATGCTCTGTGCCACAGTGGATTTTTACCCGATTGCGTGAAATTCCCCAAACTGTTCGGATTCCCGCCGCCTGCGGTAAGCTCACTGCTCCAGCGCTTGGAGCTCTCCCCACGTGTCAGACGCTTCGCACCACACGCCTGAAGGTCACTCGGCTCGCATTCTGGCGGCCATCGTGGAATCCGCCGTCGATGGCATCGTTCTCATCGATGCTCACGGCCGGATTGAAGCGTTCAATCCCTCAGCTGAGCGGCTGTTCGGGTATGCGGCCGCAGAAGTGATGGGTCGGAACGTCAGCATGCTGATGCCGTCCCCGTTCCGCGAGGAACACGACAGGTACATGGAGCGTTACCTGACGACCGGCGTGAAGAAGATCATCGGCATCGGCCGCTCGGTGTCCGGCCGCCGCAAGGACGGCACGACCTTTCCCATCCATTTGTCGGTTGGCGAAATGACCATTGGCGGCGAGCGCAAGTTCTCCGGGATCATTCACGACTTGACGTCCCGCGTGCAGCTGGAAGGGCAGCTTCGCGAGCAGGCGGCACTTGTCACTCTCGGAGAAATGGCGGCCGTTCTCGCCCACGAGGTCAAGAACCCCCTGGCCGCCATTCGGGGGGCGATTCAGGTAATCGCCGGACGCCTGCCGTCGGAGAGTCGAGATGCGAGCGTGATGACGGAAGTCATCCGGCGCATCGATGGATTGAACGACCTGATGAAGGACCTGCTCCTGTTCGCACGGCCGCCTCAGCCCAGACCGGTGCCGATCGACGTCGTATCCTTGCTCAAGACAACCGCCGAATTGCTCAACAAGGACGCCGAGTTCAAGGAATTGGGCGTGGGGATTTCTGGTGCTGTCCCGCCCGTCCTGGCCGACGCCAGTCTGTTGGGCGTCGTGTTCGAGAATCTTCTGCTGAACAGCGCCCAGGCGATGCGAGGCAAGGGCGTGATCGGGGTTTCGGTTGCCTCGAGTGGAAATCACTGCGAAATCGTCATCACAGACTCTGGTCCGGGGATTCCTCCAGAGGTAAGGGAGAAGATTTTCGCGCCGTTCTTCACCACGAAGTCAAAAGGCACCGGTCTCGGCCTGCCGACGACAAAGCGATTCGTTGAGGCGCACGGCGGGACCATCGCGGTCGACTGTCCGGTTGGCGGCGGAACCACGATTACGGTCAGGCTCCCGCTCCGAACCTAAACAGCACCTGAGCTTGGCGCGACTCTTGAAACGCCGCGAGCACGTGCGTGGAGACCTCGTTGATCGCCAATTCGCCAGTTGAAAGAACCGGAGGAGCCGAGCCGGAAGGCGCGCCGAATAATTCCCATATGGCGAAAAAACCCCCGTCCCTGCGGGTGCTCGTCGTTGACGACGAGCCGCTGATTCGCTGGTCCCTGTCCGAGACACTCTCGGGCTCCGGTCATTTCGTCATCGAAGCATCCGATGGTGAAGCAGCCGTGCGCGTCCTTTCCGACGGCCAAGAACCCGTGGACGTCGTCGTGCTCGACTATCGTCTGCCGGATTCGAACGACCTGACCTTGCTGGCGACGCTTCGGCGGCTGGCGCCCCTGGCACAGGTCATCATGATGACCGCCTTCGGCACAGCGGACGTCGTCAGCGGGGCGCTCAGTCTGGGCGCCTATCGCGTCGTGCCAAAGCCGTTTGAAATGCACGACATGGCCGCGCTCGTCCTCCAAGCCCACGCCGCCCGCCCGCACTAGACTTCAGATTTCCTGCATATACTAGCGTTCATGCCCGCACCGACAGTTCTGGTCGTGGACGACGAACAGCTGATTCGCTGGTCGTTGACGACGCGTCTCTCCGATGAAGGTTACCGCGTCCTCGAGGCCGAGACGGCCGCCGCCGCTCTCGATCGGGTGCGGGAGGGTGTCGACCTCGTTCTGCTCGACTACCGGTTACCCGATGGGGACGGCCTGGCGGTCCTCAAGAAGATCAAGGAACGCGACCCCGACACGCTCGTCATCCTGTTGACGGCGCAGGTGAGCGTGGAGCTCGCCGTCGAGGCGATGAAACAGGGCGCGTATCACTACGCGAACAAGCCCTTCAACGTCGACGAAATCGTCCTGCTCGTCGAGAAGGCGCTCGAAACGACTCGGCTGCGTCGCGAAGTGCGAACACTGCGGGCCACCCAGGCCCAGCCCTACACACTCGACCGCATTGTCGGCGACAGTGCCGCGATGGTCGCCATCAGGGCGCTTCTGCAGAAGGTGGCGGCAAGCCCCGCATCAACCGTGCTGCTGACTGGAGAGAGCGGTACCGGCAAGGATCTGGCCGCCAAGGTCATCCACTACGCAAGCGATCGTGCGAACAGACCCTTCATGAACATCACCTGCTCGGCCTTGCCCGAGCAGTTGATCGAGAGCGAGCTGTTCGGGCACGAGCGCGGTTCGTTCACCGGCGCGGATCGCCAGAAGCGGGGCTTGCTCGAATCGGCCGATGGCGGCACGGTGTTCCTGGACGAAATCGGCGAGATGCAACCGGGACTGCAGGCCAAGGTGCTGCGTTTTCTCGAGGACAAGGCCTTCAAGCGTGTCGGCGCGTCGGCGGACATCAAGGTCGACGTGCGCGTCATTGCCGCCACCAACCGCAAGCTCGAAGACGAGGTCCGCCAGGGGAAGTTTCGAGAGGACCTCTACTATCGGTTGAACGTCCTGCCCATAGCACTGCCCCCGCTGCGGGCCAGGGCTGGCGATTTGCCGCTGCTCGTCAACTACTACATCGACATCTTCAATCGCGAGTTCAAGAAGCGCGTGCGGGGCATCGCGCCGGACGCGATGGCTCGCCTTCAGACCTATGCGTGGCCCGGCAATGTCCGGGAGCTCCGCAACGCCATCGAGCGGGCGATGTTGCTGACTGAAGAGCCGGTGCTCGGTATCGATCAGTTCCCGCTCGGCGGGGGCCTGGGCAGAGTCACCGATGGCTTCGAGTTGCCCAATGGCGGCGTCGATCTCGAGCAATTGGAGCGCTCCCTCGTCGTCCAGGCGCTCGAGCGAAGCGCGTGGAACCAGACCAAGGCCGCCACGCTTCTGGGCCTCAATCGCGATCAGATCCGGTATCGCGTCGAGAAGTTCAAGCTCGAGCGGCCAGCCCAGGCCTGAACCCGGCGCCTGCCGCGATTTTTCCCCCGCTTCGCCACGAAATAGTCCCCACGCCCGAGGTCGCCGGCGGCCATCTTGTCCAATTAGCGCCGAAATCCCGGCGCTTTGGCCCTGGGCCGGTGGCACATGGGTTGCCCCAGGTGCCGGCATTCCGGAGGCACTCATGGCCGGGTGGAGGACTCGATGGTGACGAAAGAGCGGGTGGAATCGGTGCTCGACCGCGTGCGGCCGTTCCTGCGCGCCGATGGCGGAGACATTGAGTTGATCAATGTGGAAGGTAATTCCGCGGGCGTCCGTCTCACGGGCGTCTGCGCGGCCTGTCCGAGCGCGCAGATGACGCTGCATCTTGGTGTCGAAGCCGCGCTTCGTGACGCGATGCCCGAGTTCGGCACGCTGCGGCTCGTGTGAGGCGTCCACCATGCCAACCACCATTTCTCGCTCCATCGGTCCCATGGTCGTCGGTCGAAGCGCCAAGATGCGCGCCGTGTTCGAGTTCCTGCAGGTGATCGGCCACAGCGAGAGCACCGTGCTCATCACTGGTGAAAGCGGCACGGGCAAGGAAGTGACGGCGACCTTGATCCATCAAGCGAGCCCGCGCAAACACCAGCCCTTCGTCGCCGTCAGTTGCGCGCTGTTTTCCGAGACATTGATTGAGTCGGAGCTCTTCGGGCACGAGCGGGGCGCATACACCGGCGCGTTCAAAGAGCGCCCCGGACGCTTCGAGCTGGCGGAAGGCGGCACCCTGTTTCTGGACGACATCGACGACGTGCCGCTCGCGATGCAGGTGAAGCTGCTGCGGGTCCTTCAGAATCGCACGATCGAGCGACTGGGGAGCACCAAGACGGTACCGGTCAACGTGCGCGTCCTCGCCGGCAGCAAGAAGGACCTGAGGCAGATGGTTGCCGAGGGCAAGTTCCGCGAGGACCTGTACTACCGCCTCAACGTCCTGCCGTTGACCCTGCCGCCGCTGCGCGAACGCCGTGAGGACATTCCGGTCCTGGCCGATTACTTCATCGAGCGCTACTTCCACCGCCGCGGCGAGAAGACGCCGGGCATTTCAGAGGCGGTGCGACAGGCCTTCGCGCGGTACGACTGGCCCGGCAACGTGCGCGAGCTCGAAAACGCCTGCGAGCGCATCGCCCAGACCTGCACCTGCGGCACGGTGCACGTCGGCTGCATGGCCGCCAATATTCTCTTCGGCGCGGGCGGAGAGTCGATCCCGGATGTGATGCCGACGGCGCCGGTCACCGAGTCTCCCGCCGCGATCTCGCTCGACGACCGGCTCCGTGAGCTCGAGGCCGGTCTGATTGGCTGGGCGCTCCAGGTCAGCCAGGGCAACAAGTCGCGGGCCGCCGAGCTGCTGCAGGTCAAGCGGTCGACGCTCGGCGATCGCATCAACCGGTGCGGGCTCGGACGATCGCCGGCCGCCGAGGACGATCGGCCGTCGGCGGCGCATTCAGCGTGAAGCTGGCCGTGTGACCGAGCGAGGCCTGACG
>JBAUGX010000119.1:0-17163 GCA_049679965.1 Vicinamibacterales bacterium
CCCGGTCTCGGTGTCCCGTTCCTTCCCCGCAAACTTCATCACTGACACCGGCGACGCCGGCGGCGCCCATTCCTCCCCGAACGGCCAGAAATCATGCCGCTCCTTGATCGCCTGGGTGGACGTCGTGACCATCCGGACCGATCCGATCGCATCCGTCGTGACGTCGTACATCGTGCCCGTGCTCTCGGCCCACGCGATCAGCCGATCGCCCGCGTAGACATAGTCGCGGGTCAGAGAGCCCTTCTTGTCGCTCAACAGTGCGCCGGCCGGGCCGCGCACCGCATACGTCGTCGCGCTCCCGATGGTGGTGCGGACCCGCCAGCCGTCGGCGTCGTAGTAGTAGCTGACACTGCCCGTGGCGGTCGCGATCCGGTTGTCCGGGGTGTACGTCAGGGTCAGGCTCGGCAGGGACTGGGTGAGGAGGTTGCCGTTGACGTCGTACGTGAAATTGACGGTGGACTGTTGGGTGAGGCGGTCGTTCCCGTTGTACGTGTAGGTGGTCCCCCCGCAGTTCAGCCGGTTGCCACGCGCATCGTAGAGATAGCACGGGGTGCCGTACTTGCCGCTCGCATTGATCAGCCGATCCAGGGCGTCGTATTCGAACGTCTGGTTCCAGGTGGGGTCGCGCCCGTTTGACGTATCGGTGATCGTCAGGACGTTCCCCGCCACGTCGTACGTATAGCCCAGCACGAGCCGGTTTCCTGGCGAGGTGCAGGCGGCAGTCGTGCAGGTTGCGATCGTCTGCACGCGGTACCGGTCATCGTAGCCGAACTGATGGATCAGGCCGTACCTGCCGGTGTACTGCGACACGGCCCCTGAGGGGTGATACACGAATCCCGACGCGTAGTCGGCACCCGCGGTGCAGTTCCCCTGCGCGTTCTTGCTGCAGACCCGCGTGATCTGTCCCTCGCTGTTGTACTCATACCCGACCTTTCGACCGGCCGGGTACGTGAGCGTGATCAGCTGGTCCAGCGTGTCGTAGGCGAAGAATTGATCGAAGGTCGTGCTGTTGACGACGTCCCGGCGCTGAATGAGCCGCCCGGTGGCCGTCTCATAGCTGAACGTGGTCACGGCGCCACCCGTGACGCTCATGGTCGCGCGATTGTCCGACCCCACCTCGTAGGTGAGGGTCGTCACCCGATTCGACCCGACGAGGGGATCCGCCGTGATCGTCAGCAGGCGACTGTTGTGGTCGTAGGTGTGCGTGAACACGGTCCCCTTGGCATCGGTCTTCGTCGTGAGTAAGGTCGTGCCCGACACGTAGGTGTAGGTAACCATCCCCGATTCAGGCTGGAATTCGTCCTTGAGGCGATTGCTCGTGTCGTAAGTCCATGTCCGATCGCTCCCGGTTGGCGGGTGGACACGGGTCAGATTGCCGAGGGCGTTATAGCTGTAGGTCCACGTGTTCATGAGAGCGTCTTTCACTCGGGCCAGCCGCCCATCGCCAGGATCCCCGAATCCCTGCAGGGCTTGCTCGGTGACGTGGTTGTTCTCATCCGTGATCTTCATCAGCGCATCCGTGGTGGCTTCGTACGCATACGTCGCCAAGGACCCACCCGGATTCGTCTTCGTGGTGAGGCGCCCGAGTCCGTCGTAGGCGAACGTCGTCCAAGCGGTCGGTCCACACCCGAAACCGCAACTCACCACCGGCAGACTCTCGCGCGACTTGCGCCCCTCGGCGTCGTACTCGGTACACGCCAGCACGTTCTGACTGTTCGACGTGCAACGCGGGCGGCCGAAACCGTCGAGCGTGGTTGTGACCTGCGACCCAGCCGGAATTGGGCCCCCACGCCGCACCGTCACCCACCAGCCATTGACTTCGTACTCCGTCGTAATCGGCGCGACGCCACCGGGCGGCTGCGTGGAGGTCAGCCGGAACAGATTGTCGTACGTGAACATCGTCGTCCTCGCATTCTGCCCAGCAGGACCAGAGCGCGTTTCCTCCGTCACCAAGCCTGCCGGGTCGATGATGCGCACGACCTTGTCGCCGTTCGGGAGCGTGACCTGCTTCACCACGCCGTAACTGTATTGATACGTCGTGGTCTTCTGTCCTCCTTGGCCGTTCCGCACCATCGTCGCCACGTTGCCGCACGAGCCGGACGTGATCCCGACGCAGACATCGGGAGTGAACGTCGTCGTGAGGCCGTAGATCGTCTCCGCCGTCATGAAGCCGTAGGTGTTGTAGACAAACGATTTCGTGAACGATTCACTGCCCACCTGGACGGTCTCGCCCGTGAGCAGGCCGACGATGTACGCTGGGAATACTGGCGGCTCATGGTGTTCGAACGCCCGCGTCGTCGTGCGGGCGAGGTCGCCTGTCTCGGTGATCTGATTCGGATGGTGGTAGTCGCCGTAGTTACTGGAACTGTAGGCAAACTGCGTGGTGTAGCTCCGGCCGTTGCGGGTAATCGTCCGGCTCGCGAGCTCCGGCACCTGGGCGGTGGCCGGCGTGCACCAGCAAAAATAGGAGCCGAAAATGGGCACATCCTGATACGTGCGCGACTCGGATTCCAGGACGGTCCCGGCCGGAGACTCCACCGTGCGGGTCGTGAGAAAGGCCCATCGCCCGGTATAGTTACCGCCGGCGCCGGCACCGTTGGGATTCCCCGTGTAGTTGGGACACACCGCGAGGAAGCAGTAGACGTACTTCGTCGTCGTCCCGGTAGGTCCCGTCACCACCGTCTGGTGTGACAGACCTTGGTAGGCGCCCGCTCCCGTAAACTCCTCGAGCTGGTACGCGTAGGTCCAAGTGCCCGGCGCCACGTCTCGGCCACCGACCGTCTTGCCCGTCGTCACCATCGTGGACCACCAGATGGGATTGTCATTTTCGTCTAGTTCTCCCGTCTGGAAGTCGCGCCATTCAAAGGTGTACTGGGTCGTGCCGCCATTGGGCGTCGTCACCGTCAATGTGGACGCCGGCCAGCCGAACTGCAGAGTGTTCTGCCAGGAGGTCCCTTCGGGTGGCGTGACGGTGCTGTAGAGGCTCCCGTACTGCCACGTCCTCCCCGCGTAAGTCATTAGACTCGGATTCTCAAACACGCCACCGCCACCCCAGACATAACCACCGACGGATTGCAGATCGACCACCCGCTGCTCGCCGTTGCCAAGCTGTTGCGTCACCGTCAGCGTACTGGTGCCCCATCCGGTCAGACTGACCTGATTGCCAAACGCATCTTGAGAGGACGTCAAGTAGGCCCCCCACGAATTGATCCAGAGAAAGTCGCTGATCGAGCCATCCGGGAGATAGAGCCGATGCGCGGCCCGATCGTACGTCGCGAACTGGTCCGTGGTGACCCATCGGTACCCGGGCACGTCATTCGCTTCGGCCGGTTGGTTGAGGAGGATGGTCGACGTCAACGAGCCGTCCGCTCCGACCAGGAGCGGCAAGGGCAGATACCCCGGCGTGGAGCAATAGGGGTGGCCAGGTGACGCCGCGCAATCGTCCTTCACCGACATAGTCATGCCTGCGAGCCCAAAGGCCCACACCACCCCCCCGCCTTGGGCAAACCCGCCTTTGAGATTGAAGGTCCGCTGGAATCGAAGATCGCGCCCGGCATTGCCGGGCAGGACCAAGTCCGTGAACTGCAGCATCAGATTGCCGCTCAGCGGATCCATGCGTTCAAACGGCATCTGGGAGGAGTAGGCGCGATTGGGCTGTGCGCCCGCAATCCCTTCCTGCGCCCGCGCCACCGAGGCGGTTACCACGACCAAGACCAAGGCGATCGTGATGACTGTGAACTGTCTCTTCAGCGTGTTCATGAACGTCCTCACTGATCTCTATCCCACACACGAAGTGTTGGACACGTCACCACTATTCCCGCTGAAATGTGGATACCCGCACTTCAGGCTTTGCCGCGACGTCATCCAGGGAACGGAGGGTCCGGCGTATCCGCAGCACCTGGCCTCCATCTCGAAGCTCCCACAATTCCGTGACGGCCGTACCTCGTGCGCCCGGTCCGAGGATGGAATCGTGCAGTTCCAGGCGATCGGGTGCCAGCCATCTGAACATGCGCTGCGGCCCGTCGACCGAAACCCAGCGATCCGCTTGCGGCTCGAGCCGATAGTGGCTGAGGCGTCGATGCGGTCCGGTGACGGCCGATGGCTCCTCGACCGCCAGCACCTGGTCACTCACGGCCACCCGGAGAATGGACTTCGGCAACGGGGAACGATCAGCCTGGGCGGACCCGTTACGGAGCCAACTGCCGGCAAATCCATTCACACTCGATTGGGCAAGACCATCACGCGCGCCGACGTACGCAAACACGCCCACGGCCAGCGCGAAGAGCCACACGCCAGGCACCTGACTGCATCGGTGTCTCGATGCTTCGGTGCTTGGCGGCTTCAGTGCGTCGGCGTGAAGCTTCTTCATAAGGGCCTCATGTGCGGCTTACGAGGTCAACGAGGTCGAAGGAACCCGAGAACATGACCGTCAGCGGGAATAATCGACGCAGACCGCCGACGCGCGCAAGACACGAATCGTCGGAAGATTCGTCGGAAGATTCGTTGGAGAAATCGTCGGAGAATTCGTCGGAAGAATCGTCGGACATTTCGTCGGAAAATCCGTTAGACCATGTAACTTGCCTCCACCAGCGGAGTTGGCCTAGCATCAGGACCTCCCCCCGCTCTGACACGAACGCACAGAATGGAGCGGACACGCCGTGTCCAGCCGGCCGTCGGTCCTCGTCATCGATGACGATCTCGGTACGCGGGAGATCTTCGAGCGGGTGCTGGGTCTGGCGGGTCTGGCGGCGACGACCGCCGGGTCCGGCGCGGAAGGGATCCGGCTCGCGGAATCCCTTCATCCCGATCTGCTGGTGGTGGATCTCCGGTTGCCGGACATGAGTGGGCTCGACGTGGTCAGGATGCTGCAACAGCGCGGACACCGCTCTGCCTTCGTGCTGATCAGTTTCTGGCACGACACGGCGACCACGGTCGAGGCGATGCGGCTCGGCGCCGTGGACGTCCTGGACAAGTCGCAGGACATCGACGAGCTGGTCGTCAAGATCCGGGTGGTCGTCGCACCCCGATCGCCGGCCGTCCTCAGCGCCCCGGCAGGGCCTCTCCTGTCGCCTCGTCCGTCGCCGCCGGCTGACCCGCACTCGGCGGCCGACCGCTGGGCGTGGTACATCCGGCGGGCGTGTGACGCGGACGGCGACTTCAAGACGCTCGAGCTGTTGGTGGCCTGGCTGGGCGTCAGCTTGAGCCGGTTCAACGACGCGTGCCGGCTGCTCGCTATCGGGCCGCATGAGGCGCGCGACCTGGCGCGGCTGCTCCGCGTCGTGATCAAGGGCGCCGGGCAGTGCCACCGCTTTGCGGCGCTGCTCGACGTCAGCGACGGACGAACGCTGGAGAAGCTGTGGGCCCGGGCCGGCCTTCGATCGGTAGCGGCGGATGGAACCGTGTCCGTCGAGGAGTTTCTGCGGCGTCAACAATTCGTCCCACAGGATAACGAGGGGCTGAAGGCGTTGCGAGCGCTGCTGGTGTCGCGGCCGTCCGCCTGAAGGCGGACGCCAGAAACGTCAGAATTTCCAGAACGAGGCGAGGGCGCGTTTGGTGGCGTCGGCCGACGCGCGGCCGCGGGTGGACGTGATGCCGCTCGCCGGCCAGTGCGGTTCCGAGGACGAAGCCGCGAGGGCGTGCACGACGATGTCGATCGACGCATTGAAGGCCTGCAGGTCGTATCCACCTTCGGTCAGCAGCACCATCCGACCCTGGCAGCATTCCTCCGCGACCCGCCGCAGCTCGAGCGTCATCGCCGCGAACGCCTCGGTCGTCAGCCGCATGCCCGCGAGAGGGTCGCGCTCGTGGGCGTCAAAACCTGCCGACACCAGGATCAGATCCGGCCGGAACTGCTTGAGGACCGGCACGACAACGTCCTCGAACACGATCTGATAGTCCTCGTCCACCGCGCCCACTTCGAGGGGAAGATTGACGGTGAACCCCTTGCCCCTCCCAAGACCGATTTCATGGGCCGCCCCGGTGCCGGGATAGTACGGAAACTGATGCGTCGACACGTACAGCACGTCAGGATCGGACTCGAACGTGTGCTGCGTGCCGTTGCCGTGATGGACGTCGTAGTCGACAATCGCCACGCGCGCGGCGCCCATCGTTCGCGCATGGGCCGCGGCCACTGCGATGTTGTTGAACAGGCAGAAACCCATGGCGCGATCACGCTCGGCGTGGTGCCCGGGAGGCCTGACGAGCGCGAAGGCCGACGTGGCGGCGCCACGCGTCACCCGCTCGACGCCGTCCACCGCGGCGCCGGCGCCCAGGAGCGCGACTTCGTACGACTCGGGCGACGTATAGGTGTCCGGATCGAGCACGACGGACTGGCCGGCTGTGTCCGCGATATGGCGGATGTAGCCGGCCGTGTGCACACGCAGGAGCTCGTCGTGCGTGGCCGCTCGCGGCGCCACGACTTCCCCGCCATGGTCGCGCCAGCGCGACGCGGCCCGTGCCATCACCTCGGCCCGCTTGAAGCTCTCGGGATGGCCCGGCGGCGTTTCGTGGCTGGCGAAACGATCGGAGGAGATCAGAAGCAACGACATCGTCGGGTTCAGGGTTCAGGGTTCAGGGTTCGAGACGGCGAAGACGAGGTGTTCGGAGCCGCCGTGCGGGGCGCGGCCGACGATCTCCATGCCGAGATTCTTCGCGACACCCTGGGAGGCCTCGTTTTCCGGCTGCACGAGTGAGATGACCCGCGGTTTGTGCAACGTCTTGAATGCGTAGTCGCGGCACGCGAGCGCGCCTTCGGTGGCATACCCGTGGCGCCAGAACGGACGATGCAGCAGATACCCGACCTCGCACTCCTCAACGCCATTCACTGTCTGTTTCACCAGGCCGATCTGTCCGACCTTGACGCCCGTCGCCTTCTCGGTCGCGAGCCACAGCCCGTAGCCGTCCGTTTTGTACCTCTCCATCTGACGCGCGATCCACTCCGCGGACAGCTCGCGCGTCAGGCGCTTTGGGTAGTACCGCATGACCTCGGCGTCGGCCAGCATCTCGGCCATGAAGTCGAGGTCGTCGGGTGTCAGTTCGCGGAGTTGCAGACGCTGGGTTTCCAAAACAAGGGTCATCATTAATTTACTCGCGTGGGGCCCCACCCCCACGCCTGACACGCTCGGGCCTTAGCCCTCGCGTGTATCTAGAACAGAACGTCACCGCTGGAGTTTACTCACGGCGCGTTCTTCCAACATATGAAGACGCTTCTCCAGTTCCAGGCGGGCCGACTCGATGCCCCGCTCGTTTGCATCGCGCGGCACGTCGAAGGGTTCGCCGACGACGAGCGCCACTGCAGCAAACGGCTTGGGAATCTGCGTGCGGTCCCAGCTGTTGAGCGTCCAGTATCGATCGGCTTCGAGGTGAAATGGCAGCACCGGGTTGCCGGTCGCTTTGGCCAGCCACACCGCCCCTGGCTGGGCGACCCGGGCGGGCCCGCGGGGGCCGTCCACGGTAAAACCAGCGGGTTTGCCGGCCGCCATGTCTCGCGTCAGCTGCAACAGGGCCTTGGTACCGCCGCGCGAGGTGGAGCCGCGCGAGGTTCCATAGCCGAACCGCTCGATGATGCCCGCGATCCACTCGCCGTCGAAGTTCTCGCTCGTGATGACCACGATGCCGCGCCGCCGGAAGAAATACGTCGCGGCCAGGATCCGCCCGTGCCAGAACGCCATGATGGGCTGCCGGCCGCTGCGGACGATGGCCTCGAAATGATCGAGGCCCTCGGTCTTGTAGCGCAGCGTGGCTCCAAGCCATGAGACAAGGCGATAGCCGGCCATCGAGATGAGCCGCGCTTCGAACCGCTTCGCCCGTGAGGATTGCCAATTCATTATTCACTGGCGTTGGGGTCCCCCCCAGCGCGCACTTACGCTGATGCTCGCTTCGGTCGTCCTCAGCTCGGCATGGCCGCAGGCGCTACATCCCCTCATACCGCGGGCCGCCACCGCCTTCCGGCGTCACCCACGTGATCACCTGATACGGATCCATGATGTCGCACGTCTTGCAGTGGACGCAGTTGGACGCGTTGATCTTCAGCCGGCTCGACGTCGCGTCCATGACCATCTCGTACACATCGGCCGGGCAGAAACGCTGGCACGGATTGCCGTACTCCTCCGTGCAGATGGTGTTGCAGACGTCAGTCTGCACGAGCAGGTGGGCCGGCTGATCCTCGTCGTGACGCGTGCCCGAGTAATGGACGTTGGTGACCTTGTCGAACGTGATCTTTCGGTCGGGCTTCACTGTGTCCGAAGCGCGACTAGACCCCCCGGCCAGCTTCTCCATCCGCGCATGCCCCGGCGTGCTCTTCATCGGCCTGAACCACCAGCCGCCGGTCAGCAGGGCGAATCCCGCATAGGCCAGCCCCGCGAACAGCCCGTGGCCGAACGCCTGATGGACGTTGCGCACCGGATACAGCTCGCGCTTGATCGGTCCGTCATTCACGCGCTGCTCGAACCGCTGCAGGCAGGCGGCCGACGTGTCGCCGTTGCGGACCGCCTCGTACGCGGTTTCCGCCGCGAGCATGCCCGATCGCATCGCGAGATGGATGCCCTTGAGCCGCATCGAGTTCATGAAGCCGGCCGCGTCGCCGACCACGAGCGCGCCGTCCGCGTAGCAGCGCGGAATCGTGTGCCAGCCGCCCTCCGGCAGCGCCTTGGCGCCATAGCGCACCAGCTGCCCGCCTTCGAGCAGCCGCTCGACGAGGGGATGCTTCTTGAAGCGATTGAACGCGTCGTGCGGGTCGAACATCGGGTCTTCGTAGTCGAGCCCGACGACGAAACCGAGCGAGATCTGGCCCTCGGGCATTGCGTAGATGAAGCCGCCGCCGAACTGCTCGAGGCCGAGCGGGTACCCCATCGTGTGGATGACTGTGCCGGCGGCCAGCCGATCGGGCGGCACGTTCCAGAGTTCCTTGATGCCGATGGCAAATAGCGGCGGCTGCCGTCCGACGCCAAGTTGCAGCCGGCGCACCAGCGTCTTCGTCAGGTTGCCGCGGACGCCGTCGGCCAGAATCGTCACCTTCGCGCGGATCTCGACGCCAGGCTCAAAGGTCGCTTTCTGCTCGCCCGCCTTGTTGATGCCGCGCGCGCCCGTCCGCACGCCGACGACCCGTGCGCCTTCCATCAGTAATTCAGCGCCGGGAAAGCCCGTGAACAGATCGACGCCCTCGGCTTCGACCAGGCCCGCGAGCCATTTGACGAACCGGTTGAGCGAAATGATGTAGTGGCCGTGATTGGAGAGAGGCGGCGGCGTGAAAGGAAACTTGATCTTGCCGGACGGCGTCAGCATGTAGACGCGGTCCTCGCGCACCGGCGAGGCGAGGGGCGCGCCCTTGGCTTCGTAGTCCGGCACCAGATCGCGCAGGCTCGACGGATCCAGGACCGCGCCCGATAGCATATGAGCGCCCGCTTCGTGGGCCTTCTCGAGGACGGCAACGGTGAGAGGCTGGCCGCCGGTCGTCTTGCCAAGCTGCGCCAGCCGCAGCGCGGCCGAGAGCCCCGCCGGCCCGCCGCCAACGATGAGCACGTCGACTTCTAACGTCTCATTCTGCACACTACTTCAGGGCCTCGACGATCGCCGGGACGATCTCGAAGAGGTCGCCGACGATGCCGTAGTCGGCCACTTCGAACATAGGCGCGTCGGGGTCCTTGTTGATCGCGACGATCGTGCGAGAGCCTTTCATGCCGACCAGATGCTGAATCGCGCCGGAGATACCGAGGGCGAGGTAGAGCTTGGGCGCGACTGTCTGGCCGGAGCTGCCGACCTGGCGATCCATCGGCAGCCAGCCCGAGTCGCAGATCGGACGCGATGCGGCCAGCTCCGCACCGAGGGCGGCCGCGAGCCTCTCCGCGACCGGCAGATGCTCCTGCCCCTTGATGCCTCGTCCCACGGCGACAATCCGATCGGCCTGCGACAAATCGACGGCCTGCTTCGCTTCGCGGAACGGCGGCTCGGGCTTCTCGCGTATCGCGGCGGCGTCGAGGGTCACCTTCGTCGCACGCACCGGCGCCGACGAGGCGCCCCTGGTCGCCTGGTCTGGACGAAACGCCCCGATCTGGAACGTGACGAGATGCGGCGCCGGTCCCTGCGGGACGACGTCGGCCGTCAGCTTGCCCTGGAACATCTGGCGCACGAACACCGCCTCGCCGTCAGCTGTCTTGACGCGCGTCACGTCGGTGATGAGCGCGCGGCCAAGCCGGGCGGCGAGCTTGGGCGCGAAGTCCCGCGTCTGATAGGTGTGCGGCAACAGGACGAGCGAGGGCGACAGGTCGGCCACGACCTGCTCCAGCGCCCCGGTGTAGGCGTCCGGCGTGTACAACTCAAGCGCGGCATGATCAACGGCGATCACCTCGCGCACGGCAGCCGCGGCCAGCTCAGTCGCCATTGCGGCGGTGTTCGAGCCCAGGACGACGATCGCGATCGAGGGATCCGGAGACCCCGCAGGGCCGGAAGCAAGTTGCTGCGCCGCGGCGACTGTCTCCCACGTCGCGCGATTCAGCGTGCCGTCTCTTTGTTCCGCAATGACGAGGATCACTGGATGACCCGTGCTTCTTCTCGCAGCAGCCGCACCAGCTCTTTGGCCGCTTCGGCGGGAGAGCCCGTGATGAGCCTTGTCTTCTTGGTCTTCTCGGGGACCGCAAGGTTCACGATCTTCTGCCGCGCGATCAACCCGGCCGGCACGGATGCCTTGCGAATCTCTTTCTTCTTCGCGGCCATGATGCCCTTGAGCGTGGCGTAGCGGAGCTGATTGATGCCGCTCTGAATCGTCAGGACCGCCGGCAGGGGCATCGCCACCCACTGGAACCAGCCGCCTTCGAGCTCGCGTTTGACGCGCAGATTCGTTTGATCCACCTGCACCTCCATCACAATCGTGGCGTGCGGCCGGCCGAGCCGCTCGGCCAGCACGACCCCCGTCTGGCCGAAGCCCTGGTCGTCGGACTGCAGGCCGGTCAGGACGAGGTCGAAGTTCTCGTCCTTCATCACCGAGGCGAGCGCGTCGGCCACGACAAACGCCTCGGCGCTGGCCAGGCTGTCGTCTTCGACGTGGATGGCCCGGTCGGCGCCGCGCGCCAGCGCTTCGCGAATCACCTGCGCGACACGCGCCGGACCTGCCGAACACACGACCACCTCGCCGCCATGCTTCTCCTTGAGACGCAGCGCCTCCTCGAGGGCGTAGGCGTCGGGCTCGTTCATCTCGAAGCCGGCGTCTTTGTCCACAATCCAGGTCTTGCTGTCGTTTGGCCGCGGCTGCCAGTCGCGGGCGGGCACCTGCTTGATGCAAACCGCTGTGCGCAGGCTCACGCTTCGTATCGCTTGAAGAGGAGGGCTGCGTTGGTGCCGCCGAAGCCGAAGGAGTTCGAGAGCGCGTACTCGATGGGCATGTCGCGCTTGGCGTTGGGCACGTAGTCGAGGTCGCAATCCGGGTCCGGATGTTCCTGGTTCATCGTCGGCGGCGCCACTTGCTGATACACGGACAGCGCGGTGATGCCGGCTTCGAGACCGCCCGCCGCGCCCAGCAGGTGCCCGGTCATCGACTTGGTCGACGAGACGGCCACCTTCTTCGCGTGGGCGCCGAAGCAGCGCTTGATGGCGATCGTCTCGATCCGGTCGCCGTGGGGCGTGGACGTGCCGTGGGCGTTGATGTAATTCACGCGCGAGGGCTCGATACCGGCGCTCTGGATCGCCAGCCGCATCACCCGAAACGGCCCGTCGCCATCTTCCGACGGCGCCGTGATGTGGTACGCATCGGCCGACATGCCGTATCCGACCAGCTCGGCGTAAATGCGGGCGCCGCGGTGTTTGGCCCGTTCGTATTCCTCGAGCACCAGGACGCCCGATCCCTCGCCGACGATGAAGCCGTCGCGCTCGCTGTCGAAGGGACGGCTTGCCCGCTGGGGCTCGTCGTTGCGGGTCGAGAGCGCGCGCATCGCGCCGAATCCGCCGATGCCCATGGGCGTGATCGCGGCCTCCGAGCCACCGGCAATCATCACGTCGGCCGTGTCGCGCCGGATAATCTCGTACGCGTCGCCAATCGCGTGCGCCGAGGCCGAGCACGCCGTGCACGTGGCCGAGTTGGGGCCCTTGGCGCCGAACCGGATGGACACCTGCCCCGCCGCGAGATTGATGATGGCCGAAGGTATGAAGAACGGGGAGATCTTCCTGGGGCCACCCTCGAGCAGCGCCTTGTGCTCGCGCTCGATCGTGGTGAACCCGCCGATCCCGGAGGCGATGAAGACGCCCACGCGCGGGGCGATGTCCGGCGTCACCTTCAGGCTGGCGTCGTCGACCGCGAACTGCGACGCCGCGATGGCGTACTGGATGAAGACGTCCATCTTCTTGACGTCTTTCTTCTCGATGAAGGCCAGCGGATCGAAGCCCTTCACCTCGCTCGCGATGCGCGTGGAGAATTGCCCCGCATCGAACTTGGTGATCGGACCGATGCCGATGCATCCCTCCTTCAGGGCGTGCCAGTTCTTCTCGGTCCCAATCCCGAGCGACGACACCAGGCCAATGCCCGTGACGACGACACGTCTCATGAGATTACTTTTTGGCCTTGGCGTGCGAGTCGATGTACTCGATCGCCTCTTTCACGCGCGTGATTTTCTCGGCGTCCTCATCGGGAATCTCGATGCCGAACTCCTCCTCGAACGCCATGACGAGCTCGACGGTGTCGAGCGAGTCGGCGCCCAGATCGTCGACAAACGAGGCGTCCGGTGTCACTTCTTCTTCGTCGACGCCGAGCTGCTCCACGATGATGCTCTTGACCTTGTCGGATACCGCCATTCAGTCCTCCTACGTGTACATCCCGCCATTGACCGCCAACACGTGCCCTGTAATATACGCTGCCTCGTCGGACGCAAGAAAGCCCACCGCCGCCGCCACATCGTCGGGCGTGCCCAGACGCCCGAGCGGGATTTGCGCCGCCCAGTTTGTTTGGGCCTTGTCCCCCGCCGCCCGGGTCATGTCGGTGTCGATTAAACCCGGCGCCACCACGTTGACCGTGATGCCGCGCGAGGCAATCTCGCGCGCGAGCGCCTTGGCGAAGCCGATGAGCCCGGCCTTGGACGCCGCGTAGTTGGTCTGGCCGGCGTTGCCCATCTGTCCCACGACCGAGCTGATGGCGATGATCCGGCCGCCACGCTGCTTGAGCATCGGCCGCACCGCGGCCTGGGCCAGCACGAAGGCGGCCGTCAGATTGGTGGCCAGAACGGCATCCCAATCCTCGCGCTTCATCCGCATCAGGAGCTGGTCGCGCGTGATGCCGGCGTTGCTGACCACGATGTCGAGCCGGCCGTGCCGTCCGACAATCTCGCCGGGCAGCCGCTCGAGGGCCGCCGTGTCGGTGACGTCGAGGCTGACGGCCTCGGCGTTGCGCCCGGCAGCCGTCAGTTCCCGCACGATGTCGTCGGCATGATCGCCGCGCGCCGCCGCCACCACCGTGGCGCCCTGCGCGGCGAGCCGGGCGGCAATGGCCCGCCCAATGCCGCGTGACGCACCGGTGACGAGCGCGATACGACCTGACAAATCAAACATGTCTCGTGTCTGCAGGAGGGTTCCTCATCCGTGGGATCCGGCTTTAGCCGGATTAGTCCGCCCGACGGCCGGATTGGTCCGCCTGAAGGCGGACCCCACAGTGGGCGCGCCACTGGCGCCGCAGGCCGTCTCGATTTCCTGTTCGACGCGCTTGATGACGCCCTGGGCCGCGAACCGGTACGCCAGCGCCACGGCGTTGCGCACGGCCCTGGCGCTCGACCGGCCATGGCCGACAATGGTCACGCCGGCGACGCCGAGCAGCGGCGCGCCGCCGTACTCCGAGTAGTCCACGCGGCGCCGGACGTGCCGCAGGGCCCGCCGCGCCAGCAGCGACCCCACGCGGGTCGTGAAGCTGCCCAACAAGCCGGCTTCGATCATGTCCACGAGTCCTTCACTCGTCTTCAGCGCCACGTTGCCGGTGAACCCGTCGCAGACGATGACGTCCGCGTCGCCGCTGTAGACGTCGCGGGCCTCGATGTTGCCCACAAAGCCTGGGAGCGACGCCTTGAGCAGCTGATGCGCCTCGCGTGTCAGCTCGTTGCCCTTGGTCTCTTCCTCGCCGATCGACAGCAAACCGATGCGCGGCGACTCGATGTCAAGTCCGACGCGCGCGTACACGCCGCCCATCACCGCGAATTGCAGCAGATGCTGCGGCCGGCACTCCACGCTGGCGCCGACGTCGAGGAGCACCGCCGGACGCTGCCGCGTCGGAATCGTCGCCGCGAGCGCCGGGCGATCGACGCCCCGGAGCATCCCGAACGCGCCGTGCGCGGCCATCACGGCCGCACCTGTGTGACCCGCGCTCACCAAAGCGTCGGCGCGCCCCTGGGCCACCACATCGGCCGCCACCCTGATGGACGCGCCGGGCTTGCGGCGAAGCGCGGCCGCGGGCGCCTCCTCCATCGTGACGACGTCAGGCGCGTCGACAATCCGCACCAAGTCCCGGTCGAGCCACCGATAACGCGCCAACTCGACCTCGATCGGCTGCCGTCGGCCGACGAGCGTCACGCCGATATCGAAGTGACGCGTGGCGGCCAGCGCGCCGTCGACGACGTTCCGCGGCGCGAAGTCGCCGCCCATGGCGTCAACTGCGATCCAGATCATCTGAGGTGCTTAGGTTCGTCGGTGCGTCGGTGCGTCGGTGCGTCGGTGCGTCGGTGCGTCGGTGCGAAGTGCCCAGATGCATGAGCGCACTGGCACCCACGCACCGACGAACCCAAGCACCAAAGCACCTACTCCTCGTCGACCGCGCGCACCTGCCGTCCGCGATAGTACCCGCAGTTGGCGCAGACGCGATGTGGAAGCTTCGGCTCGTGACAGTGCGGGCAGTCGCCCAGCCCGGCCGGCTTCAGCGTGTCGTGCGTGCGGCGATTGGCCGTCCGCGTCTTGGAGTGTCGTCGTTTGGGATTCGGCATCTTGAGTCTCTCTACCTTTGAGTTCTAAGTTCTAAGTTCTCACTTTTGACTTTATCAGTGCTTCGTCCGAAATTCCTTGAGCGCGGCGAGCCGAGGATCTTCCCACTCGCGCTTGCAGTCGCACATGCCGCGGTTGAGATTCGTGCCACAGACCGGGCACAGCCCGCGGCACCCTTCCTGGCAGAGCGGCTTCATCGGCACCGACAAGTAGAACTGCTCCCGCATCAACTGCCCGAGATCGATCTCTTCGTTCTCGTAAAACGCCGTCGAGAGATCGTCTTCTTCGATCTCCTTCTCGCCCTCGCCCGCGTTCTGGGTGTGAGGCTGGTAGCGCACATCGAACGCGGCATCCACCGGGCAGGTGAACGTCTCAAGACACCGGCTGCACGAGAGCTCCAGCGTCGTCTTCACCTCCCCGACGAGGTGAAACTGCTCCTTGTCCTTGGTGATGTCGAATCCCAAAGACACCGGCGCCGCCACCCGGAAGCCGTCCGAGTCGCCCTCGAACGCCGCCGCCTGGTAGACCTTGTCGTAGCGCTCGCTGGCCGTGCGGATCTTGCTGAGATCGAGCCGCATGAACCCCTGAATATACCACGCAAAAACCGCAGATTCTGCCACGACATCCGATTTCGCCACAATGAGCGGCATGCCGGCCCGGAAGAACGTCACGCCCGCACACCGCGTGAAGCTCACCTACGAGGACTTTCGGCCGCCGAGATTCTGATTCCGAAGCACGCGAAGGGTGCCCCGAATCTCGTCGTCGAAATTGGATCAAAGAGCACGCGCAAGCGTGACGAGACGATCAAGCGGCATCTCTACGAACGCTCTGGCGTGGAGGAATACTGGGTGGTCGATCCCGAGATTGACGCGTTCAGAGTGTATCGGCGCGCCGGCTGACGACGCCGCTCCTACCCGGCCTCCAGCTGCCGCTCGACACGATCTTCAGCGAGTAGTGTCCGTCCCTGGCGCCAGGCTAGCCGAGCCGCTGCCCCGATCCGCTGGCGGGTGGACCAGTCAATAACCTGGCTGGCCCAGGGGCCTCTCACTCTATCGCCCAAGGTTTGGGAATGAAGAGCTGCTCGAACAGGCGGACGGCGTAGCGGTCGGTCATGCCGGCCACGAAGTCCCGGGTCGCCGCGTCGAGTCCCTCGGCCTCGAGCGTCCGCCCGTCGAGAAACTCGGCGGGCCGCGCGCGCACCTTCTCCCACAGCCCGCTCAGGATGTCCTCGGCCTTGCGAAACTCCGCCGTGGCCGCGACGTTCTCGTAGACGGCCTCGAACAAGTAGCCGCGCAGCGCGAGCACGGCGCCAAGCACCGCGTCGCTCATGCGGATCTCCGAGACGTCCGCAGCCAGCGTCTCCGTGACCACATCCTTCACCATCGTCCCAATCCGCGCAGAAGACGTCGCGCCCAATACGGCAACGGGCTCGCGCGGCAGATCGCCGGGCTTGATCAAACCCGCCCGCGTCGCATCGTCGATGTCGTGATTGACGTAGGCGATGAGATCGGCCACGCGCATGATCTGCCCCTCGACCGTGCTCGCCCGCTGTGCCGGGGCCATGCCGACGGGCGAACCGGACTTCCCCTTGGAATGTTTGGCGATGCCGTCGCGCACCTCCCATGTGAGGTTGAGCCCGCGACCGTCGTTTTCGAGCTGGTCGACGATTCTCAAGCTCTGTACGTAGTGATTGAAGCCGCCGGGCATCAAAGAGTTGAGAATCTTCTCGCCGGCGTGGCCAAACGGCGTGTGACCGAGGTCGTGGCCAAGCGTAATCGCTTCGGTCAGCTCTTCGTGGAGCCGCAGCACCTTGGCGATCGTCCGCGCAATTTGCGACACCTCGAGCGTGTGCGTCAGGCGCGTGCGGTAGTGGTCGCCGGTCGGCGCGAAGAAGACCTGCGTCTTGTGCTTGAGACGGCGGAACGATTTGCTATGGATGATCCGGTCGCGGTCGCGCTGGAACGCCGGCCGGACATCGTCTTCCGCCTCGGGACGCAGACGACCACGCGAGTCGGCACTCTTGGCCGCCCTGGGCGAAAGCGCCTCACGCTCGCGCTGCTCGAGTTGCTCCCGGATCGTCATGAACAAGCTCGGTAATTATACGAGCAGCTCTTTCAGGAAGCTTGTGCCGTGGGCGAGCGGGCCGACGTCAAACACCTCGGCCAGCGTCTGCCCCAGGTCCGCGAACGTCGGGCGCGTGCCCAGATCGCCGGCGCGCACGTG
>JBAUGX010000120.1:0-3974 GCA_049679965.1 Vicinamibacterales bacterium
ACCTTGCGACAGCCAGCCACCTCAGAATTCTTGCGGTCGCCCACGATCGTCGGAAACCCGGATACTGGAAGAGTCGCTTGGGGTGATGTTCTTTCGTTCGTCAGCCCAACGAGTTGTATAGGTCGACAGCGCCAACCGCTGTTACCATCGCCCGCCAACCGTCCCATCACACCCCCAGCCTCCACCTTATCGCCCCCATTCTGCTGGCGTCCACGCGCGCGATCAAGTGCCATTAACACAAGGGGATCGAGAGGGTGTCCGCGGTGGTCACCGCGGATTGGTGATGGTGCCATTTGACGGGAATTCCGTGGATGGGTGGAGGGGACCAATTGCTGGTGTGGATGTCAACGGTTGTTTCCGATCGGACGCTGCGCACATGACCAGAAGCCGCTCACTTCCGGCGGGCCGTTCTGCAACCCGTGACTGTCGTACGACTTCCAGCTCCACGCCTCCGGCGGCATGACGGTTGCCCCTGCGCACGGAAGGCAACCATGCGGGAACTGGAAGCGTCGCTGCAACAGTTTGGAGAATTCATTCTGAAGGCGCGACTGGTACGGGAAACCGCGGCGCCGTACTGCGTACGATGGGCGCGCCAGTTCCTCTCCCGCCCGGCCTCGAACGAGCCGCTGGCAACCCAGGTGCAGCAATTCTGCGAGGAACTGGAACGCCACGGATGCGAGGACTGGCAAGTCCGCCAGGCCGAACAGGCCCTGCGAATCTACTTCGTGAACTTCCTGCAGCGCACCGACTGGCACAAACGGCCGGCAAGCGCCATCGTCGACGACCAGGGCCGAACGAGTCCGCTGGCGGCCCTCGAACAGCTGCGGTCCCGCATCAGGACGCGCCACTACTCGTATCGAACCGAGTGCAGCTACGCCGATTGGGTGCGACGCTTCCTGACGTACCTGTCGGAGCAGCAGGGAACCCGCGAGCCCCGCGTCGACTCGGAATCGGTTCGGAACTTTCTTACGCATCTGGCGGTCCGTCAGCGGGTGTCGGCCAGCACACAGAATCAGGCGCTCTCGGCCATCCTGTTTCTGTGCCGGGAAGTGCTCGCGGTCGAGGTCGAGACCGTGTCATTGGCGGCGCGGGCAAAACGAGGGACCCATCTGCCGGTCGTCCTGAGCGTGCCCGAGACCGCCGCCCTGCTCGGGGCCCTGCACGGCACCGCATGGCTCATGGCGGCGCTGATCTACGGGGGAGGGTTGCGCGTTTCGGAGTGCTGCGAGCTGCGCATCAAAGACATCGACTTCGATCAGGGCCTGCTCTTCGTGCGCGGCGGCAAGGGAGACAAAGATCGTTCGACGCTGCTGGCGGACGCGGGCAGGGACGAACTCCGGGCCCAACTCCGCCGCTGTGAAGCCTTACATCAGGCCGACCGCAAGGCGGGCCTGGCCGGCGTCTGGCTGCCGGATGGCCTGGATCGCAAGTACCCGAACGCGGGCCGGGAGCTTGGGTGGTTCTGGGTGTTTCCGAGCCAGACGCTCTCCACCGATCCGCGCGCCGGCATCGTGCGCCGCCATCACATCAGCGACTCGGTCGTCCAGAAAGCGGTCAAGTCCGCCGCCCGCGACGCGAAGATCCATAAGCCGGTCTCCGTCCACACGCTGCGGCACTGCTTCGCGACGCATCTGCTTCTGAACGGCGTGGACATCCGGCAAATCCAGGAGTATCTGGGACACGCCAACGTCGAGACGACGATGGTTTACACGCACGTCGTGAAGGAATTTCGGAATGCGCCGCGAAGCCCGCTCGACGCCCTTCGCGGCCGCGGAGCCCCGGGAACGGGTTAAGACGCTATTCGATGCCGCCGAGGCAGAGGTACTTGACCTCGAGGAACTCCTCGAGCCCGTACTTCGATCCCTCCCGGCCGATGCCTGATTCCTTCACGCCCCCGAAGGGCGCCACTTCGGTCGAAATGAGGCCGGTGTTGATGCCCACCATCCCGGATTCGAGTCCTTCGGCGACCCGAAACACGCGCGCGATGTCGCGCCCGTAGAAGTAGGCGGCCAGGCCGAACTCGGTCGCGTTGGCCAACTCGAGGGCCTCCTGCTCCGTCTTGAACCTGAAGAGCGGCGCCACCGGGCCGAAGGTTTCCTCGCGCGAGAGCATCATGTCGGTCGTCACGTCGGCCAGCAGGGTCGGCTCGAAGAACCGGCCGCCAAGGGCGTGGCGATGGCCGCCGACGACGACGCGCGCGCCCTTCGCCACCGCATCGTCAATGTGCTCCTGGACCTTGATGACGGCCTTGTCGTCGATGAGCGGCCCCTGCGTCGCGCCGGCCTCGAGTCCGGGCGCAGGACGGAGGTTGTTGACGGCGACCGCCAGTTTCTTGGTGAAGGCGTCGTAGACCGAGTCCTGCACGAGAATCCGGTTCACGCAGACGCAGGTCTGACCGGTATTGCGGTACTTGGACGCCATCGCGCCCTCGACCGCGGCATCGAGATCGGCATCGTCGAACACGATGAAGGGGGCGTTGCCACCGAGTTCGAGGGACATCTTCTTGACCGTGGCCGCGCACTGCACCATCAGCAGCTTCCCGATCTCGGTCGAGCCGGTGAACGACAGCTTCCGGACCGTCGGGTTGGCCGTCAACTCGCCGCCGATCTCGGTGGCCGACCCGGTCACGACGTTGAAGACCCCCTTGGGAATACCCGCGCGCTCGCCGAGCTCGGCCAGCGCGAGGGCAGAGTAGGGCGTCTGCGACGCCGGCTTGAGCACCACGGTGCAGCCGGCCGCGAGCGCCGGCCCCGCCTTGCGCGTGATCATGGCCAGGGGGAAGTTCCACGGCGTGATGCACGCGACCACGCCGACCGGCTGCTTGATGACGATGATCCGCTTGTCGGCCTGGTGGCCCGGAATCGTGTCGCCGTACACGCGCTTGGCCTCTTCGCCGAACCATTCCAGAAAGCCCGCGGCGTAGGCGACCTCTCCGCGCGACTCGGCCAGCACCTTGCCCTGCTCGATGGTCATCAGCTTCGCCAGGTCGTCCTGGTGACGCATCATCAGCTCGTACCATGTCCGCAGGATCGTGGCGCGCTCCCGGGCGGTCTTTTTCCGCCAGGCGGGCAGCGCGCGGTCCGCCGCCTCGATCGCCTCGCGGGTTTCGGCGGCGCCGAGCTTCGGTGCCGTCCCGACAATCTCGCCGGTCGCCGGATTGTCGACCGTGAAGGTGGCGCCCGATCGGGCGCCAATCCAGGCGCCGTCGACATAGCAGGCCTGGCGGAACAACTTGGGATCGCTGAGCGTGACGCCTGTGGGCGCCGATGTCGTGGTTTGTGGAGTCATGGTTCTCCTAACGAATTAGGTCCACGCGGTGTCTCCCCTGAGCGTCTCCACCACGTCGCTGAGAAACGCGGCCGCCCGCGCGCCGTCGACGACGCGATGGTCCGACGACAGCGTGAGCGTCATTACGGGCCGGACCGCCACCTGGCCGTTCACGGCGACGGCGCGATCGACGATCGCGCCCACGGCCAGGATGCCGGCCTGCGGCTGCACGATGATGGCCGTGAAGGCATCGACCTGATACATACCGAGGTTGCTGACCGTGAAGGTCGCGCCGGCCAGGTCGGCCGGCTGCAGGCGGTTGGTCCGCGCCCGCTCGGCCAGGTCGCGCCGCCGGCTCGCGACCTCGCCCACACTGGCCGTATCGGCGTGCGGCACGGCGGGGGCGACGACACCGCCCTCGACCGCCATGGCGAGCCCGACGTTCACCGCGTCATTCGTGCGGATGCCGCCGTTCATCCAGCTCGCGTTCATGCGCGGATGCTTCCGCAAGGCCCGCCCCACGGCGCAGACGATGAAATCGGTGATGGTCGGCTTGACGCCGTGCGAGCGCTCGATCGACGGCACCAGGCGCTCGCGCGCGGCCACGAGCGCGGTCGCATCGACGTCGCGCGAGACGAAGAAGTGGGGCACGGTCGTCCAGCTCGCGGTCGTGCGCTCGGCCATCAGCCTCGCGACGGTCGACAGAC
>JBAUGX010000121.1:0-30034 GCA_049679965.1 Vicinamibacterales bacterium
CCCGTAGGCCCATGGCGGCGGGGGCGCCGCCGGCGTCTGTGCATGGCCGAGCGCAGCGAAGACCGCGGCGGCCGCGCTAGCGAGTACGAGGATGCTGGCCGGTTTCTTCATGAGTCTCCTCCGGCGCGTATTCTACACGCTCCCTCGCCTCACGCTTTGCTGAAATGAACGGCCGGAACCCGTCTATTGGCAGTTCGCAGCGACGCGCGTGACGCTCGAGACGTTGATCCCGCCAATCCCGGCGGTGCCAATGAGCAGGCCGCTCACCGACACACGTTGTTCCGCGAGCCGGTCGAGTCTGGTGAGCGAGAACTTCAGCGCCATTGATCCCGTGCCGAGTGGACGCGTGGCGTCGGTCGGTCCTGTGCCGGCACTGTCGATGCGTTCGGGAGCCGTCGCGCGCACGACGACCCAGTCGTTGCCGTCTCGCGTCAGACATCCCACGACTCGCACGAGCACGCCCGCGGGCAGCAGGCCGGGGCCGTCTTTCGGTTGGATCTGAATGTCTGCCACCGTGTCAGGTGTGACCTCCACCGATCCGGCAGGAAACCCGTTCGACTTCAAGATCAAGGCGACGAGATCGTTGTACGTTTCGGCGGACAGCGATCCGGCCTGCGCACCGTTCGGCATGTTCTTCTTCACGAATCTCAGCAGGTCGCCGACGGACCTCTGCGTGAACGCCTTCCAGAATTTGTCGCCGCTGACCGGCCCGCCGTTCCCGGCGCCGCCTTCCGTGCCGAGCGTGTGGCAATTCGCACATCTGGCGTCGAAGGTCGGGCGCGCGCGTTCGGCCTGGGCGTCGGTGTAGGCGCCGTCCCACACGGTACGGCCCGGCGGCGCGCCCTGCTGTGCGTTGCCCTGCTGGGCGGTGATCGACGCGCAGGCGACGAACGCCAGGACGGCTGCGGGAAGCGTGCGTGTAAACATGCGCGGATTTTACCACCTGGAGGGCGGAAACGAGCGCGTGGCCAGGGTGGATGTACACTTTGGCCACTGGAGGGGGTATGTGTTCTTGCGGCGACGATCACGACGATCTGATCGGCGGACAGCATATTTATGCGGGCGGTGAACAGGTCACCTTCTCGCGGCGCGACCTGCTCCGAGGCGGTGCGGCCGCCGTCATGGCCGGCGGCGCGGCCGCGCTCTTCTCGCAAGCACCGGCGGCTGCCCAGGCACCGGCTGGTGCTCAGGCTCCGGCGGCGGCAGGGGCGCCAGGCCTGGCCACGGCCAACGGCGGCGTGATCTTCTGGGGCAACAATCCCGGCAACGTCGATCCCAAGGTGCTTCTCGCCGAACGGCAGGGACCGACCAAGACGAGCGGGACGAAGTTCAAGGCGCTGGTTCGGTACGCCAGCACGATCTCGACCGAGACGCTGACGCTCCTGCCGCTCCACCCGCTACACGTGGTCATCCGCATGCAGGCGTCGCAGACCTGCTATTCGACGACGGGGCAGCTCAACACGATGAACCCGGCGCAATTTGCCGCCGTCACCGGTCATGGCGGCGTCGGGATCGTCGAAGAGGTCGGCCGCCTCGTCAAGCGGGTGAAGGTCGGCGACCAGGTGATGCTCGCGACGACGCCCAACTGCGGCGTGTGCTGGAACTGTCTGTCTGGCCGCGGCGACCTCTGCAACACGCGGCTGCCGGCGATCCCCAATGCCACCATGGCCGACAACACGCCGGTCTACATGACCGCGCCGCCGGTCGGTCCCGCCGGGTACTCGGAGTTCATCGTTTCAGACGAAGACTGGGTCGTGCCGATCTTCACGAAGGTGCCGGCCGTCGAGGCGTCGCTTCTCGCGTGTGTCGGCGGCACCGGTCTCGGCCTGGCGATGTGCCGCTTTCCGATCGAAGCCGGGGCGGACGTCGCCATCTTCGGCCTCGGTCCGATTGGCATCAGCGCCGTGCAGGGCGCACGCATTCAGGGTGCGAAGACGATCATCGGGATCGATCCGATCAAGTACCGCCGCGATCTCGCGCTGAAGCTCGGCGCGACGCACGTGCTCGATCCGAATGCCGACAAGGGCAACGATCTGCTCAACAAGATCCGTTCGCTCACGCCGGACCCCGTGACGCCCGGCCGTCGCTATGCCGGCGAGCGCCAGGCAGGCCCGACATATGTGCTCGAGGCGGTCGGTGGGACGCGGTTCCCACTGCCGTCGACGGTCGAATCGCCGTCGGACATGACCGGCATCGAGCCGCTGCAGCAGGCGTGGACCGTTGTGCGAAACGGCGGCTACGTGCGCACGTGCAGCATCGGCCACCCGGCCGGCGCCAACGTCACGTTTCCGGGCGGCCAGTGGGCGAACGCCGGCAAGACGCACGTGCCCGGCAACTATGCCGGCGTGCAGGCGCTGCGCGACCTTCCGCGATTCGTGCGGCTGATTGAGAACGGGCTGTTCGACGCGAAGTCGATGGTCGGTCAGGTGTTCGGGCCGGACAGGATGAAGCAGGCCCTGCAGGTCGCCGCCGATCGATCATCGATCACATCGGTCATACAGTTCTCATAGGGCGCGGGTCTGTATGTCGCGTGCTTCGCCGTGAGGAGCCGTGCTTACGAGTCCGCCCCGGCGAGCCTGAATTCAGCCTGAAGGAGCTTTCGGTCAACGCCCCTCAGGACTTGACGCATGACCTTGCGCGTATCTTCCACGTCGAAGTAGGCCGAGTGCGCTTTCCCAGCGCTGATATCTTCGAAAAACTTCGTACAATCGATGTCCCACACATTGTCAGGGGCCTGAGTCGTTCGATCCAGTCCGCTCCTTCCCAGCCGCCGCTTTCCAAAGTGTTTGAAGCCAGCCGACAGTCCGAGTGTTGCATCTTTGCCGGTATAGAAAGCCGTGACGCGATAGGTGAGATTCGCAATGGCATCTCCGTCACCGTGGTCGATTTCCTCGCCGCCCTTGAATAAGTCGTTATCAACGTCAGCGCCGACCATCAAGAGCTGATTGACGAGACTCATGAGTAACGGCTGGTTCTTCTGTGACCAGACGTGTTGCATCGCCTTCTGGACCAGGTAGTTGCCCATGCTGTGGGCGATGATCGAGACCTTGGCCTTGCATGGTGACCGACCAGTCTCCATCGCTTTCGTCTGAACCGTGACTTGCTGATCGAACAGTTCCTTGAGCACACTTCCCAGTTCGTCAGCGGTGCCACGCGCATCCGCTCGGTCTGGGTAGTACCCAATCTTGAGGCCATCGGACGGCCAAGAGAACAGAACACACAACCCCAGGCCATCCTCTGGTTGAAACATCGTCCGGCAGATCTGTGAGTAACGCTCCAGGGCGTTCCTTGAGCTGTTGTTGTAGCCGTGAACAAACAACGTCACATGCTTCTGGTCCTCGTGGTCTTCTTCCTGGACCGTGGGAAATCTTCCAGCGGCTTTGAGCAGTTCCTTGCGGAAGTCGTCTCGCTCTCGCTCGTCCCATTCGGCCAGCTTCGCCGGCGCTTCCTTGCCGACACCCGCAACATCGGCAGTCCAGAACGTCAAATCAGCCTCGTCGGTTCCAAGCTCGTTGTTGGCCTTTTTCGGATTGGTCTGGTTTCTATTCGTGATCATCCAATAACGCACAGGCATTACCGCCTCTCCTTTCACGCACCTCATCACTCGTCCCGGCGCTCATCGAAGGCGCCTGCCACACACAGTCCGAAATCATCCCTGATGTGGCGCACAACAGTATGCGTGAGCTACGGTGGCAGACTGTGGCAGAGCGAATCCTGGTTTGGCTGAAAGAACGAACGTTGTAGCCCATCGAGATCGTAGTGCTGTTGGGCGCCAGGCGCGGGCTACAGATTGTCCTGGCGCGCGAAGCGTCCCTGGTAGACGGCGCTGCCCTCGCAGCGCTGGAGCACGATCTGGAGGAGCCGCACGCCTGCGTGGATGAGCAGCGTCCGGCCCGACACGTTCGACATCTCCAGCACCTGGCGGCTCGCGACGCCCGGCTGCACGAAGCCCGAGGTGACGTGGATCATGAGGCCGAGGCGCGCGAACTGGCTGCGGCCCTCGAGCCATCCGCCGATGTCGCCGGGCAGCGTGATGCGCTCGCGGGTGATGCCGTGGATGGTCTCGCCGGGTGCCAGGGGATACGGTGTCCTGAGCGAGCGCACGTCGGTGATCGTCCGGTAGTCGACGTCGGCGGTCACCGGCACCGGCTCGCGCCCGGCGTGCATGACGCGGATCTCGTCGCCGAGATGCAGGTCGATCGACGCCGGCCCCACCTGGTCCGCGAAGAACGGCTCGATCACCACTCGCCCCGCTTCGATCTCGCGCCGGATCACGTCACGCGTGAGGATCATCGTGTCACTTCGTCGGCACTGCAGTCATCGGAATCACATGAACGGCGGGGCCGCTTCTCAAAGTGGCGTCGCCGAGCGACGTCGCTGATCTCCGGTGATGGCGACGATCAACCGATCGTCCACATGGATCACGCCGGGGGCTGCCCAGGCTGCGCGCGCGGCTTCATCGCGTTCGGCGAGCGAGCGGACCGTGCCCGTCAGCACGACCTTGCCGTCGTGGGCCTCGACCTGGACGTGCTCGGCGTCAATGTGCGCGCTGCGCATGAACGCACTCTCGATCTTCGCCTTGATGTCTCCGATATTGATCTCCGGCCTGATGCGGATCGCATTCGACACGCCTTTGAGGCCGTACAAGTGTCGGATGGCCCGCTCCGCCGCTCCCCTCTGGAAGTGCGAGGCGACTGTGCCGGTCAGGGTCACCCAGCCGTCGTCCACGGTGGCTTGGACCGCGTCGAGCGGCACGGCGCTGTCCCAAAGCAACGTGTTGGCCACGGCCTGCGCCAGCGCGGTATCGCTGCGCCGCGTCGCGTGGTCGGGGCTGACCTCGAGATCGTTGGCCACGGCGCGCACCCCGACCACGTGGCGAGCGGCGTGCTCCGCCAACGACTTCTGGAAGAACGTGGTCACCGTGCCTTCGAGCGTGACCACGGCGTTTGCGACGGTCACGCCAATCTGAGCGGCATCCACGCCTGGTTCCCAGTCGAGCGCCGCGAGCACCTGTCGTTGAAGCGCCTGGTCGGCTGTCATAGGGACACCTCATAGGATCAGCGCCGCAAGCGGAATGCCAGACGGGACATCATGAAAGAACCCACGGTTGGGCTCTCGACGCGATCACGAATCGCTACGAGCGCGGACTATTCCCTGCGCGATCCGGAATTGTTCCCAGGTGCCTCACGGTGTGCCGACGACAGCTCTCGTCCCTTCCACGAGCCGTGTCAGACGTCGCCAGTGCGAGCCGGCCCAGTAGATGCGATGGCAGCCTGGGCACTCGTGAAAGCGCTGGTAGTACTCGCGTGTTCTTGACTCGAGCCTCGACTCGACCAACGACTGTGGTACTTCGCGAAGCTCGGTATTGCAGCGGAGGCAGCGCGTGAACGGCGCCAGGGTTGGGCCAAAGCGGCGCAGGACCTCGACGAGCTGCTGGCGCGGCGCCGTGGCTCGAATCCAGTGCCCGCGAGAGACGACCCGTCGTTTCAGCAGGCCGCGATCGCGTGTCAAGACGATACGGCCATCGCGTACGGCGAGTTCCGCGATGTCGTCGTCGCTCGCATCCACACAATACTCGGCATCCAGACCGACCAGGCGCAGGTACCTGGCCAGCTTGCCCAAATGGCCGTCGAGCACGAAGCGGAGCGCTTCGTGCGGCGGCCGAACGAGTGTCACGTCGTCAATGTTGACGGACTCAAAGCGCGGAAAAACGGCGATGCGATTCCCGTCCTGCACGACATAGTCGAAAGCGACCGGCTCTCCGTTGACGAGAATCAGATCCATTTCCGGATGCGGTATGCCGAGTCCCTCGAGGAAGTCCTTCACCGATGTGCGGCCTTTGAGGACATGAGCGAACGCGCCCTGCTGGCGGCCTGGTGGCAGGAAGTCGTTGAGCGGCCCGTACACCCTGACGGTGACCTGCTTCATGGGCCGGCGTGATCGAGCGGCTGAAGAAGGCGGACAATCGCCTGGATCATCTCGTCTCCCGCGAGCAGTTCGTAGTCGTTGTGATCGGCGTCGGGAAGCACGAGGAGCGTCTTCGGAGCCACCGCGGCATCGAACAGGCGACGGCTATTTTCGATCGGCACGATTCGATCGTGCCCGCCAGCGATGACCAGCAGTGGTACTCGGACCCGCTGAATCTGATCGATCACGGCGAACCGGTCCCGGAGAAGAAGGCGCACCGGGAGAAACGGATAGTGATGCTGTCCCAGGTCGCCCATTGATGTGAACGGCGATCGCAGGACAAGCGCCGCCGGCGGGTGTTCGACGGCGAGGGCGACAGCCACTGCCGTTCCGAGCGACTCGCCGAAGTACACGAGCCGCGACCGATCGACGTCGGGGCGACCAGCCACGTACGCGCGGGCGGCCCGGCCGTCTACAGTGAGCCCGTTCTCCGACGGAGCCCCGGGATGTCCGCCATAGCCCCGATAATCGACGAGCAGAACCTGCAATCCGTGCCGACGCAGTGCCGCTGCCAAAGGACCTCGATGCGCTCGGTTGCCGGCGTTTCCATTGAAGACCAGAACGGTGACGCGCGGCGATGGCCCGGATGCCCCGAAGAACCAGCCGCCGAGCGCGAGTCCGTCACTGGTCTCGAACGTCACCGGCTCGACCCCGGTCAAACCAATTTCACCGGGCGTCGGCACACCACCAGCTGGGAAGTACATGAACCGCCGCTGCAGCGTCCAGATGAGTGCCAGGACGGCCGCAACGACCACAACAACATTTCCGGCCGCGATGATCATCGAGCGGCTCATGGTGTCACCCCCGGTGAAGAAGGCGTATGCTGAGGTTGTCGAACCGCGTAGCCCAGTTGCCCAGAGGGTGTCATGCAGGCCGAAATATCCGGCGCCACGGTCTTGACGAAGTACTGGCACCGTCTCCCCGACGGGCGTGTGCAGTGCGATGTCTGCCCGCGGTTCTGCAAGATGCACACCGGCCAGCGGGGCCTGTGCTTCGTGCGCGCCAACCAGGACGATCAGATCGTGCTCACGACCTACGGGCGCTCGAGCGGCTTCTGCATTGACCCGATCGAGAAGAAGCCGCTCAACCACTTCCTGCCCGGCACGCCCGTGCTGTCGTTCGGCACCGCTGGCTGCAACCTGGCGTGCACGTTCTGCCAGAACTGGGACATCTCGAAATCGCGCGAGATGGACACGCTCATGGACCAGGCGACGCCTGCCGCCATTGCGCGCGCCGCCCGCGAGATGGGGTGCCAGTCCGTGGCGTTCACCTATAACGACCCGGTGGTCTTCATGGAGTACGCGATCGACGTGGCCAGGGCGTGTCACGAGCACGGCATCAAGTCGGTGGCGGTCACCGCCGGCTACATGTGCGATGCCCCACGCCGCGAGTTCTACCAGCACATGGATGCAGCCAACGTCGACCTGAAGGGCTTCAGCGAGGACTTCTATTTCAAGATCTGCAGCGGGCACCTGCAGCCGGTGCTCGACACCCTGGTCTACCTCAAGCACGAAACACACGTGTGGTTCGAGCTGACCACGCTGCTGATTCCTGGACTGAACGACTCTGACGACGAGCTCGGGAACATGACCCGGTGGGTCGTGCACCACCTCGGACCGGATGTCCCCATGCACTTCAGCGCGTTTCACCCCGACTGGAAGATGCGGGACGTGCCGCCAACGCCGCCGGCGACCCTGGCGCGCGCGCGCCGCATCGCGATCGACAACGGCGTGCGGTACGCGTACACGGGCAACGTGCAGGACGAATCCGGTCAGAGCACCTACTGCCACCAGTGCGGCAGCTTGCTCATCGGCCGGGATGGCTACGACATCACGGCGTGGCAGCTCGATGCCGCGGGCGCGTGCCGCACCTGCGGCACAGCCTGCGCGGGCGTGTTCGCGCCGCGGCCTGGCAGGTGGGGCGCCCGGCGCCAGCCCATCCGCCTCCGTGATTCTGCCGCCGAGGCCTAGGGGTCCGCCCCGCGGGTCACATGCCGACATTGCAGCTCAAGACGCCTGCCTTCAAGCCGGGGGACGACATCCCTGCGCAGCTCACGTGCGACGGGGCCGACACGTCGCCGGCGCTCAGTTGGAGCGCTCCTCCGGAGCGGACCCAAAGCTTCGTGTTGATCATGGAGGACCCCGATGCACCGGGCCGAACGTGGGTCCACTGGGTGCTCTACGATCTGCCGCCAACCGGGCGCGAATTGCCAGAAGCTGTTCCGCCGGAAGGCCAGCTGCCTTCCGGCGCCCGCCAAGGGCGCAACGACTTTGGAAAGATCGGTTACGGTGGGCCCTGCCCGCCGCCGGGGCCGGCGCATCGCTACTACTTCAAGCTCTACGCGCTTGATAAGAGGCTCGAGTTGCCGGCTGGTGCAACACGGGCCCAACTAGATCGCTCGATGCGCGGCCACATCGTCGCACAAGCCGATCTGATGGGCCGATATGGCCGAAGCTAGGGTCGCCGCGAACGGCCGTCGCTACTTCTGCTCCAGCGCGGCCGGGCACTGGGACAGTTCCGGCTGCATGAGCGCAAACGATGAGTTCTGCACGCCCGTGCCGGTGGACGTGACCGTGTAGGGCCCGCCGCGGCCCGAGCGGATGAACGTGCTGGCCTCGTCGGTCGGCAGCATCGAGACACTGCGGCAGAAGTTGACGTACGTCCCGCCCTGCAGCAGAAACTGTTCGACGTTCGACAGGTAGAACGCCGACACCGTCCCGTTGATGCTCTTCAGATAGGCCGCGACCGCGCGGATGGCCTTCGTCCCGCCGAAATCGCCGACGACTGGAACGACCTTGTTCCGCTCTTGGAGATTCTTCAAGAACTGGAAGCTTTCTTCGCTCGCGAGGAAGCTGCGGTTGTCACCGCGGCCGTCATCGGCGAGCATCAGGCTCTCGTACGTGACGAACTGGTTGCCGAAACGCGGGCCGGTGGACAACGCACCAACGATCGCCGGCGGGACGGCGCTCGAGAGGCTCGAGTTGTAGCTGATCGCCGGGCCGAAGCGCGCGTAGTTGCTGAGGGCCCACGCGATGCCCTCGTGGTCGCCCGACGAGAGCGGGAAGTGGTGGACGTTCGTCAGCCGGTCTTCGATGGCCTTGAGATTGGCATCGTAAATGGCCGGCGTGGACTCGACCTTGTCCGCGGCCGCGAAGATTTCGGCGATGGACGACTGCGCCGTCAGGCCGTCAGGGCGCTTCCGCGAAAAGAGACGCGAGACGAAGTCTGCGCGGTCCTTCGACAGCTCGAAGATGGCCTTGTAGAGCAGGTGGACATCCAGGTTGCCGTGGCGGATGTCCACGATGAAGGCCATCGTCGGACGGAGCGCGGTCATGTACGTGAAGTTCTGTTCCGGACCGACGCCCATATAGACGCGCCCTGGCTTGGCCGTTTCGACGAGTCGCGGGAGGATCCACTGATAGGTCGTCTCGTTGGAGAGCAGGTTGTCGGACCGGAAGACGCCGTCTTCCTCCGACGAGTCCTTGCTGAGCTTCCAGAACTGGTCGTCGCTGAGGCGATCGGGCACCTGCGCGAACGCGCGAAGAGGCGCGCCGAAGAAGAGGACCGAGAGGGCGAAGGCGGCAAGGTGACGGGCAGACGGCCGGAAACAGGTGCTCATCGCCGCTGATGCTAGCACGCCGGGGGGAGACGATTGGAAGCAGTCGGGCGACGTGCCCACGGGTGAGCGGTGGCCGTGTCGAGGGTCAGGATTTGTCTCGAACCGGGCGACCTTGCCTGTTGTCGTCCGAGATGCGCCAGCCGACAGCCCAGTACTGCATGCGGAGTCGATCGGCCCACCCGATGGCGCCTTCCCAGTCCTCGAAATAACGAACGCCCAGGGGCCTGCCGTTCAGGAACCACAGGACCCGCGCCCCGCTATTGGTCGGGTCGATGACGGCCTGTGTGCGGCGGCCGTCTGCCCGGTGCATGTTCCACATGACCGTTGGCTCGTTGTAGGTGAACGGCAGGGAGGTCTCGGCCATGGCGATCCCAACAGCGCAAGCCTGGTGCCATTTGAAATCGGCGAATCCAGTTGGAGACATGCCGACCGCCCACTGCAGGAGTCTCACGCTGGAGGGAATAAAGGTGGCCGCCGGGAGCACACCGCCTCAACGTGGAGCTGCACCCCGAGCTGCTCCTGAGCCGTCGTAGAATTGCCTGCCTCAATGAAGAGCATCGGATTTCTGTCATTCGGCCACTGGACGCCGGTGCGCGACTCGCACGTGCGCACGGCGTCCGACTCGCTGCTGCAGTCGATCGAGCTGGCCGTCGCAGCCGAGGAACTCGGCGCGGACGGTGCGTACTTCCGCGTGCACCATTTCGCGCGGCAACTCAGCTCGCCGTTTCCGCTACTCGCCGCCATCGGCGCGCGCACACGCCGGATCGAGATCGGGACCGCCGTCATCGACATGCGGTACGAGAACCCGTTGTACATGGCCGAGGACGCGGGCGCCGCGGACGTCATCGCCGGCGGCCGGCTGCAGCTCGGCATCAGTCGCGGGTCACCCGAGCAAGTAATAGATGGCTGGGGGTACTTCGGCTATGCGCCGGCCGATGGCGAATCGGACGCCGACTTGGGTCGCCGACATGCCGAGGCCTTTCTCGACGTGATCAAGGGCCACGGGTTCGCTACACCAAATCCGCGGCCGATGTTCCCGAATCCGCCAGGCTTGCTGCGCGTCGAGCCGCATTCGGAAGGACTGCGCAGCCGTATCTGGTGGGGATCCGGCTCCAACGCGACGTCCAAGTGGGCCGCGAAGCTGGGAATGAACCTGCAGAGTTCAACGCTCAAGGACGATGAGACCGGCGAGCCGCTGCACGTGCAGCAGCGGAAGCAGATTGAAGCGTACCGCGAGGCGTGGAAAGAGGCAGGGCATACACGCGAACCGCGTGTCTCGGTCAGTCGCAGCATCTTTGCATTGGTCGACGACCGCGACCGGGCGTACTTCGGTCACGAATCGCGCGACCGGGATCAGATCGGCTACATCGACCCGAACACGCGCGCCATCTTCGGCCGTTCCTACGCGGCGGAGCCGGACGTATTGGTCAAACAGCTTGCCGCCGACGAAGCGATTGCCGCGGCCGACACGTTGCTGCTGACCGTGCCGAACCAGCTGGGTGTGGACTACAACGCCCATGTGATCGGGAGCATCCTGAAGTACGTCGCTCCGGACCTCGGCTGGCGCTGACCAGAGGGCGAGTCGATGCCGCGGTTTCGACGCCAGGCAACTGGTTACCGGCGAAACGCCTGGCTCGAAGCTCGAACACGATCAGACGATTGCCGAAATCGGCGTGAGATGTTACGACCCCAAAAGTCCTGATCAGCACATTCGGCACGCTGTCGGCAAATAGTCGCCGGCCAATCTCTTCAGCCGGATGATCTAAAGGACATCGCACACCACACCTGTTGACATTCGATAGGAAGAGCGAGAGACTCACGGCTGCTCGTATCGAATGTCGATAGCGGGAGGACCCACGATGTCACGACAGCGGGAAAGCCTGCTCCAAGGCACGCTCGACCTCCTGATTCTGAAGGCGCTCGCCGCCGGCGAGCTGCACGGCTTGGGCGTCTCCCGCCGCATCGACCAGATGACGGGTGGCACGTTCCAGGTACAGCCGGGCTCGCTGTTTCCGGCGCTCCATCGGCTCGAGGAAGCCGACTGGCTCGCGTCGAGCTGGGGACCCTCCGAAAACAACCGCCGCGCGAAGTACTACCGGCTCACCAGAGCGGGGACGCGCCAGTTGGGGGAAGAGGTGGCGCTCTGGCATCGCATCACGGTGGCCATCGCCCGCGCCCTTGAGTCATGACGGCTCAGGGCTCAAGGCTCAGGGCCTTGTGGCAGAACCTGCTGCATCGCGATCGCATGGAACGCGACCTCGACGATGAGGTGCGGTCGACGTTCGAGTTGCTGGCCGCCGAGAAGGTACGCGCGGGCATGCGACCCGAAGACGCGCGCCGCGCGGCGATGCTGGAAATAGGCGGCGTTGAAGCCGTCAAGGAACAGGTTCGGGATGTAAAGGCAGGTGCGCTCGTGGAGACATTGCTGCAGGACGTGCGCTATGCGGCGCGGCTGCTTCGGCGCAACCCGCTATTCACGCTGACGGCCGCGCTGTCGCTGACGATCGGCATCGGCGCCAACACCACTGTATTTACTGTCGCTAACGCGCTGCTGTTCCGCGACCCGCCCGGCGTCGCCGATCCCGGCCGTCTCGTCGACATCGGCCGCAGCCAGGACGGCGCGGGTTTCGACAACGGCTCGTATCCCAACTACCTCGACGTTCGCGACCGGGCGACCACGCTCGACGGCGTGTACGCGTATCGGCTCGGCGCCGAGCCCATGAGCCTCGGAAATGCCGATGGCGCCGAGCGCATTTTCGGCGACGTCGTCACGGCCAACTACTTCACCGTGCTTGGTGCGCGTTCGGCCGCCGGACGGCTCTTCGGCCCGGGCGACAGCGACGAACCGGGCAAGAGTCCGATCGTCGTGTTGAGTCACGGCTTCTGGACGCGCCGCTTCAACCAGGATCCAGCCATCGTCGGCCGCACACTGCAGCTCAACGGTCAGCCGTTTGTCGTTGTTGGCGTCGCATCAGAGGGATTCCATGGCACGAGCGTCCTTGGAGGAGACGTGTGGATCCCCATCGGGATGGTGTCCGCGGTGATGCCGAGCCGATCGGCGGACATCCTGACGAGCCGGCCGTCGGTCTGGCTGGTGATGGGTGGGCGTCTCAAGCCGGGCGTGTCGGCGTCCCAGGCGGCAGCGGAACTTGACCTGATCGGGCGCACGCTCGAGCGCGAATATCCTGACGAGAATCGAGGCAAGGGTCTGCGGCTCCTCGCGTCGGCGCCGATTCCCGGCAACAGCGGCGTGGTCGCCGGATTTCTCGCGCTCCTGACGGCGATCGTGTCGCTCGTGCTCGTCATTGCATGCGCCAACGTCGCCGGCGTGCTGCTGGCGCGCGCGACCGCCCGTCGGCGGGAAATCGCGGTGCGCCTGGCGATTGGCGCGGGCCGCGGACGGCTGGTGCGGCAGCTCCTCACCGAGACGACGATGCTGTTCGTCCTCGGCGGCGCCGGCGGTCTGCTGATGGCGCGCGGCTTGACGTCCTTTATTCTCTCGCAGCTTCCGGCGCTCCCGGTTCCCGTGGACGTGTCGCTGACTCTCGACGGCCGCGTCATCGCCTTTACGGTCGGGCTTTCGCTGGTGGCGGCTCTGCTGTCCGGACTCGTGCCGGCCTTACAGTCGTCAAGGGCCGAGGTCGTGTCGGCGCTCAAGGACGACGCGCAGGTTCCGCATGGACGGTCTCGTCTCCGGCATGTGTTCGTCGTCGGCCAGGTGGCACTCAGCATCGTACTCGTCGTCGCCGCCGGGTTGTTTGTCCGCGCGCTGCAGAGGGCCGGATCGATCGATCCGGGTTTCGATCCCCGCGGCGTCGAGGTGGCGTCCTTCGATTTCTCGCTGGCTGGCTACACCAACGCGACCGGGCCGATCTTTGCGCGCGAGCTCGTCGATCGCGTCCGGGGCCTGCCCGGTGTGCGGAGCGCGAGTCTGACGAGAGTGCTGCCGCTGGCCGGCAGCGGACTCGGTCTCGGCCCGTTGACGGCGCCTGGCGGACAGCCATTCAGCGCGGACTGGAACATTGTCGAGGCCGAGTACTTCGAGACGATGCGGATTCAGCTCGTGTCCGGCCGGGATTTCAGCGCCGGCGACCGGGATGGCACGCAGCCGGTGGCGATTGTGGGCGAGCTGGCCGCGGGGCGGTTCTGGCCGGGCCAGGACGCCGTTGGCAAGTACCTGCAGCAGCCTCCCGGCCCTCCCGGCACTGATACTCCGGCGAGGACGCTGCTGGTGGTCGGCGTCGCGCGCGATCTCAAGTACCGCAGCCTCGGGGATATCCCGCGCCTGTTTGTGTACGTGCCGTTTCAGCAGCGCTACGACCCATTCATGTCGATTGTCGCGCGGACGGCCAATGGCCAGCGCATCACGAGCGAGATCCGGGCGCTCGTGGCGTCGATGAATCCGAACCTGCCGATCACGGCGGCGCAGACGCTCGAAGACGTCGCGGCTCTGGGTCTCGCTCCACAACGAATCGCGGCCTCCGTCTCCGGCAGTCTCGGCAGCGTCGGGTTGTTGCTGGCCGCCATCGGGATCTACGGCGTGACGGCGTACGCGGTGACGCGCCGGACGCGCGAGATTGGCGTCCGCCTCGCGCTGGGTGCCAGCCGCGCCGACATCGTCCGCATGGTGCTCCGGCAGGGGATGTCGCTGGCAGCGGTCGGCTCGGTGATTGGTCTGCTGCTTGCCGCCGGCGCGAGCCGGCTGCTCGTGGCGCTGCTGTTTGGCGTCCCGCCCCTTGACCCAGTCACCTTTCTCGGGGCCGCGGTGCTCTTGGCGGCCGTCGGCCTCGCGGCGTGCTACCTCCCCGCCCGCCGCGCCACGCGGATCGACCCGATCGAAGCACTCAGATACGAATAGGGCAGGTCCGGCTTCAGCGCAATGCGGTGGGAGTAGATCCCGTTCGGGCGGCGGCGTGCAAGGTCCGGAGGTGCACGCCGAGCTCCCTGGCCAGCTGGTTGTCCGAGACCGGCCGCCCGACGCAACTCGCGAAGCGCGCACATCCCGCGCACACGATGCCATCCGTCGCGCCGGCAGCAAAGCGACTTCCGGCATTCTTGGCCGGAGGTCACGATGCGGTTTTGAGATCGCACCCATGCGGCGAATTGTGGGGACTCAGAAATTGCGCCTGAATGTCGCGATCGCAAAACTCGCGAGTTGTGGCGCGGACTCGCCAGACTGATCACTTTGTTCGGTTTGTGTTCGCCGAGCGATTTCGTGGTCGATCGAAATCGGCGAATTCCTTTAGCAGGGTGCTGAAAAAGTGACTCTCGAGGGATCGACAACGTGATCCTGCCGTACTACGATGCTCCCAGCCATCCGGAAGGGAGCGTGTCTATGCGAGGTGATGATCCGCGCCACGATGCCATGTTCAGCTACGTGACGCCCGAAGCCCGCGTTCGTTCGGATCATCCTCTGCGGCCGATTCGGAAGATGACGGATGCGGCCTTGGAGCGGTTGTCGCCACGATTTGACCGCTTGTACTCGACGACGGGTCGGCCGTCGATCCCACCCGAGAAACTGCTCCGTGCCTTGTTGCTGCAGGTCCTGTACAGCATTCGCAGCGAGCGATTGCTGATGGAGGAGCTGGACTACAACATCCTGTACCGATGGTTCGTGGGCCTGAGTTTGGACGATCCGATCTGGGATGCCACGACGTTCACGAAGAATCGCGATCGGCTGTTGAGCGGCGACATCGCGGATGCGTTCTTTGCGGAAGTGCTCGCGGCGATCAAGGCGGAGGGCTTGATCTCGGACGAGCACTTCACCGTCGACGGGACGTTGCTGGAGGCGTGGGCCAGTCACAAGAGTTTCAAGCCCAAGGGGACCAAGACCCCGCCGCCGGATGACCCGAAGAATCCGACCGTGAATTTCCATGGGGAGGCGCGGCGGAACGATACGCATCACTCGACCACGGATCCTGACGCGCGGCTCTACAAGAAAGCGGAGGGGCGCGAAGCCAAGCTCGCCTATCTCGGGCACCTGCTGACCGAGAATCGGCACGGCTTCATTGTCGACACGGCCGTCACAGCCGCCTCGGGCACCGCCGAACGCGATGCCGCCATCGTCATGCTCGGCGAGTTGCCGCTGACGACGCGACGGCTGACAGTCGGCGCCGACAAGAATTACGACACGCGCGCCTGGGTCCGCATCGTCCGCACGCTGGGGATCACGCCGCATGTGGCTCAGAACGACACGTACCGTCGCAGCGCGATCGACCAGCGGACCACGCGGCAGCCGGGCTACGCGGTGAGTCAACGCTGTCGGAAAAAAGTCGAACAACCCTTTGGGTGGATGAAGACCGTGGGCCTGTTGCGGAAACTCCGGCACCGGGGTGGCCGCCTGGTGGACTGGATCTTCAGTTTCACCGCCGCGGCGTACAACCTCATCCGGTGGCGCAATCTGGCCGCGCAACCGGCCTAATGAGACCGACGACGACCACGGAGTCACACGCATGAACACGTCATCCTCAACCACAGTAAGAAACACCGTGCTGACGCTCACTTTTTCAGCACCCTGTTAGGAAATGGTGCGCCCGCCGCGACTCGAACGCGGGACCCCCGGCTTAGAAGGCCGGTGCTCTATCCAACTGAGCTACGGGCGCACACAGGGCCAGGTGATCGTAACACCCCTTACGTGAACGTTGTTCTGCACGCGGGCATCGACTACATTTCCAGCTCATGAAGTACCGGCTGTTGGCCGACACAGGCATGTTCGTGTCCGAGCTGTGCCTGGGCGCCATGACTTTTGGCGGGCGCGGTCAGATGTGGGAGCGGATTGGCGGCCTGGACCAGCCCGCGGTTGACGCGATCGTGCACCGCGCACTCGACGCGGGCATCAACTTCGTCGACACGGCCGACGTGTACGCCGCCGGGGAATCCGAGCGCATGCTCGGCAAGGCGCTCACCGGCCGGCGTCACAACATCGTCTTGGCGACGAAGGTGCGCGGCCGTATGGGCCCGGGCCCGAATCAGGTCGGCCTCTCCCGGCTCCATATCATGGAGGCCGTGGAGGCGAGCCTGACACGGCTCGGTACCGACTACATCGACCTGTACCAGATTCACCGTGTCGACGAGTTGACGCACATCGAGGACACGCTCCGGGCGCTCGACGATCTGGTGCGTGCCGGCAAGGTGCGTTACCTGGGTTGCTCGAACCTGCTCGCGTGGCAGCTCATGAAAGCGCTGGCCGCCTCTCGCGAGCAGCGCCTCGAGCGGTTCCGGTGCACACAGTCGTACTACTCGCTCGTGGGGCGCGAGCTCGAGCGCGAGACGATTCCGCTACTGAGGGATCAGCGGCTGGGGCTGCTCGCCTGGAGTCCGCTCGCGGGCGGTTTCCTGTCGGGCAAGTTCACGCGCGAGGGCGGCGACCCGGCGGCACGGCGCGCGACCTTCCATTTTCCCCCGGTGAACCAGGACCAGGGGTTCGCCATCCTCGACGTCTTGCGAGAGATCGCCGGAGGGCACGGGGCCAGCGTGGCGCAGATCGCCCTGGCGTGGATTCTCGCGAAAGACGTGGTGACGAGCGTGATCATCGGGGCGAGGAACGTGGCGCAGCTCGACGACAACCTGAAGTCGGTGGACGTGACCTTGTCACCTGATGAGGTAGGAAAGCTCGACGAGGTCAGCCGGATCGCGCCGGAATATCCCGCCTGGATGGATGCGCTCGGGTCCGATCGCCGGCCCGGCGAGCGACGCTTCTGACCGAGTGCCCCCGGGCTATTTCAGCTCGCCGGCCGCTTCCGCATACACGCGCCCGAGCGCCTCGGGCAGGTTCTGGGCCGCGCGCGTCCAGTAGCCGAACGACCCGAGGATGACGCTGCGCGGCGCGCGCGCGATCGGCACGCCGGCCGCCCGCAGCCGATAGCCCTCCGACACGAGCTTCTCGAGCGACAGCCGGAAGTTGACGAGCTCTTCTTTCAGCACGCCCGGGCTGTCGATGAAGCCGTGACCGGGCACGTAGATCGCCGCGTTCATCGCCTCGGCCTTCTTGAGGGCCGCAATCCACTCACTCGGATACCCGCCGTAGAGCGAGGGGAACAACCGGTTGAAGTAGGCCTCGCTCATGAACAGGATGTTCTCTCTCGGCAGGTAGACCGACAGATCGCCGCCCGTGTGCGCGCGTCCGAGGAACAGCACCTGGATCTCGGTGCCGCCGAGCGTCAGCACCCTCTTGTCAGAGACGACCTCGGCCGGGACGGGCAGCTTGGCCCCGGTCGCGCCGGCCGCGGCGTTGCGCTGCTCCAGCACGGCCTTCGACGCCGGATGTGCGATGAACGTCGTCCCCGCGGCAAACGCGCTGTTGCCGTTGGTGTGATCGCCGTGGTCGGATCCGATCACGACGTACTTGACGGGCAGGGGAGTGACCTTCGCGATCGCGGCCAGCAGTTGCTTCGTGCCGGCGACGTCAATTTGCGCGTCGGCCACGAGCACCCCGTCGCGGGTGACGACGACCAGGTTGTTCGTCGTGAACTGCATCTCGATATCGGTACGCACCTGCAGTCCGGAGTACACGTAGACGTTGTCGGCGAGCTTGCGCATCTGCGGAAACGCGCTGGGCTTGAGACCCCGCACGTTGATGTCGGCCGTGCGGATGGACTCGTCTCCGAGCGACGGCCCGCCCGTTTGCGCGTACGTCATCACGGCAAAGCCGATGAGCGCACACAGTGTTGCGAACGTGCGCGAGCGGTGTGTGGAAGTGGTCATGGCGTTGAATGTGCCAGAAGCATCCATCGGGGTCAACCCGTTTCTCTTCGTCAACGAAGGCCCAGGCGTTGACTGGAGCGACACAGATGTATATCCTCATGTATATACAAGAGGTCTATAAATGAAGACCGGCAAGGTGTTCAAGAGCGGCAACAGCCAGGCGGTCAGAATCCCGAAGGAGTTCCAGCTCGACGGCGGGGAAGTCGAGATCCGCAGACAAGGGAGTTCCCTGGTCCTCCGCCCCCGGAAGAGGTCGTGGATGCCTCTCATCAACAGCCTGAAAAAGTTTACGGACGACTTCATGGAGCAGCGGCGCAGCCAGCCGCCGGCACAAGGTCGAGGCCGAGCGTTCCCATGAAAGCGATGCTCGACACCAACATCTGCATCTATCTCATCAAGGAACAGCCGCCGGCCGTCCTTGGGCGATTCGCTTCTCAGCCGGTCGAAGATTTCGGCCTGTCAGCGATCACGGTTGCTGAGCTCGAGTACGGCGTCACCAAGAGCAGCCGCCCCGCCAGAAACCGCGAAGCCTTGGACGGGTTTCTTTCGCCGCTCGAGGTCGCGCCCTTCGACCGCGAGGCATCGGTTGCATACGGAAAACTACGGACCACCCTGGAGAAAAAGGGGCAGCCGATCGGGTCCATGGACCTCTTGATCGCGGCCCACGCCCTCAGCCTCGACGTTCGGTTGATTACCCACAACGTGAGGGAATTCGGACGAATCCCCGGCTTGCGGATCGAAGACTGGGCCTGACATGTCGGCTGCTGTTGTAGACTGACTGCCCAAGCAGCGATGAGCCGCATCTTTCCGGCCGTCGTCCTTCTGAGCGCGGTCGCCCTGATCGGGCGCGCGCAGTCGCCGGCCCTCGACAGCGCACAGCAACAGGCAGGCACTGGGATTATCCGCGGCCGCGTGCTCGCCGCTGGCACCGACGGTCCACTCCGCAACGCCCGCGTCCAGATCACCTCGTCAGTTGGCGCTCGCCCGGTTGTCGTGACCGATGCAGACGGCCGGTTTGTCGTGCCGTCCCTCGCCGCTGGTCCGTATGGGGTATCGGTCAGCAAGGCGGGCTATGTCACGACCCGCGGCAGCTCGCTCATCGTCGGTAACGGCGCGATCGTCGAGAGCGCCGATCTCCAACTGCCGAAAGCCGCGGTCATTTCTGGACGGATCCTCGACAGCTTCGGCGAACCCGTGATTGGAATGACGGTGACCGCCGAGGCGATGGCGGCCGCGGCCGCTCGTCCACCTGTCATCGTCGCGATGACTCAGACCGACGATCTTGGCAACTATCGCCTTGGCGGACTGCCGCAGGGATCGTTCTTCGTCGCCGGCGCGATGCGCGGATTCGCCATCCCGTCGTGGGGTTTCGCTGGGGGCGCGCCCGTTGTCGGCAGCATGACGGTCAGCCAGGGAATTCTGGTCGGCGGGCTTCCGCCTTCGCCGCAGCGCACGTACTACCCGGCCTCGCCCATTATCGAACAGGCGCAGCCAATAGCGGTTGGGCAGGGCGAAGAGAGGTCGTCGATCGACCTCGTCGTGCCGGCGCTGCAGCTGGGGAACGAGCCGGCAGTCGCCCGGGCCCTCTCACCGGACGCCCGGATTATTGTGAGGGACGGCGTCGCGATCGACTTGAACACTGGCAGACCATTCGGTCCGGATTGCCGGTCGGAGCCCGGGTGCCGGGCGGCCATTCGAGGTCGCGTCACGCGTCAGGACGGCACGCCTCTGCGCCAGGCGTTCGTGTTGCTGCTGGTCGATGGCGCTCAAGATCAGCCACCGATGGTCCTCACCGATGATGCCGGGCAATACGAGTTCAGCAGACTGCCGGCCGGGACCTTCCGCATAGAAGCATCAAGAACCGGGTACGTGAACGTCCAGTACGGTCAGTCCCGTCCTCTCGGGACGGGAGCACCGATCGCGGTGCAGCAGAACACCGTCAGCGATCGCATCGACATCAGCCTGCCAAGAACGGGCGCCATTGCCGGTCGTGTAGTAGACGAGGCCGGCGAGCCGGTTGAAGGCGTCGACGTGGGCGTCTTGCGAATCGGGTACGAGTCCGGGCGGCGCCGGCTGATCAGCGTCGGATCCCGGCGCACCGACGATGCCGGCAACTATCGCGTCTACGGTCTCCAGCCCGGCCAGTACGCGGTCAGGGCCATCGCGGGGGTGCCGGGGTCTACGACGACGTACTTCCCGGGAACCGCCAATCCGCATGAAATGCGATTGGTCGCAGTGGGTGTTTCGCAGGATGCGGCCGGTGCGGATTTCGCGCTCTCAAACACTTCAACCGTTCGGATCTCCGGGACGGCGCTCGACGCGACGGGAAGGCCGATGCAGGGAGGCGTGACCCTGCGGAACAGCCGTCGCTCCGGATCCCTGGACGCCATCGTCTTGAGCGCAGATCTCCGCGCTGATGGCACGTTCGAATTTGTGCGCGTGCCGCCAGCCGAGTACGTCATTCAGGCGGATACCGACCCGTCGAGTTCACGTTCAGAGGGCGCTCGGCCGCGGGGTGTGCTCGATGAGTTTACCGCGGCCTTCGTCACCGTCGCCGGCACTGATGTGGCGGGAGTGGCACTCCGTACGTCCCCTGGCTCGACGGCAGCCGGCCGCATCACGCTCGATGGCCAGGTGGGCGAGTTCTTCCACAACGAAATCGACCTCATGGCGGTTCCGGTCGATCTGGACCTGTCTCTGAACCGCCGTACGTCGTACATGGGCATCGGTCCAGACCTCACGGTTGGCATCGGTGGACTGACTGGACCGCGCGTGTTTCGGCTGACACGCGCGCCGCGGGAATGGGCGCTCAAGGCCGTGCTCCTGAACGGCGTCGACATCACCGACATCCCGCTCAACTTCGGCGCGACGAGTCAGTCGGTGCGGGATCTCGAGATCGTGTTGACCGAGCGCGCCTCAGAGGTCTCGGGTCGCGTCAACGACGCGCGTGGTCGAGGCGTGCCTGACGCCACCGTGGTCGTCTTTTCGGGCGACCGCCAGTCGTGGGGTCCGGCGTCGCGGTTCGTGGCCACGGCGAAGACCGGACGGGATGGAACGTTCAGCATTCGTGGGCTGCCGCCCGCCGATTACTTTGCGGCGGCCGTTGATTCGGTGGCCGACGGCGAATGGCAGGCGGCGGAGTTTCTCGACGCCGTATTCCCAGACGCGACGAGATCGACGCTCTTTGACGGCGACAAGCTCTCGGTCAACCTCAGACTCATCGCACGGTAGAATAGGCCCGCCTATGACAGCCACCCGCCGCCGCTTCACCATCGTCCTGCTGGCGTTTGTCGCCTCGTTCGCATTGGCCAGGTCGGCTTCGCACCTGGCCGCGGCCGATCTCCCGGCCCGGCTGACGGACAAGGAGTTCTGGAGCCTCACCGAGACGCTGTCCGAGCCAGGTGGCGCCTTCCGGTCCGACAACTTCCTGTCGAACGAACGCGGCTACCAGCAGATCATTCCCGACCTGCTCGAGCAGATTGGCACCGGACGCGGCGGCGTCTATATGGGCGTCGGCCCCGAGCAGAACTTCGCGTACATCGTGGCGCTCAAACCCCGGATGGCGTTCATCGTCGACATCCGTCGAGGGAATCTGCACGAGCACCTGCTCTACAAGGCGCTCTTCGAGATGTCGGCGACGCGCGCGGACTTTCTCTCCCGGCTGTTTTCGCGAGGCCGCCCCGCGGGGCTCGGCGCCGGGTCCACCGCGGCGGAGTTGTTCAATGCCTACGACAACGTTCAGCGGTCCGAAGATCTCTACAAGGAGAATCTCAAGGCGGTCACCGACTGGCTGACCAGGCGGCATGGCTTCCCGCTCAGCAGCGACGATGTGCGTGGAATCGAGTACGTGTACCACGACGCGTTCTTCATTGGCGGGCCGCAGCTCGACTATTCGATGGGCGGAGGCATCGGCGGCGGCAACTCGCCGACCTATCGCGAGCTGATGCTGGCCAACGACGGCTACGGGCGTAACCGCGGCTTCCTGGCGACCGAGGAGAACTTCTCGGTGATGAAGGATCTCGAGACGAAGAATCTCCTGGTGCCGGTGGTCGGCAACTTCGGCGGACCGAAAGCGATTCGAGCGGTCGGGCAGTACGTGAAGGAGCGCGGCGGCACCGTCCTGGCCTTCTACCTCTCGAACGTCGAGCAGTACCTGGCGCAGGACGGCATCTGGGGCAACTTCTGCAGCAGCGTCGCCACGCTGCCGCTCGACGACACGAGCACCTTTATCTACAGCGGCCGCGGCGGGCCCAACGCCGTGACGCGCGGGCGCCCGACCCGGTTCGGCGGCGGCGGGGGAGGCGGGGGCGGTCTGCAGACGACGATCCGGCCGATCCGGCGCGACTTGGTCCTCTGCGCATCTGGAGGGAACTAGAAAGTCTCAAGTGTGAAGTCTGAAGTCTCAAGTTGGCAGACCTCAGACTTCAGACTTCAGACTTCAGACTTGCCATGATCGTTACCAGTCGCCTCGCTGGGTCGCTCGCGGGAATCGCGGTCATGCTGGCCGTCCTCACGGCGGCCGAGCCCGTTCCGCATTCGCTCCCGGCTCTCCCGGCGCTTCAGGTCGAGACCATCGACCAGGCGGCGCGCGCGCTGCCGCGTCTCCACAGCCTCCTCGTCAGCCAGCACGGCGAGCTCGTCTTCGAGCGCTACTACGGTGTCGGCCGCTCGACGCGTCCCGCCAACATCAAGTCCGCGTCAAAGAGCGTCATCTCGGCGCTCGTCGGCATTGCCGTGGATCGCGGGCTGATCGCCGGCGTCAAGACGCCGATCGTGACGTACTTCCCGGAGCTGGCGCGTGACCCCAATGCGCGTAAGCGGCAGATCACAATCGAGAATCTGCTGACGATGAGGTCTGGGCTCGAGGGGACGAGCAACCGCAACTACGGCGCCTGGGTGTTGAGCCGCAACTGGGTGCAGCACGCGCTCGCCCGGCCGATGTTTGCCGAGCCGGGTGCGGCAATGGAGTACAGCACGGGCAATACCCACTTGCTGTCGGCGATCCTGACGAAGGTCTCGGGCATGAGCACGTGGCAATTTGCCAACGACACTCTGGCCAAACCGCTCGGCTTTACGCTGCCGCAGTGGCCGCGCGATCCCCAGGGCATCTACTTCGGCGGCAACGACATGCTGATGACGCCGCGCCAGATGGTGGCGTTTGGCGAGCTGTACTTGAATGAGGGCAAGGCCAAGGGCCGGCAGGTCGTGCCCGAGCGATGGGTGGAGCAGTCCTGCGAGGGACGCAAGCGCGAGTTCCGGCCCGGCGGGCGGCGTCCCAATCCGAACGGTGTCGATCCAAACCGCGGCTTCGACCCGATGCGCGATCGCCAGTATGGATTCGGCTGGTGGGTCTACGAGATCGAGGACCACGACACCTGCTTCGCCTGGGGCTTCGGCGGCCAGTACGTCTTCGTCGTGCCCGATCTCGATCTCGTCATCGCTACGACGGCTTCCTCCGATGTGAGCGACGAGCGCCGGGGTCACCGGCAACTGCTCTTCGACATCATCTCGCGGCTCGTCGTCCAGCCGATCGCCTCGCAAGAGTGAGATCGCGTCCGCCGCCGGCTACCTGGCGGCGGTGATGAGGCGAGTCAGCGCCTCACCCCGGAGCGTGAGTTCCTCGCCACCGCTCGGAAACCGATTCGACTTCAGCAGGTACGCGACGATATCGAGGGCGCTCGCCGCGGAGAGACTCCCAGGTTTGTCGGCAGGCATCTTGGTCCGGACCTTGTCGAATAGGTCCTTGATGGGCTGCCCGGCCCAGTTCGCGAGGAACGGTTCATCGACAAGCGGCGGCGCCTCCGAGACCTGATCGCCGCGCAGATCGGCCTGGTGGCACTTGGCGCACGAGCGCTCGTACGCCGCGAGGCCGCGATCCGCCTGCGCCGCGGTGAACACGCCATCCCGGACGGAAGCCGTGCCCGGTGCGCTCTGCGCTCCGGACAGGACGGCCATCGAAGAGATCCAGGCGAGCGAGAGCGCGGCGGCTAGTTGGCGCAACTGGGCGAGACCGTTTGTAGTGAGAGCAGGTCGAGCGACGCCGTCTCGGACGCCTTGTTGAGAAGCCCACGCGCCTCAACCCGTCGCCCGGCCTCCGGCTTGAAGTGGCCGGCGCCGATGAGACGCAACTCGGTCGAGCCGAGCGCGCGGTCGGCGGCATCCTTGATCGCCGCGGCGGTTGGCGTCTCCTCGCGCGTCGCCTGTGGAGACGTCGCGCGGGTCAGCGTCCATCCGCGACTGGCGTCCTCAGTCAGACAGCCCACGACCTGCACGAGCGAGAAATTCGGCACCTCGCTCGCCGTGCCGGGGGGACGCGTGATGCGTGTGTCGGCGGCGAGGGGCGCGGTCAGCTCGGCCTTGCCGGCCGGGAATCTGTTCTGGGCGAGAATGAACGACAGCACATCCGTGTAGTCATCGTCGCGCAGCGATCCGGGCGAATCGAGCGGCATCGTCCGCTGGATCTTGCTCAGCATCGCACCTACCGGCTGGCGCTCCCACACGACCCAGAAGTTCGTGTCTTTGAGCGATGGCCCGGCGCCGGCATTCCGGCTCCCCATCAGGTCGAGCCCGTGGCAGCGCGTGCACAAGGCCTCATAGACCTTCTGGCCCCGCTGCGCCTGCTCGGTCGAGTACACACCGGCCCAGATCTTCGCGTCCTCGTCCGCGGTTCCCTGCGCGCGCAACTCGACAGCTGCCACACTTCGCCCCAGCCCGACCGCACACACGGCCGGGACGAAGAGCATCGAGGCGGCGAGCACCGCAGACCATCGATGACGCACAGCAATCCTCAGTGGTGACGCGGCAGCGCTAGCGCTGCGCGATGGTTGACTTCGACGGCGCGCCGAGCTGCTTGAAGAGCGTCACGGCCGCCACGTTCTTCAGATCGTTCGCCATGTCGAGCGGCGTGCGCCCAGCCTTGTCCTTCACGTCGAGGCGTGCGCCGTTCGCCACGAGGAACCGGATGAGATCGAGGGAGTCCACGGTGTTGGGCCCCTCTTCCTGGCCGCCGCGGCCGCGCATCGCGACCGCGTGCATCACGGTCTGGCCGAGGTCGTTGTACGAGTTGATGTCGAGGCCGGCGGCGAGCAGCAGCTTCACCGTTTCGATCGCGGCGGGCTCCGGGCCAATCCCGCCGAGCCGCCGCCAGTTGAGGCCGACGGCCACGTGCAGCACGGTCGCGTGTTGCGCATTGCGGATGAACGGATCCGCGCCAGAGGCCAGCAGGATCTTCGTCAGCGTCACATCGGAGGTCGACACCGCCTTCATGAGGGGCGTCGCGCCGGCGATGAGATTGGGATTGCCCGCCGTGTCGTACTTCGCGGCCTTGATGCGATCGGTCAACCGCGCGTTCGGGTTGGCGCCGTGGGCGAGCAGGAACTTCACCAGATCGACCGCGTCCATCGTCCCGCTCGGTTTGGCCGTGGCGCGGTTGAACGAGTACTCGAAGGTGTTCATGTCGACGGCGGTATAGAGTGGCGTGCGGCCGCTCGCATCAACGACGTCCACGCCCGCGCCCTTCTCCACGAGCAACGCGGCCGTGTCGTAGTGCCCGTTGAGGATGGCGAAGATGAGCGGCGTGAAGCCGTCGGGATCCTTCTGATTGAGGTCGACCTTCGCCTTCGCAAACGCAGAGATGGCATTGTCAGCGCCCTGCCGCGCCGCAAACAGCAGCGCCGTCATCCCGCCTTTGGGGAAGGTCGAGTGAATCCCCTGTTGCCCGACGTCGGGCGCCGTCTTCCGGACGGGCGGCATCCCTTCGAGCGTTTTCGACCGCTGGTCCGGATCGGCGCCGACTTCGAGCAGCACCGACACGACGTCGCCGTGATTCTCGGCGGCCGCCCACATGAGGGCCGACTGACCCTGCCAGCCCTCGAGCGAGTTGACCTTCGCGCCGCGGGCCGCGAGCGCCTTGACGACCTCGACGTTCCCCGCCCGCGCGGCCGTCATCAAGACCGCTTCTCCCTCCGGCAGCGTCGTATTCGGGTCGGCGCCCGCGCCCAGCAGCGCCTCGACGATGGCCAGGTTGCCAGCGGTCGCCGCGAGCGTGAGCGGGGTGACGCCGTAGCGGTTCGCGACCTTCGGGCTCGCGTGGTTGCGCACGAGCAGCTCGACCATCCGCGGATCGTTGTTGTCCACCGCGTAGTGCAACGCCGTCGAGCCGTCGACCTCCGGCTTGTTGACGTCGGCGCCTCGCTGCAGCAGCGTGACAACTGTCCGCTGGTCGCGCGCTTTCACCGCCTCGACCAGAGGCGAGGCGGCCGCGAGCATGGCAGGCGCCGCGACGAACACTGCCACAATCGCCGAGGCCCATACGCCGAGTGATGTGCGCATCGTCTGCTCCCTCCGTGTGAGCCCTTAGAGATCGATCACGCCGTTCGAATCGCCAAAGCGTTCGAGGTCGACACCGAGCTTGTGCGCGTAGGCCACGTGCAGGTTGGCCAGCGGCGTCCCGAGCGGATACGCCAGATGCCGATTGCCCTTGATCGTGCCGGCGCCCCCGCCGACCACGACAATCGGCAGGTCGTGGTGCGAGTGCGCGTTGGAGTCGCTCATGCCGCTGCCGTATTGCAGGATGACGTGGTCGAGCAGCGTCCCGTCGCCATCAGGCGTGGCCTTGAGCTTCTCCACGAACGCGGCGAACAGGCTGTAATGATAGAACTGCAGGCGCGCATTGGCCGCGAGGAGCAGCGGCTCGTTGCGGTGGTGCGACATGGCGTGGTGCGGGTCGAGGCAGCCAATCTCCGGATAGATCCGCTGGCTCAGCTCGCGCGCCATCTGGAACGTGAACACCCGCGTCGTGTCCGTCTGGAACGCGACGTGGAGCATGTCGAACATGAGGCCCACGTGCTCGCCGAAATCGGTCGGCACGCCGACCGGTGCGTCGAGTTGGACCTGCGCGTTGCTGTTCTTCTCGGCGCGCTCGAGCCGGCGTTCGATCTCGCGGACGTTCGCCAGATAGGCGTCGAGCTTTTCCTGATCGCGGCCGCCGAGGCCGCTCCGCAGACGCGTGGCCTCGGGCGCAATCGAGTCGAGGACGCTCCGCCCGACGCGCATGCGCGCCAGGCGCTGCTCGGCCGTGCCGGCGCCGCCGAAGAGGCGCTCGAAGACCACCCGCGGATTCACTTCCATCGGGAGTGGCGTCGTCGGGTCGGCCCACGAAATCGTGTTGAGGTAGGCGCACGCCCAGCCGTTGTCGCACGCGCCGACGTACCCGCTGAAGTCTTCGGTCGCGACCTCGATGGAGGGGAACGTCGTCGTCTGCCCGATCGCCTTGGCGAATACCTGGTCGAGCGAGACGCCCGCGCGCACGTCGGTCATCTCGGTCTTCTTGCCGGGCACGCCCGTCAGGAAGACGATCGGGCCAGGCGCGTGCCCCGCATCGGCGCTCGTCTGCCCCGTGCCGCTCACCACCACCACGTGGTCGCGGAACGGCTCGAGGGGCTTGAGCGTGGGCGAGAAGTCGAAGTTCGAGCCCGTCTGGGCCGGCATCCACGCCTCGCGCACGGCGCCTTGCGGCACCATCACCGCGCCAAAGCGCAGCGTCGGCTTCGCCGGCGTCTGCGCGAGCGCGGTGGCCGCGGGCACCATCGCATCGAGCAACGGCAGCGCGAGCGTGGCCCCCACGCCCCGCAGGAAGGTTCGCCTCGGCAGTGACAGCTTGCTGATGAACATGATGTGTGTCTCCTACTTCGCGCGTTCCACTCGCGTAAACGGCACGCTCTGAATGACGCCCTCGATCAGGGCCGAAAACCTGTAGCCGCCCGGGGCCGCGTCCCGCACGATCCGTCGAACCGTCGGGATATCGTAATACTCGAGTGGCCGGCCGAGCGCATAAATCAGCAGCTTCTCGGTCACCGTCTGCGCGAACAACTCCGGGCGGGCGAGCAAGGCCTGCCGGAGCCCCGCCGGGCCATCCATCATCCGCCCATCGGCCGTTTCGACCTTGGCGTCGATGACCGATCCCGCATCCTTGACCCGCCACGCGCCGACCGCGTCGTAATTATCGAGCGCCAGGCCGAGCGGGTCCATCAAGCGATGACAGCTCGCGCAGACCGGGTTGGCGCGATGCTGTTCCATCTGGGCCCGCATCGTGAGCGGTGTGGCCCTCTCTTTGTTGTCGGCCAGCGGCGGCACGTTCGCGGGAGGAGAGGGCGGCGGCGTGCCCATCAGATTCTCGAGAATCCACTTGCCGCGGCGCACCGGCGACGTCCGGTTGGCGTTGGACGTGACCGTCAGGATGCTGCCGTGCCCGAGCAGCCCGCGCCGGTTCGGATCGGTGATCGCCACGCGGCGAAACTGGCTCCCGTAGACGTTCGTGATGCCGTAGTGGTGCGCCACGCGTTCGTTCACGTACGTATAGTCGGCCGTCAGGAGCTCGAGCACGCTGCGATCCTCGTGCAGCACGCTCCTGAAGAGCAGCTCGGTTTCGCGCCTGAAACCCTGCCGCAGATCGTCGTCGAAGTCCGGATATTCGTCCACGATGGGGAGGATGTTCTTCAGGTTGCGGAGATACAGCCATTGGCCCGCGAAGTTCGTGGTGAGCGCTTCCGACCGCGAGTCGGCCAGCATGCGCCGGACCTGCCGGGCGAGGACGAGCGGATCCTTCAGGCGCCCGCCGACGGCCGCCTGGCGCAGCGTGTCGTCCGGGATGCTGCTCCACAGGAAGAAGGACAGACGCGACGCGAGCTCGAGGTCGGTGACGCGCGCCGGGGCGGCGCCGGCCGCGCGCGGCAGGCCGCGATCCGATCGGAACAGGAACTGCGGGCTCGCGAGCAGGCGCACGACCGCGCGCTCGATGCCGGTCTCGAACGATCCCTCACCGCGACCCGCCCGATAGAAGTCCAGAAGCGGCGCGATATCGGCGTCCGTCACCGGGCGCCGGTACGCACGCTCGCCGAGCCGCGTGAGGATGCGCCGCGCGCACGGTTCTTCCTCGGCAACCGTCGTCGGCCGGCACACGAAGACCTGCCGCCGGCTCGGCGTATCGCCCGGCGCGGTCGTGCCGAACGGCCCGGTGATCATCACCCGGTCGACGCGCGGCATGCCGTGCGTGTCGACGGCGTCGTAGGGAGAGAGCAGGGGCCGCAGCTTCTGGGGATCGAGCGCGCTGGTCTTGGCGACAAACGTCACGCCGATCTCGCGCGGGCCGGCCTTGATCGGCACCCGCACCTGCAGCGTCGCATCGAAATCGGCCGTCGTCTTTGTGTTCAGCCGGTCGTCAAAGGAGGTCGCGAACTGCTCGGGCGTGCCGACCGTGACCGCGTGCACGCGCGCGCCATCGACCAGCGTCTCGAGTCGATGCGGCGCCTCGAGGCCGCGCACGCGCCCGGCATTGTTGCGCCACAGCGTCGCCTTGATGACGTATTCGCCATCCATCGGGAACGTGTGCGTGATGAGCAACCCGCCGCGCGTGCCGAAGGGCAATCCCGCGACGTGGCGAATCTGGCTGTAGTCGCCCGGCGCCGTGTACGTGGTCTCGACCGGGCCGTCGGCGTAGGTGCCCACGGCGACCGGCGCAATCTTCATCGCCGCCGCCAGATACCGTTCAAGCAAAGACGAAGAGACGCCGAGCGCCTCGGCGATGTTGTCGAAGCCCGCCACCGCATCGTCGGGCGGGAGCAGCGACTCGACATCGATATCGAGCGCCAGCAGATCGCGGATGGCATTGGCGTACTCGTTGCGGTTGAGCCGGTGCAGCGGGGCGGGTCCGGGGTTGGGCGCGAGCGCCGCGGCGCGATCCAGCGC
>JBAUGX010000122.1:0-31108 GCA_049679965.1 Vicinamibacterales bacterium
CCGCTGGATCCCGGCGGCGCGGTGCCGGCGGCCTGGCCGCTCGGCGTCGCGCCGGTGACCGGCCGAGGCGCGGGCTTCACAAAATAGGCCTGCCAGCCGTACAGGACCAGAAAAGCGAGCAGGGCGGCGATGATAAAACGACGTTCCATTATTTGTATTTCTTACTTTGCGGCGGGGCCCCGGCCTTCGCTATCCGCCTAGTCAACATCGTCATCGCTTCTCCGGAACCGGGTCGTGGCCGGCAGCGCAGAACGGGTGGCAACGAACCAGTCGCCTGGCGGCAAGCCAGCTTCCGCTGACGACGCCATAACGAGTGATGGCCTCGGCCGCGTAGTCCGCGCACGATGGCAGAAAGCGACAGGAGCCTCTAAAATACGGTGAAATAAAGAGCTTATAGCCTCTGAGCGCGATCAGGGCGAGGCGGATGGATACGGCGTTCGAGGCTGGTGCGGTATTCGGCTTCAAGGACACTCAGACTAGCGTCGAGCAACTCGCGTTTGGGCACGACCACGACGTCGAAGCCAGAGGCGATCTTGTTTCGACGGAAGACCTCTCGTATCAATCGTTTTGCCCGGTTTCTCGCGACGGCGCCCCCGAGCTTTTTGGTCGCCGCAATGCCGAGACGCCCCACTGCACGATCGTTCTGCAGCACGAACACCGTGGCGTACCGTCCACGAATTCGGGCTCCCCGCTCGTAGACCTGCTTGAACTCCGCGCGGCGATGTATCCGCTCGTGGGGCCGGAACCCAGCCAAATCTATTCGCTGCTGACCGTCAGGCGTTTCCGGCCTTTGGCGCGGCGGCGCTTGAGCACCAGCCGCCCGTTCTTCGTGTGCATCCGCACGAGAAACCCATGGGTCTTCCGGCGGTGGCGGGTATTCGGCTGGAACGTGCGCTTTCCCTTCATTGAGATTCCTTGGAGAAAATGAACCGCCAATGTTATCCAAGCGGTTCGAAGAGTGTCAATCAAACTCGTTTGTGCTAGAGTCTGCGTCCCTCGGCAGGTTCCCGGTTCCCTCTGGCTGCCAATGTGTGTTTGGTCTCTCCCCAAAGTTTTCCACACCTGTGGAAAAAACTGTGGAAAATCGTCCAGATCCAGGCATTCTGGGCGCATTCTCTGAGGATTATCACGCCTTCCCGCCGCGGCGAAAGTTTGACGAAATGAACACCTGGGACGAGATCCTGACGCGCATAGAAGCGAAGGTCAACAAGCACAGTTTCTACACCTGGTTCAGGCCGACCTCTTTTGTGACGGAGGATTCCACGTCGGTCACCGTCCGCGTCCCAAACACGGTGTTCAAGGACTGGCTCACGAGAAACTACTCGGGCGTGATCGCCGAAGCGCTGGGCGAGTTGAAGCGGCCGCATCTGGCGGTGCGGTTCATCGCCGAGCCGCAGACCGAGATCGGTGCGCTCCAGTTGAGCGCCGACGAAGCGGCCGTGCTCGAAAGCGAGACCACTGTCGCGGCAGTGAGTGCGCCCGGCCCCGTGGGTCTCAACCCTCGCTATACGTTCGACACATTCATCGTTGGATCCTCCAACCAGTTCGCGCATGCCGCGTGTCGCGCCGTGGCCGAGGCGCCGTCACGGTCGTACAACCCGCTGTTCATCTATGGCGGCGTGGGACTCGGGAAAACCCATTTGATGCACGCCATAGGACAGTACGTGCTCCAGCACGATCCGACGCTCAAGCTGACCTACATCTCGTCCGAGCGGTTCATGAACGAGATGATCAACGGACTCCGCTACGATCGCATCCTCGACTTTCGTGAGAGGTACCGAACGGTTGACGTGCTCCTGGTCGATGACACTCAGTTTCTCTCAGGGAAGGAAGGCACGCAGACCGAGTTCTTCCACACGTTCAACGCCCTGTACGATTCCCAGAAGCAGATCGTCCTCAGCAGCGACTGCCCGCCGCACGAAATCCCTTCCCTCGAAGAACGGCTGCGATCCCGCTTCGAGTGGGGGCTGATTGCAGACATCCAGTCGCCGGATCTCGAAACGAAGGTCGCCATTCTGAAGAAGAAAGCCGATGCCGAAGCGGTCCCTCTTCCGGATAATGTCGCCATCTACATTGCGGGAAAGATCAAATCGAACATCCGCGAGCTCGAAGGATCACTGATCCGGCTGATTGCGTACGCGTCGCTGACGGGCCAGGAAATCACGCTGCCCCTTGCCCAGGACGTGCTGAAGAATATCCTCGGACATGATGAGCGGGCCGTGACCATCGAGATCATCCAGAAATTCGTCGCGGACTATTACAACCTGAAAGTTGTCGATCTGAAGTCCCGCAACAACTCGAAGTCCATCGCCATGCCCAGGCAGATTGCGATGTACCTGTGCAAATCCCTGACGCATGCCTCGCTCCCTGAAATAGGCCGAAGTTTCGGGGGGAAACATCATTCAACTGTGATCCACTCGGTTCGAAAGATCGATGACCTTCGCAAGAAAGACGGGGAATTCAACCTGCAAATCACGAGTTTTATGGAGCAATTCCGCTAGGTATGCGTGTTTCAACAGCGCTGTCGTGGGGCGGCTGTGTAAAACGGTCCCAACCGGTGGTGCCCGAATAGGCCGAGCAAAACCTCAACGATTGAGGTAGGATTTATGCACAGGCTAAACGCTTGTGTTTAAATAACTTATCTTTCAATAATACGTTTCCAACGAGCCTTCTTTTCTTATATAATTTCACCTTCTCGAATCTCTCCTCACCTGAAGAGGATCGCGGGCTCGAACGCCCCGTTATTTCAAGGTCAACACATACATGGAACTCGTCGTCCGTAAGAGCGACCTTCTGCGAGAACTGCAATTTTTTCAAGGTATTGTCGAGCGGAAGAACACGATTCCGATCTTGGCCAACGTGTTGATTGACGCGAAAAACGACGAAGTCAACATGCTTGCGACGGATCTAGAAGTCGGCCTCCGGAGCAAATGCGCCGCAACGGTTGCAAAAAGCGGATCGGTGACGGTACCGGCCAAGAAGTTGTACGAAATCGTCAAGTCCCTCACGGACACGGACATTCGCATTGCCGAAGAGAAAGGGGCGGTCACGGTCGCCGCGGATCGCTTCGACTCGCGAATTCAAACGCTGCCTCGAGAAGATTTTCCGACACTGCCGGAATCAGGTGGCGCGCCTGGCGTGATGCTCCCGTCGAGCGCCCTCAAGGAGATGATCGGCAAGACGCAATTTGCGATTACCGGCGAAGACACTCGCTATTTCCTGAACGGCGCCCTGTTTGTCCTGAGTCCGACGGCGCTCACATTGGTGGCCACCGATGGGCATCGACTGGCCCATATCAGCGTGGCTCGTGATGCCAAGGACGCGAAAGATACCCCGGACGTCAAAGCGATTCTTCCCAAGAAGACGCTCGGCGAGTTGGCCCGCCTGTTGGCGGAAAGCAACGATGACGTTCGCTATGAGCGTGGAGAAAATCATCTGTTCTTTGACGTCGGTGGGCGCCGGCTCATCTCCCGGATGATCGATGGGCAGTTTCCGGCGTACGAGCGGGTCATTCCGAAGGGCAACGACAAACATATCGAGTTCGAGCGCGATCGGTTGACCAATGCGGTCAAGCGTGTCGCCCTCCTCTCGAATGAGCGTTCACGCGCCGTCAAATTCCTCGTGGACAAGGGCAAGGTGGAGGTCGCGTCGAGCAGCCCCGAAGTCGGCGAAGCCAAGGAGACGCTCCCGGTCGAATACGCAGGACCGTCACTTCAGATCTGCTTCAACGCGCAGTACGTGCTGGATTTCCTGGCCGCGGTGACGACCGATGCCGTGTCGCTTGATTTGAAGGACGACGTCAGCCAGGCCGTGATGAAGCCGGTCGGCGCCGAGGGCTACGACTACACGTACGTGATCATGCCCATGCGCGTGTGAACGCGAGCGAAGCGGCACAAAACAACAATACATGACACGCACTGATCCCAACGACGAACAGACGCCTGAGCGGCCTCAGACGCCTGAAGTGCCCGCGGGCCACAACGGCCACGGCGTGGGTACCGAGGACGCCGCCGACTACTCAGCCGACAAGATCAAGGTGCTCGAGGGCCTCGACGCTGTTCGCAAACGGCCGGCGATGTATATCGGTTCGACCGGCCCGGCGGGCCTCCATCACCTGGTCTACGAAGTTGTTGACAACTCCATCGACGAGGCGCTCGCCGGTTTCTGCGATCAGGTGAACGTCACACTGCACATCGACGGATCGGTGACCGTGATCGACAACGGCCGCGGGATTCCTGTTGATCGCCACGAGAGCGGTAAGTCGGCGGCCGAAGTCGTGCTGACGGTTCTCCATTCCGGCGGCAAGTTCGACAATGACAGCTACAAGGTGTCGGGTGGTCTGCACGGTGTCGGCATCTCCGTGGTGAACGCGCTGTCGGAGGCGCTCGACCTCGAAATCTGGCGCAACGGACAGGTCTATCAGCTGGGCTTCGAGCGTGGCCGTCCGACCGGTTCGATCGAGATGACCGGCACGACCAAACGCCGGGGCACCAAGGTCACCTTCAGACCGGACGCGGAGATCTTCGAGACGACAGTCTTCAGCTTCGACATCTTGGCGCAACGCCTGCGCGAGCTGGCGTTCTTGAATGGCGGCGTGCTCATCACCCTTGACGACGAGCGCGACGGCAAGAGCCACAAGTTCCACTACGAAGGCGGCATCGCCTCGTTCGTGACCCACCTGAACAAGAACAAGGCGGCGGTCAACGAGAAGCCGATCTACATGCACGGCGACAAGGACGGCATCGATGTCGAGATCGCCCTCCAATGGAACGACGGCTATGCCGAAACCGTCTATGCGTTCGCGAACAACATCAACACGAGTGAAGGCGGCACGCACCTCTCGGGATTCCGTTCGGCGCTCACGCGCACCGTCAACCACTACGCGACGAAGAACAACCTCGCCAAGGATTTGAAGGAAGCGGTCACCGGCGAGGACATCCGCGAAGGGCTGACGGCCGTCATCAGCGTGAAGATTCCACGGCCGCAGTTCGAGGGCCAGACCAAGACCAAGCTGGGCAACACCGAGGTGAAGGGCATCGTCGAGGCCGTCGTCAACGACAAGCTGGGCGCCTACCTCGAAGAAAATCCGCTGGTTGCAAAGCGCATCGTGGGCAAGACGATCGACGCGGCCCGGGCCCGCGAGGCGGCTCGGAAGGCGCGGGATCTCGTACGCCGGAAGGGCGCGCTCGACGGCAGCTCGCTGCCTGGCAAACTGGCCGACTGCCAGGAGCGGGATCCGGCGCTGAGCGAGCTGTACATCGTCGAGGGCGAGTCGGCCGGCGGGTCGGCCAAGCAGGGGCGGGATCGGCGGTTTCAGGCCATTCTGCCGCTCAAGGGCAAGATCCTGAACGTCGAGAGGGCCCGCTTCGACAAGATGCTCGGCAGCGACGAGATCAGGACGATGATTGTGGCGCTCGGCTGCGGTATCGGCGCCGAGGATTTCGATCTGGCGAAGCTCCGCTACCACCGCATCATCATCATGACGGACGCCGACGTCGACGGCTCGCACATTCGCACGTTGCTGCTGACGTTCTTCTACCGGCAGCTGCCGAAACTGATCGAGAACGGGTACGTGTACATCGCGCAGCCGCCGTTGTTCCGGGCGAAACGTGGGCGCTCGGAAACCTACATCAAGGACGAGCGCGAACTGGAAGCGTTCCTCATCAGGCGAGCGGTCGAAGGCCGAACCGTGCGCATTCCGTCGGCGCAGACGGATATCTCCGGCGCGGATCTCGAGAAGCTGCTGCACAAGCTCGTGGCGCACCAGAAGCTCCTGCATGTCGTCGAGCGGCGCGGCCAACCGCGCGAAATCGTCGAGGCGCTCGTGGCGGCCGGCGCGGACCGCGAATACTTTGCCAACAAGGACGCGCTGGAACGCCTCGCGCGTACGCTGACGACGGCGACCAGGACGGTCGCGGTGCAGCGCGACGAGGAACACAACCGGTATCTGCTGCAGGTCGACGACCGTTCGAGCGGCTACCCGCGGCAGCACGCCATCGGCGTGGACTTCATGGCGTCGGCCGAGTATCGCGCACTCATGGCGAACCGGCGCGACATCCCGTCGGTTGGCGGGGACATCGTCGTCGTGACGGCCGCTGGCGCCTCCGAGGTGGCCGAGGACGAGACCGGCGAGGCCAAGCCCCCGGCGAAGCAGAAAGCCTCGGAAGTCCGCCTGCGAACGCTCGACGAGCTGGTCGACTTTTTCATCGCCGCGGGCAAGAAAGGCGTGGCCGTCAACCGCTACAAAGGCCTCGGCGAGATGAACCCCGAACAGCTGTGGACGACCACCATGGATCCGCAGGTGCGCACCTTGCTGCAGGTCCGCGCCGAGGATCACACCGAGGCGGACCTCATGTTCACCACGCTGATGGGCGATCAGGTCGAGCCGCGTCGGAAGTTCATTGAAGACAACGCCCTCGATGTCAAAAACCTGGATGTGTAACAGACAAGGTGCGGGGGTGCGAACGTGCGGAGGTGCGAGGGTGCCAGGTGCGCACCTGCACTGTGCGAGCGTGTGCTGTCGCTCGTCTCGCACCTTTGTACTGATGGCACCCGCATCCTCGCACGTCCGCACCCTCGCACCTTCGCACCGAATCCATGGCTGATCTCGTTCCCGCCCTACACCCCGTCAATATCGAAGACGAAATGAAGCGGTCGTACATGGATTACGCCATGAGCGTAATCATTGGACGAGCGCTGCCCGACGCGCGCGACGGTCTCAAACCCGCGCACCGCCGCGTGCTATACGGCATGAAGACGATGGGGTTGTCGTCGACGCGCGGGTACCGCAAGTGCGCGAAGATCGTCGGCGAAGTGATGGGGAATTTCCATCCTCACGGCGACCAGTCGATCTACGACACGCTCGTTCGGATGGCGCAGGACTTCAACATGCGCTATCCGCTGGTCGACGGGCAGGGAAACTTCGGGTCGATTGACGGCGACCCGCCGGCGGCGATGCGCTACACCGAGGCGCGCCTCCAGGCGCTGGCCGACGAGATGCAGGCCGATCTCGACCACGAAACCGTCGACTTCGTGCCCAACTACGACGAGACGACCGAAGAGCCCACCGTCCTGCCGGCGCCGTTTCCCAACCTCCTGGTCAACGGCGCGGCCGGCATTGCGGTCGGCATGGCCACCAATATCCCACCGCACAATTTGCGGGAGGTGATCGACGGATGCATCTGGCTCATCGAGCAGACGCACCTCAAGTCGGACGAGGAGTTCGTCCCGCGGAGCGAGAAGCTCAGGCAGCTGCTCCGCTTCGTGCCCGGCCCCGACTTCCCGACCGCCGGGCTGATCGTCGGTCGAAGCGGCATCGCACAGGCCTACACGACCGGGCGCGGGTCGATTGTGATGCGCGCACGCTCGACAACCGAGACCAACAAGAAGGGCGACAAGGTCTCGATTGTCATCACGGAGATTCCGTATCAGGTCAACAAGGCCAAGCTCATCGAGCGGATCGCGGACCTGGTGCGCGAGAAGACCATCGAAGGCATCTCCGATTTGCGCGACGAATCGGACCGCGACGGCATGCGGGTGGTCATCGAGCTCAAGCGCGGCGAGATGCCGGAGGTGATTCTCAACAACCTCTACAAGCACACGCCCCTGCAATCGAGCTTCGGCATCATCATGCTGGCGATTGTCGGTGGCCGCCCGAAGGTCCTGAACCTTCTGGAGCTGGTCGAGAGCTTTGTCGAGTTCCGCCGGGACATCGTCCGGCGCCGCACCGAGTTCGAGCTGAAGAAGGCCGAGGCGCGCTATCACATCCTCGAGGGGCTGAAGATCGCGATCGATCGCCTCGACGACGTGATCACGCTGATCCGGGGATCGAAGACGATTCCGGAAGCCCGCGAGGGGCTGATGACCGGGTTCGGGCTCACGCAGGTGCAGTCCCAGGCCATCCTCGACATGCAGCTGCAGCGGCTGACCGGTCTCGAGCGGCAGAAGATCGTCGACGAACTGGCGGAGTTGCTGAAGACCATCGAACGGTTGCGCGCGATCCTGGCCAGCGAGCGGCTGCTGATGCAGATGATCGTCGACGAGCTGCGGGCGGTGCGCGAGAAGTTCGGCGACGACCGGCGCACCGAGATTGTCGAGGGCGAATCGGAGGAGATCAGCATCGAAGACCTGATCGCCGAAGAAGACATGGCGATCACCGTCAGCCACACGGGCTACATCAAGCGGACGGCGATTTCGACCTACCGCAACCAGCGCCGCGGCGGCAAGGGCCGGATCGGCATGCGGACGCGCGACGAGGATTTCGTCAGCCATCTGTTCGTCGCCTCGACGCATGCCTACATCATGATTTTTTCGGACCGCGGCCGCGCGTACTGGCTGAAGGTCCACGAGATCCCGGACGTCGGTCCCGGCGGCAAGGGGAAGTCCATCGCCAACCTCGTCTCGATGGAGGAAGGCGAGAAGATCGCGGCCATGGTCGCGGTGAAGGAGTTCGAGGAGACGCGGTTCGTGGTCATGGGCTCCCGGCGCGGCGTGGTGAAGAAGACCGCGCTGTCGGCGTTCAGCAACCCGCGCGCCGGCGGTATCATCGCCATGGGCGTGGAGGACGGCGACGCCGTGATCGCCGTGCAGGTTACCGAGGGCGACGGCGAGATCTTCCTCGGAACGCGTGCCGGCATGGCGATTCGTTTCGAGGAGAGCGACATCCGGGCGATGGGCCGCACGGCCTATGGGGTTCGGGGTATCACCTTGCGAGACGGGGACCTGGTCGTGGCCATGGAGGTCGTCAAACCCGGCGGCACGCTCTTGACGGTGACCGAACGCGGGTACGGGAAGCGGACCGAGCTCGAGGAATACCGCGTGCAGTCGCGCGGCGGCGTGGGCATCATCAATATCGCCACGAGCGATCGGAACGGGCAGGTGGTCGGGATCGCGTACGTGCAGGACGGCGACGAGCTGCTGCTCATTACCGAACAGGGCATGATTCTCCGGATGCAGGCCAATGATGTCCGCTCGATTGGCCGAGCCACGCAAGGCGTCCGCCTCATCGACATCGAGGCCGACGACAAGGTGGTGTCGCTTGCTAGACTGGTCGAGAAGGAAGAGGAAGAGCAGGTCCAATAGGCCATGACGGGCGGGATGGTGCGATTGCAGGTTGGCAGGTTGTGGGTGCTGGCCGCCCTGGTCCTGGCGCTCGCCGGTTGCGCGCCAAAGCCGGAAGAGCCGCTCCTGACCGAGTTCTTCGCCAAGTCGCAGGCTCGCGACACCAGGGGCCTTCAGCGCATCGCGACGGTCGTCTTCGATCCGAGGACGAATGGCGTCGTGACCTCCTTCAGCGTCGAGAGCGTGGCGCTCCTCCCGCCTCGGCCCCTCGGCGGCGATGCGCAGATGCTGTCAAAGAACGTCACGATTGCTGCACGAGTGCAACTGCCGAGCGGCGACAACGTGCGAAAAACCCTGGTGGTGAGGCTGCAGCAGGCGGTGCTCCGGGGCGGCCAGGAAACCGCCGATCAGTGGCAGATCACGGCCGTCCAGTAGCCAGTACGTAGTGTCCGGCTTCAGCCGGACTAGGCTACTTCGCGTTGAGGAAATGACCACTCGCGGAGCTGTTCTGTCCCGATCGTGCGGCCGGCTTCTTATCCGTTCGTTTCATTGCGTTGGTTTCTCTATGCGGCGGCCCGCGCCTTCGAGAAGGTCGCGGTGCTGACTGAGTTGTTGGCGATGACGCCCAACCCGCCCCAGCGGTGCATGCCGTCTTCACCATGGTAGCGACAGCGGTCGAGTCCGTGCCGGCGTTTGAGCACACTGATGCGGCCTTCACAGCCGACGCGCCACCGTTGACCCCGACGGAACCAGCGTTGGCGAGCGATCTTCAGGATGGTCTTGGCATCGGGGACGTCGCCGGCATCGATGCGCGTGAACGCGCGATAGACCAAGTTGGGGTGGACTTCCTGCTCCAGCTCGTCGTAGCTCCAGTCAAAGAGGTGCTTCAAGATCAGCATGCGAATGACGACCTCGGCCGGCGTGCCCGGACGCCCGCGGCGCCGACTCTGCGACCATCGCCGCTCAAGCAGCTGGGCCACGACCTCAATCACGGCTTCGTCCTCGAGCAGTGTGTCGATCTTGCGCAACCAGTCGGGCCACAGGATTTCGAACAGACTCCGCTCACGCTGTCGGCGCTGAACCATGCCCGCTCCTTTGATGAATCATCGTGCGTTTGGTCACGGCCGGCCGCCGGCGATCGGTACCAATCAGTGACTTACGCGGTCATTTCTTCACCGAGAAAGTAGGCTAGGCCAAGCCTAGCGGGAATGGTCTTCGTCAGACGTCCGCCGCAACACGGGGGTGGTGAGAATCTGCCGAAGCCGCGGCGGTCGTGTACGCAGAAATTGCCAGACGATACGAGGAAACATTAAAGACCTTTCGGCGAGCGGAACCGGTGGATCTTGTCGGGATGGCTTCGCCGCTGCTGTTCCTTCCGTCACGCTGCCGAGCGTGCCCAAACCCCGCGGCCGTGGCGAGGGCGGCGTTGGCAGAGGGCGAGCCGTCAGTTGCGACCAGCACCCGAAAGGACGAAGAACTGGTCATGGCTCTCCTTGACAATGTGGCTACATTCGTCATGTTAGGCGGTGTTCTCAGCGCGACGTTCAGCAATTAAGGATCCTGCTACACCGGCAGCCAGAATCAGGAGCACGACTCCGAGCAGAGAAAAGTTAAAGCTGCCGCCGAGCATCCCCTTGAGCCACTCTGCTATCAGCATTTTCACGCCAACGACCATCAACACCAACGCGAGCGACACCTTGAGGTATCTGAACTTGTCGAGCATGCCCCCCAACGCAAAGTAGAGCGCCCGGAGGCCCAGGATGGCAAAGACATTACTCGTGAAAACCAGGAACGGGTCGGCTGTAATCGCAAAAATCGCCGGGATCGAGTCCACCGCAAAAATCACGTCCGTAAACTCGACCACGACCAGGGCCAAGGCCAAGGGCGTAAGCATCCACGTGCCGGGCCGGGCTTGATCGACGGCCTCGTCCGGGAGGTCGGCAGTCCCGGGGAACGCGCTCTCGTACGAGGCCGGCGCTCCAGCTCGAACTACGAAGTGCTCTCCGTGGAACCGCGAGGTAATCGGAAAGAGACGCCGTGTGAGCCGTACGATGATGTTCTGGTTGAGGTCGGAGACATCCTTCTTCAAGGTCAGCATCTTGATCCCTGTGACGATCAGGAAGACACCAAAGAGGTAGAGGATCCAGTGGAACCGAGCGATCAGTGTGGCGCCCAATGCAATCATGGCACCGCGCATCACCAAAGCGCCCAAGATGCCCCAGAACAGCACTCGATGCTGATAGATCGCTGGAACTGCGAAAAAGCCAAAGAGCATTGCGATCACGAAGATATTGTCAACACTCAGCGACTTCTCAACGACGTAACCCGTCAAGTACTTGACCGTCGCCGTCGTGCCATCGTTGATCACCCCGTCGACAGCATCAATCGAACGCCCCAGTCCCAGCCACTGGTGCTCGTACCCGTAGTACACGAACACGGAAAAGGACAACCCCAGCGTGGCCCAAACGGCGGACCACACGAGGGCCTCTTTCACCGTAACCGCATGAGATTGACGATGAAAGACCCCCAGGTCCAGCGCCAACATCACTAGCACAAAGACGATGAATCCTGCCCAAAGCCAAACCATCGGCCACTCTCCTCCTTGCGGGTCAAGCCGCCTGCGCCCAGACGGCCAGCGACGCGAAGCGCCGTCCGCTACGGCATCCCCCAGCCGTCCTGTCGCAGATGGTTTACTGAGACGCGGGCGTTGGCCCGAACGGCGTGCCGCCCGGCGGCCGCTGAAGTTCTTCCAGGGTTGCCAGAACAGCCCGACCCCAGCCTCTTTCCCCAGCGTCTATCACACCGCTCCGAGATCCGCGGCGTCCCGATGCTCGACATCGAACGTGCTCCAGACGCCCAGCGACGCTTGCAGCCTCGAGTTGGCTACGGTCTGTCGGATCGTGCTGGCGAGCCAGGCTCAGGGCCGACCGTCCAGCTGATTCACGCTCGTAATGCCCGCGCGCTTGCCCGGTCGGTGATGCCGAGGGCGCGTGCGAGCCGGTCGGCGGCGACCATATTGAGCCCCGCTGCCGGGACAGAATTTCTCATGACAGTCCCTCCTGCACCGAAGATATGGGCCAGGGTTACTCTCTAGCTAGAGAGAGGACCACTTCAGGGCCTCTCTCACGGACACGACGTGGGCCGTCCGGCGGAAAACCCCAAAGGTCGAGCGCTGCTCTGCCGCCGTCTCCACTGGTCTTCAGTAACCTCGTTCCAAAGGTCGCCAGTCCGTGAGCGTCTGCACGGCGCGGGCGACCGCGCGCGCGGCGCGATCAGCCGCACGCCCGATCGCGACTTGGGCCTCTGCGTCGGTGTCCTCGATCACAATGAGCCGCCGAGGCGACGTGAGCCGGATCGCCACCAGGCAGTGTTTGTCCAGCCCGCCGCGCGGCCCGTTCAGATCCGCCAAGCGGACGGTCACCGACCTGACGCGGGCGCCAAAGCGTCCCAACGCAAAGTCGAGGCGTCGCCGTGCAAGCGGCGCGAGGGAGGGCGACAGCCCGGCGGTCATGCGAATCAGGATGCGCATGGCCTTCCTGCCGTTTCACGACGGGCCCGACACAGGTCACCAGCCTGCGCGAGCGTGAGACGCAACCCTGGCATCTCGCGATATTCGCTGTCGATGCGTTCGATCCACGCTGCGGCTGCGATCGTCGTATCGGCCGTTGCCGCGTGGCCGGTGTCCCGAAAGTACATCATCACGCCCTCCCCACTTTCAGAACCACCGGCTAATCGCTGTCGGGGCGAGCTCGAAAATGGCCAACACGAGCACGAGGAGCAACCCTCCGCCGACGACCCACATGCCCGACTCCAAGAGTTCCCTGCTGAGCATCTGACACCTCCTCAACCAGCAAACGAAGCGCGCTGGACGGGTCAAGAGTACGAGGCGGGTGCATGTATAGGCAAATAGAAAGTTGTAATCTAGTCCATAGAGTTTTACTATATAAGGACGCTGCATGGACTGGCTGAACTACCATCACCTGCTCTATTTCTGGACTGTCGCGCGCGAGGGTGGTGTCTCGAAGGCAGCGGCGAAGCTGCGGCTGTCGCAGCCGACCGTCAGCGCACAGCTGAAGCTGCTGGAGGGTGCACTGGGAGAGCGTCTCCTGGAACGCCAGGGTCGCACGTTCGCCCTCACCGAAGTGGGCCGCGTCGTGTATCGCTACGCGGACGAGATCTTCACGGCCGGCCGTGAGTTGCAGGAGACACTGAAAGGCCGACCGTCGGGGCGTGCGCTCCAGTTTACGGTGGGCGTGGCCAATGCGGTGCCGAAGCTGATCGCCTATCGCCTCTTACGTCCGGCCACCGAGGGACCAGAGGCGGTCCAGATCACGTGCCGGGAGGACCATCCCGACCATCTTGTTGCGCAGCTCGCCGTGCACGCGTTGGACGTGGTGATCAGCGACAGTCCCGCCGCGCCGCACGTCCGCGTGAAGATGTTCAACCACCTCCTAGGCGAGTCCGGCACGACCTTCTTCGCGGCCGGGCCGCTGGCGCGACGGGTACGCCGGCGGTTTCCCCGTTCGTTGAACGACACGCCGACCCTGCTGCCGACGATCAACACGGCCCTCCGTCGCGCCCTCGAACAGTGGTTCGAGGCTGAGGACCTCCATCCCCCGGTGATCGGGCAGTTCGAGGATTCGGCGTTGCTGAAGGCGTTTGGGGAAAGTGGGCGTGCAGTGTTTCCCGCGCCGACGGCCATCGAACGCGAGGTGTGCCGGCACTACGGCGTGGCGGTCGTCGGCCGAACGCCAAAGGTCCGGGAACGATATTACGCGATTTCAGCGGAGCGTCGACTGAAACACCCGGCGGTTCTCGCGATCACAGCCACCGCGAGGACGGAGTTGTTCTCCGGGTGAGCGCCCTCTGACGTAGACCGTCCGTCAGGCCGGCCCCGGGCGCGCCGCCGTGGACGAGCGGTGAGCCACACCGGTGTCTGCCCGCAAACCATGGGAAAGGCGTGCAGGCCACACGAACTGCTGTCGGGCGGAGGGAAACCCGGGGGCGGATCTGAGACGGCGGTTATGCTAACTCCGCCACAAGCCCCCGTCTAATGCCATCGTCCCTATCGTCACGAGGGTTCATAGACGGTCAGATGGTCGGCCTCGTGCCCGGGCACGTGCATGAATCGAAGGCGCAAGGCGCCGACCGTGAGCTCTTGCCGTCTCGAAGCGGCACGCCCGGCGGCGCCGGCAACGCGGGATGCGCGGTGATTAGGCAGGCTCGAGCTTCGCGAACTTCGCCCTTAGCGTCTTCCGGCCGACGGTGGCGAACCGGACCACGAGCTTGGTGTCGTCGCTCAGCGCCTCGACGCTCAACACCTCGCCCACGCCAAACAGCGGGTGGCGAACGCGCGAACCGGGACGAAGCGAGAGACCGGTCGACTGGTCTTCGTCTTCGTAGGCGTAACTCGGTGCTTCCTCTTTCACGCGCCCACCCTGCGGTCCGTACGGGTACGGGGTGGCGCGCAGGTCGCGCTGCCGAAAACTGGCTTGACGGGCCCCCTGGTACGACTCGCCTTGAAACGAGGGAACACGCTCGAGGAGCGCCGCCGGAACTTCGTCGATGAAACGTGACGGCTCGCTGGACTGGTACTCGCCGAAGACTCGCCGGCGGGCCGCACCGGTCACCACGAGCCGAGATCGGGCGCGAGTCATGCCGACGTAGCACAGCCGGCGCTCTTCTTCGAGCTCCTCTTCGTCCTCCCGCGACCGCGAATGCGGGAACAGGCCCTCTTCGAGGCCGGCCATGATCACCACGGGGAACTCCAGGCCTTTCGCGCTGTGCAGCGTCATCAGCCACACGCGCGCATCGATCGTGCCCTGTTCTTCATCGACGTCGGAGAGCAGCGACAGGCGATCGACGAACCCTCCCAGGGTGGGGTCTGGTTCGCGGCCTTCGAACTCGCGAGCCGCCGACACAAGCTCGGCGAGGTTCTCGATGCGGCCGTTGGCCTCCTCGCTGCGCTCCTCCCGAAGATCCTGGAGGTAGCCGCACCTATCCAGCGTCTGGCCGATCGCAGTCGACACCGGTTCCCGTCGCGCCACGTCGGTGAGACCGACGATCAGGTCTCGAAACACCGTGAGGGACGCCGCCGCACGTGGAGGGAACGCGCGTTCGTCAAGGCCGCGGACGATGCGCGACCACAGCGAATTGGCCGAGAGCGCGGGCTCCAGGCCGGCGGCCAGCAGGGGAAGGCTGTCCGTGCTCCAGGCGCCGCCGCCTGCCGGCTCTGCGGCGGCGACCGCGTCGATGGCGTCCATGACGCCCTTGCCGATGCCGCGCGCCGGCACGTTGATGACCCGCCGGAGGCTCACATCGTCGTGCGGGTTGATCACCAGGCGCAGGTAGGCCAGGGTGTCCCTGATCTCCTTGCGTTCATAGAACCGGACACCACCAACGATTTTGTAGGCGACGCCTTCGCGCATGAGGGCGTCTTCAATCGTGCGCGACTGCGCATTGGTCCGGTAGAGGACAGCCACCACCTCGCCTTCTTCCGCGGCGTCTGCGAGCGCGGCCCGCGCCGCCCGGGTGATGAACGCCGCCTCCTCCAGTTCGTCAGCACCGCGGAAGTACTGAATACGCGCGCCGCCGGCGCGATCGGTCCACAGGCGCTTGTCTTTGCGGTTGCGGTTCTCTTTGATGACGGCCGAGGCCGCGTCCAGGATGATCTGCGTCGAACGGTAGTTGCGTTCGAGCTTGACCGTCTTCGCCTCTGGAAAATCGCGCTCGAAGTCGAGGATGTTCCGCAGGTCGGCGCCGCGCCATTTGTAGATCGATTGATCCGGATCACCGACGACGGCGAGGTTGCGGTGGACTTCAGCCAGCCGGCGCACCAGCAGGTACTGCGGCCGGTTCGTGTCCTGGTACTCGTCGACCATGACGAACCGGAACTGCTCGGCGTATCGCGTGCGGACACTCACGGACTGTTCGAAGAGCTCCACGGCCTTGAGCAGCAGGTCGTCGAAATCGAGCGCGTTGCTGGCCTTCAGCACCTTGAGATAGTACGCATAGATCTTGGCGATCTGCTCGTCCTTGCGGTTCCAGGCGCCGGCCTCGGCGATCGTTTCGGGTGCTTCCATCCGGTTCTTGGCGTGACTGATCCGTCCGAGCACCGCTCGCGGCTGCACGAACCCATCGTCGATGTGGAGCTCCTTGATGGCCTGCTTGACGACGGTGAGCTGATCGGACGAGTCGTAGATGACGAAGTCGCGCGAGAGACCGATGGCGGGCGCCTCGCGCCGAAGCAGCCGGGCGCACAGCGCGTGAAACGTCGAGACCCACAGGCGGCTGCAGTCCGAGCCGAGCAGCGCCGCGACGCGCCCGCGCATTTCCTCGGCCGCCTTGTTGGTGAAGGTGACGGCGAGTACTTCGTCGGGTCGGGCGTGGCCGCCGCCGACCAGGTGCGCGATGCGAGTGGCGATGACCCGGGTCTTGCCCGAGCCAGCGCCCGCCAGGATCAGCAGCGGGCCGTGAATGTGAAGTACGGCGTCGCGTTGTTCGGGATTGAGGCCGTCGAGGAACTGCAAGCGCCTATTCTACTGTCACCGACTTGGCGAGGTTCCGTGGTTGATCGACGTCGCAGCCGCGGCGGACGGCGATGTCGTACGCCAGGAGCTGCAGCGGCAGCACCAGGATGAGCGGCGTGAGCAGCTCGGGGGCCCTCGGCAGCTCGATCACGAAGTCGCGTGTCCGATCGAGAATCGACCACAGCTTGTGATGACCGGCGGTCGCGAGCACCACGACCGATCCCCCGCGGGCTTTGGCCTCCTGCATATTGCCGATCATCTTCTCGAAAACATGATCCTGCGGCGCCAGCGTCACGACGGGCATCTGTTCGTCGATGAGGGCAATGGGCCCGTGCTTCATCTCACCGGCGGGATACCCTTCGGCGTGGATGTACGAGATCTCCTTCAACTTGAGGGCGCCTTCGAGCGCGATCGGGTAGTTGATGCCGCGACCGAGGTACAGGAAATCGGTACGGGTATGGAAGCGGGCCGCGACCTCTTCAATCTCGGGAGCGGTCTTCAGGACCTGCTCGAGCAGGTGGGGCAACTGGAGCAGCGCGTCGACGTGGGGTTTTGAGGCTTCGAGGGAGAGGGTGCCGCGGACCTGGCCCAGCCGCAGCGCCAGCAGATACAACGCGACCAGCTGCGACGTGAACGCCTTGGTCGAGGCGACGCCGATCTCGGGCCCGGCGTGGGTGTAAATCGTCCCGTCGGTTTCCCGCGTGGCCATGCTGCCGACGACGTTGCAGATCGAGATGCTGCGGGCGCCCCCCTGCTTGGCGGTGCGCAGGGCTGCCAGCGTATCGGCCGTCTCGCCCGACTGCGTAATCACGACGGCGAGGGTCTTCGGCGTGACGATCGGCCCGCGATATCGGTACTCCGACCCGTAATCGACTTCGACCGGCATGCGCGCGAGCTGCTCGATGAGGAACTTCCCAATCAGGCCCGCGTGCCACGAGGTGCCGCAGGCCAGAATCGTCGCGCGCTCCGCGCTCTTGAGATCGGCGTCGGTCAGCTTCATCTCTTCGAGGAAGACCTTCCCCGAATCCTGCGAGACGCGGCCGAGGATCGTCTCGCGGGCCGCGGTCGGCTGCTCGAAGATTTCCTTGAGCATGAAGTGCTTGTAGCCGGCCTTCTCGGCCATGATCGGATCCCAGAGCACCCGCTGCGCAACCTTCTCAATGGGTCGGCCCTCAAAATCCGAGAACGCAATGCCCGCGCGCGTGACGACGGCCATCTCTTCGTCGCCGAGGAACACCACGTCCCGCGTGTGGCTCAGGATTGCCGGCACGTCGGAGGCGACAAAGAACTCGTGATCGCCCAGGCCGGCCACGATCGGGGGGCCATTTCTGACGGCGACGATCTTTCCTGGATCGTCGGCCGACACGAGGACGAGCGCGAAGAGGCCCCGCATCAGCTTGAGTGCGCGCCGCACGGCATTCTCGAGGCCGTCGGCCTGTGTTTCGCGCTCGACCAGATGCGCGACGATTTCCGTATCGGTTTCCGTGACGAACTTGTGGCCCTGCTGCTGGAGCTCGTGCTTCAGATCCAGGTAGTTCTCGATGATGCCGTTGTGGACGACGACGATCTTACCGGTGCAGTCACGATGCGGGTGGGCGTTCTCTTCGGTCGGCCGCCCGTGGGTGGCCCAGCGCGTGTGGCCGACGCCGTAATCGCCCGTCAGCGGATCGGCGTGAATCACGTCCTCGAGATTCGACAGCTTGCCGGCGCTGCGCCGCAGGGCAATCGTCCCGTTGCGCACGACGGCGACGCCCGCCGAGTCGTAGCCGCGGTACTCGAGCCGTCTGAGGCCTTCGATGAGGACCGGCACGACGTCCTTCGGTCCGATGTAGCCGATAATGCCGCACATTACTTTTGGCCTTTTTCCTTCTGCTTTTTCACTTTCTTCTCGACCCAACCCTCGATATTCCGCTGGGGGCCCGCGCTGACGGCCAGCGCGCCGGCCGGCACGTCTTCGCGAAGCGTGGTGCCGCTGCCGACATACGCGCCCTTGCCGACGGTAACGGGGGCGACCAGCTGCGTGTCGCTTCCGATGAAGGCGCCGTCCTCGATCGTCGTCCGATGCTTGGTCACGCCGTCGTAGTTGCAGGTGATGGTACCGGCGCCGACGTTCACATGGCTGCCGATCGTCGCGTCACCGAGATAGCTGAGATGCCTGGACTTGGATCCGGGACCGAGCACCGTGTTCTTCAGCTCGACGAAATTGCCGACCTGGGCGCGTTCGCCCATGTGCACCCCGGGTCGCAGGTGGGCGAACGGACCGAGCAGGGCGTTGTCGTCGACCACGGCGGCGAGGATCACGCAGTGATTGAAGATGGTGACGCGGTCGGCAATCCGCGAGTCGACGATGCGGACACCGCTATGAATCTCGCAGCCGGTGCCGATCGTCGTCCGGCCCTCGATAGAGACGCCGGGGTGAATGATGGTATCGGCCGCGATGTTGACCGAACGATCGATGTACGTCGTTGAAGGATCTTCGATTGTGACCCCCGCGGCCATCAGTTCGGCGTTCTTTTGCTGTCTCACGATGCGGCTCACTTCCGCCAGTTCGGCGCGGCTGTTGATGCCGCGAATCTCATCGGGGTTGGGGACGGTCATGGTTTCGACGCCGCGGCCACGCTGCCGGTAGATGGCGACCAGATCCGGCAGATAGTACTCGCGCTGCGCGTTGACGGCCGCGATCGCCCGGACGGCGTCGAACAACCCGTCGAGCTCGAACGCGTAAATTCCCGAGTTGATCTCACGGATCGCTTTCTCGGCGGCGGTGGCGTCGCGATCCTCGACGATCTGGTCAATACGATCGGCCGATCGAGCGATGCGGCCGTACCCGCTGGGATCGGCGACCAAGGCGGTCATCACGGTCGCGGCGGCGCCGCTCGTTCGGTGATGCGCCACGAACCGGCTGAGCGTGTCGCGCGACAGGAGTGGGACGTCGCCCGACAGGAGCACCAGCGTGCCGGTCGCGCCGCCCAGCGCCGCTTCGGCCGCAAGCAGCGCGTGACCCGTGCCGAGTTGCGGATCCTGAACCACGAAGGCGAGATCGGCATGCCGGGCCAGCGCGGCCTTCACGCTTTCCGCCTGGTGGCCGACGACAACGGTCGTCGAGCGCGGGCGGAGGGCGGCAGCCGTCGCCAGCACGTACTCGATCATCGGCACGCCAGCGACGCGATGCAGCACTTTGGCGGTGGCCGAGACAAGGCGCGTGCCCTTGCCGGCCGCAAGGACGACAGTATGGACGTCAGACATGAAGGCCCGAGGCCCCCAATTATCCCTTATCGGGTGAATCGCGTGCGGATCGGACGGCGGCGGTCCGCACGGGAGCTAGAGGCGGAGTCCACCGCTGCACGGAATGTCTCGTCGCCGCGAAGGGGCTCCAGATCCGGGTCGGTCCGGGCGAGGGCCCGATTTTCTGGATTGAGTGAGATGGCGCGCTCCAGGTGGGCCAGCGCCTCGGTCAATTCGCCGCGCTGGGCGTGCGCGACCGCCAACATATAGAGGGCGTGATCGTTGTCGGGGTCCTCGTCGCGCACGAGGCGCAGGTTGGCAATAGCCTGATCGTAACTGCCGCCGTTGATGGCAAGCGTGGCCGCGTACAGCCGTTCGTCGAGTGTTTGCGGGGCCGCCTCGCGGGCCTCGGCCTGGCGCTGGCAGACACTCAGGTACAAACGCACCCGTTCGTGCAGCTCCTTCTCTTCGGGATACTGCCGGAGGACAGATTCGAAGAGGTTCGCGGCCACCGGAAAATCGTGCCGCTGCAGCGCCTCGAGGCCGCGCTCGTATAGCGCGACCGCCTCGACATACGTCGAACGACGCTGGGGGGCGACCGGTCCTACCGGGCCCGCAGGCGCGGCCGAAGGGGCAACTGGCCCTCTGGTCGGTCTGGGCAACCGCCGCTGCTTCACCATGAACACTCCAGGACGGGGGACTCGGTGCGTGAGGGCGGCGGGTAAGTTAGCAAAACGGACCCAATCGGTCAAGCGACGCCGCGCGGCAACGACCAACCGCACGCTATTTCTGTTTTTTGACCAAGTTCTTGGCTTGCTCGATGGCTTCGTAGACCTCATTCGGCGACATGTCGTGCCGTTTAGCCAACACATTGAGGGCTCTACGGCGAGAGAGACCCATAGATTCTGTTATTTCACCAATTTCTATAGCCAGATCTTCGCCCGCTGGGCGCGCGATAGTGCCATTGTGTGTCATGTGACCAATATTAATGACGACCGTGAACTCACCGCGCCTTATTGAGAGCCCCCCGATGACGGTAGAAATTGGTCCTCTAACCAATTCTTCGTGGACCTTGGTCAGTTCTCGACACACAACCGTTTGGCAGTCACCACAGAGCCGCTGAATATGGCCCAGCGTCTCGCGGATCCTGTGGGGCGCTTCGAAGAACACGATGGTGCCACCCAGCGACCTTAGCCGGTCGAACCATAGTCTTCTGGCTTTTGACCGAGTCGGTGGGAATCCGAGGAAGGCGAAGGTCTCACACGGCAATCCCGAAACGCTGAGGGCGGCGAGGAGTGCGCTCGGCCCGGGAATGGGCTCGACGTGGATGCCCGCGTCAAGACTTTGACGAATCAGGCGCTGGCCAGGGTCTGAGATGGTCGGCGTGCCCGCATCCGACACGAGCGCGACGGACTCGCCTCGTTCGAGACGGGCGATAAGCGCGGCGGATTTCTGCTGCTCGTTGTGTTCGTGAAGGCTCGTGGTTGGCGTCGTGATCGCGTATCGCGCCAGCAACTGGGCGGTCCGGCGAGTGTCCTCGGCGGCGATGACGGCGACCTCTCGCAGGACCCGCAGCGCCCGGGCTGTGATGTCATCGAGGTTGCCGATCGGCGTGGCGACCACGAACAGCGTGCCCGGCATCGAACGCGTCGCATATTGTACCATTGGCGATCCTGGCAGGCGCGCGGCCGAAAACAATGATTGCCTCCGAACCGCTTCCGCACTTTGTCGACACCCTGCTGGCCTACCTGCACGAGCGGCACCCGACGCACGCCTCACTCGACGGTGTCCATGCGCACGACGACCTGCTCGAGGACGTCAGCCGGCCGTCGATTGAAGCCGAGGTCCACGCGCTGACGGGCTATCTGCGCCGATTGACCGACATCAGCCCCGAGGGGCTCACCCCTACCGAACGGCTCGAGCACGGGATGCTGGCGGCCAACCTCAAGAGCCGCATTTTCGATCTCGAGCAAGTCAGAACCTGGGAGCGCAACCCGCAGTACTACTCGGATCTGCTGGCCTCCAGCCTCGCCGGTCAAGCACTGTTCAGCTACGCGCCGCCCGCCGAACGCGCCCGCCGCATCCTGTCCAAGCTGCGCCAGGCGCCGCGGCTGATTCAGGCTGCGCGGGACAACGTCAAGGATCCGCCGGGGATTTTCGTCAAGGTCGGCATCGAGACCATGCGGGGCGCGCTCACCTTCATCGAGCATGATCTGCCGCGGGCGCTCTCGGACGTCGACGATCTGCATCTGCTTGGCGACCTGGCCGACGCCCAGGCCGAGGCCGTGCAGGCTGTCGGCGCCTACGTACAGTATCTTGAAACAGACGTTGGGCCGAAGGCTCGCGCGTCCTTCCGTTTGGGCCGCGACATCTTCGAGCAGAAGCTGAAGCTCGACGAAGGCCTGGCCCTGCCCGTCGATCGGCTGCTCGCCATTGCGACGCGCGAGCTGAAGGCGACGCAGGAAGCATTTCGGAGCCTGGCGGGCCGGATGAACGGCGGTGATCCGCTCGAGGCCTGGGCGCGCACGAAGGGCCAGCATCCCGCGCCGGGCGAGCTGGTGAGCGTCGCCCGAAAGCAGGTGGACGCGCTCGCGACATTCCTCGAGCGGCAGTCGATCGTCACGGTGCCGCAAAGCGAGCAGATCACGGTCGCCCCAACGCCCGAATTCTACCGGTGGTCATTTGCCAGCATGTGGACCCCGGGGCCCTTCGAGACCAAGCCGACCGAAGCGTACTACTACCTGACCGACGTGGATCCCTCGTGGCCGCGCGATCGGCAGGACGGGCACCTGCGCGACTACAACTATCCGACGCTCTGGTCCATCTCGATTCACGAGGTCTATCCGGGCCACTTTCTCCACTTCCAGCACCTGCGCCGCGTCGAGTCCAAGACGCGCAAGTCGATCATGTTCGCCCCGACGTCGTTTGTGGAAGGCTGGGCGCACTACTGCGAGCAGATGATGATCGAGGCGGGATTCGGCCGTGAAGACCGCAGCGTCAAGCTCGGCCAGCTCGCCGAGGCGCTGATCCGGCTCGCGCGGTTCATCGTGTGCATCAAACTGCACGCCGAGGATATGTCGGTCGAGCAGGGCATGCGCCTGTTCCGCGACGAGGCGTTCATGGAGGAGGCCAGTGCGCGCCGCGAAGCGGAACGGGGCACTTTCGATCCAACCTACCTCGTCTACACCGTTGGGAAGCTCATGTTGCTCAAGCTCCGGCAGGACTGCAAACAGCATCAAGGAAAGGCATTTTCGCTGCGCGCCTTTCACGATACGCTGCTTGGTCAGGGGACGGCGCCCTTCTGGCTCCATCGACAGCTGATGCTCGGCGACAATGGCGGCGACTTGCTCGAATGAGAACGTTCCGACATGCCCCTCTACGAATATCAGTGTGACGGCTGCGGCCGGCAGTTCGAACTGATCCGGAAGTTCTCGGATCCGCCGCTCGACGCCTGCCCGTCGTGCGGCGCCGCCGTCCGCAAGCTGTTCTCGTCGCCCGCGTTTCAGTTCAAGGGCTCCGGGTTCTACATCACCGACTACCCGAAGAAAGATCAGCCGGCCCCTGGGAAGAATGACAAGAATGACAAGGCCGACAAATCCGACAAGAAGGACGGGGCGGACAGGACGGAGTCGGCCAAGACCGACGGTCCGAAGTCGGAAACCCCTAAGACCGACACAGCCAAGAGTGACGAGAAGAAACCCTCCGCTTCTGCATCGCCGACAACGACCAGCTCCGCGCCGGTGAAAGACTCGAAATCGTAGACTAAGCGGATAGTCGCTTCGGGTGGGGCCCCGCGACAAACAGGAAAAAGTCTAGCGTCTGGTCGCGGGCGTCTTCAGGTCAAGCGACGCGAGGTACGCCGAGAACTTGTCGGCGAGATCCGGGCGGCGAAGGGCGAAGTACACCACGGCCTTGAGAAAGCCCAGCTTGTTGCCGGTGTCATGGCGGACGCCCTTGATCTCGCAGGCGTAGATCGGCCGTGACTTGAGCAGATCGCGCAGGCCGTTGGTCAGCTGAATCTCGCCCGACCGGTCTCGCGGCGTGGCGGCCAGCGCGGGAAAGATGTCCGGCGTCAGCACGTAGCGCCCGATGATCGCGAGGTCGGAGGGCGCCTGCTCGCGCGGCGGTTTCTCGACCAGGTCGCGCACCTGGTAGATGCCGTCGCCCAGACGCGCGGACGCATCGACCGCGATCACGCCGTAGTTCGAGATCTCGTCGTGCGGCACCCGCTCGACGGCGAGCACCGGCCCCTTCACGCGCATGAACACGTCGATGAGCTGCCTGGTCGCCGGCACCTCGGCGTCAATCACATCGTCGCCCAGGATGACGGCGAACGGCTCGTCGCCGACCAGGTCGCGCGCCACGAGCACCGCGTGGCCCAGGCCGAGGGGCTCGCCCTGGCGGACGTACGCGAAGTTCAACAGCCGCGAGATCTTGCGGACTTCCTCCAGCTGTTCGCGTTTGCCGCGCGCCTCGAGAAACGCCTCGAGCTCGACCGACACGTCGAAGTGATCCTCGATGGCGTTCTTGCCGCGGCCCGTCACGAGGATGAAGTTGGAGATCCCGGAGGCGACGGCTTCCTCGACCCCGTATTGGATGATGGGCTTGTCGACGAGCGGCAGCATTTCCTTGGGCTGCGCCTTGGTCGCCGGCAGAAAACGGGTGCCGAGGCCGGCGGCGGGGAACACGGCCTTGCGGACTGTGGTCGTCACGGCTTTGGATCCTAGCAGAGGAGTCGGCGGCGACGGCATACAATGCTCTCCATGCTCGATCCTGCGTTCGTGCGCGACCACATCGAAGAGGTCCGAACCGGGCTGAGAAGCCGCGGCCTCGATCCGGATAAAGCGCTCGAAGACATTGCTACGCTCGACACCGCGCGCCGCCGGCTGATCCCCGAGCTCGAAGGGCTCAAGCGGCAGCAGAATACGTCGGGGGACGCGATTGCACAGGCCAAGCGTCGGGGCGAAGATACTTCGAGCATTCAGGACGCGAACCGCGCGCGCGCCCAGCAGATCAAGCAGGGCAACATGCAGCTCGACTCGGTCGAGCACCAGCGGAACGAGGCCATGCTGGCGCTGCCGAACCTCCCGCACGCGAGCGTGCCGGTGGGCAAGAGCGCCGCGGACAACGCCGAAGTGCGGCGGCACGGCAATCCGCGCACGTTCGATTTCGTACCGCAGCCGCACTGGGATCTGGGCGCCGCGCTCGGCATTCTCGACTTCGAGCGCGCGGCCAAGATCTCCGGCGCGCGCTTCTCGGTCCTCAGCGGCGCCGGCGCCCGGCTGTCCCGCGCGCTCATCAACTTCATGCTCGACCTGCACACGCGCGAGCATGGGTATCGCGAAGTCGAACCGCCCTTCATGGTCAATGCGGCCTCGCTCACCGGCACCGGGAACCTGCCGAAGTTCGAGGCCGATCTGTTCAAGATCGCGGGAGACTGGGACTTGTATCTGATTCCGACGGCGGAAGTGCCGCTCACGAATCTGCACCGCGACGAGATTCTCGACGGGCGCGACCTGCCGATTCGCTACACGGCGTACACGCCCTGCTTCCGGAGCGAAGCCGGCTCGTACGGCCAGGATGTGCGGGGTCTGATTCGGCAGCACCAGTTCGACAAGGTCGAGATGGTGAAACTGACGGCGCCGGAGCACTCGTACGAGGAACTGGAATCGCTCGTCGCGAACGGCGAAGAGGTGCTCGAGCGCCTCGAGCTCCCGTATCGCACGATGCTCCTGTGCACCGGGGACATGAGTTTTGCGTCGGCCAAGACGTACGATATCGAGGTATGGCTGCCGAGCCAGAAGGCATACCGCGAGATCTCTTCCTGCAGCAACACCGAGGCGTTCCAGGCGCGGCGGGCCAACATCAAGTTCCGCGCGGGCGGCACGGGCAAGACCGAGTTTGTTCACACCCTGAACGGGTCGGGCCTCGCCGTGGGCCGCACGCTCATCGCGATTCTCGAGAATTACCAGCAGAAAGACGGGGCGGTGGTGATTCCGGCGGCGCTTCGACCGTATATGGACGGCCGCGAAAGAATTGATAGGATGTGACCCATGCGCAACCCGATGACTCGCTCCATGTCCCGGTCCAGCCTGGTGGCCGTGGCGCTCATCGCGCTCACGCTCACCGCGGTCGCGCAAGAGCGCGATCGGTCGAAGATCGCAGACAAGTACAAGTGGAATCTCGCCGAGATCTATCCGAGCGATGCCGCCTGGCGGGCGGCGAAGGACAAGATCGCGGCCGAGTTGCCCCAGCTCCGCCAGTTCCAGGGCAAGCTGGCGAGCTCGGCCGCCACGCTCGCCGACGCGCTCGAGAAGATGTCGGCGTTCGACAAGGAGCTGTCGCGCCAGTACGTGTACGCGAGCATGCTGGCCGACCAGGACACACGCGACTCTCAACGACAGGGCATGCGTCAGGAGATGTCGCAGCTCTATTCGTCGTTTGGCGCGCAAGCGGCGTTCATCGAGCCGGAAGTCCTGCGCTTCGAGCGGGGAACGGTCGATCGATTCCTCGCCGCGGAGCCGCGGCTGCGAATCTACCGCTTCTACCTTCAGGACATCGTTCGACGCGCGGCGCATACGCTGACGGACGCGGAAGAAAAGCTGCTCGCCGACCTCGGGCCCCTCGCCGAGAGTCCGAGCGGCGTCTACGGCATCCTCGCCAACGCCGACTTTCCGTTTCCCACCGTGACGCTCAGCGACGGCCGATCCGTCAAGCTCGATCAGGCCGCGTTCGCCGATCTGCGCGCCCTCCCCAATCGCGCGGATCGCGAGAAGGTGATGTCCGCGTTCTTCAAGGCGCTTGGCAGCTACAGCCGGACGTTCGGGACGACGATGAACGGCGAGGTACAGAAGGTGCAGTTCCTCTCGAAGACGCGGAAGTATCCCTCCGCGCTCGAGTTCGCCCTGGACGGCCCGAATATCCCCGTGTCGGTGTACGCGCGTCTCATCGACGGCGTCAACCGAAACCTGCCGGCGTTGCACCGGTATCTCCGGCTGCGCAAGCGGATGATGGGCGTGGACCAGCTGCACTACTACGATCTCTACGCGCCACTGGTCGGCTCTGTCAGCCTGCAGTACACGCCCGAGGAAGCGCAGAAGCACGTACTGGCCGCGGTCGCGCCGCTCGGGCCCGAGTACGGGGCCGTGATCCAGCGCGCATTCAACGAACGCTGGATCGATCTGTTCCCCAACGACGGCAAGCGCTCGGGCGCGTATTCACAGGGGGGCGCCTACGACGTCCATCCGTACATGCTGCTCAACTACAACAGCAAGTACAGCGACGTCAGCACGCTGGCGCACGAGCTCGGGCATACGATGCAGAGCTACCTGTCGAACAAGACGCAACCCTATCCGCTCGCGAGTTACCCGATCTTCGTCGCCGAAGTTGCGTCCACGTTCAACGAGTCGCTGCTCATCGATTACATGCTCGCGAACATCAAGGACGACGATACGCGGCTGTCGCTGCTCGGCAACTACCTCGAGGGCATCAAGGCGACCGTGTTCCGGCAGACGCAGTTCGCCGAGTTCGAGCTGCGCATGCACGAGATGGCGCAGAAGGGCCAGCCGATCACCGGCGACGCGCTCTCGAAGCTGTACTTCGAGATTACGAAGAAGTACTACGGCCATGATCAAGGGGTGTCGGTCGTGGACGACTACATCGCCAACGAGTGGAGCTACATTCCGCACTTCTACCGAGATTTCTATGTGTACCAGTACGCGACCTCGTTCGCGGCGTCACTGGCGCTCGCCGAGAAAGTGAAGGCGGGCGACGCGGCGGCGCGGCAGCGCTACCTTGCGTTCCTGAACGCCGGCGGATCGAAGTATCCGATCGAACTGCTGAAGGACGCGGGCGTTGACATGACCACCGACGAGCCGCTCGATCTGACGATGAACGCGATGAATCGCGTGATGGACGAAATGGAAGTGCTCCTCGCTAAGCGTGCCGCGGCACGCTAGCTCGGAGAGGTGCTTCGGTGCATAGGTTCGTGGGTGCGTGGGTGCCCCGGCACCAAAGAACCGAAGCACCTAGGAACCTAAGCACCTTGTTCGGAGGGATGGCCGAGTGGTCGATGGCGGTGGTCTTGAAAACCACTGTACCTGAAAGGGTACCGGGGGTTCGAATCCCTCTCCCTCCGCCATAAAGCATGAATGCGTCAAAGGGCAGCGCCCTTACAAAGGCAGACCCATGAGAATACTGCTCTTTAATCCGGACAACGGCGTCACGCGGAATTTCATGCCGCATCTGTGGATGTTCCTGCTCAAGGCGCTCACCCCGCCCGAACATGAGGTCCTGTTGATCGACGGCAACGCCCAGCGCATGGACGAAGAAGGAATCGCGCGGTTCGTCCGCGAGCAAAAGATCGACCTGGTCGGCATCGGCTCGATGACCCGGATGATCCAGAAGGCCTACCGCATGGCTGATGCGATTCGGGCCGTTGGGGTGCCGGTGGTGATGGGCGGGCCTCACGTGACCGAGGTGCCGGATGAGGCGCTCGGACGAACCGGCGGGCCTCAACACGCCGATGCTGTGGCCCTCGGTGAAGCTGATGAAACCTGGCCGACGATCGTCGCGGACGCCGCGCGCGGTGAGCTCAAGGACATCTACCTGCCTGTTGATGAGGCGGGCAAGGACCGAAAGCCGAGCCTTCAGCCGTATCCATCCATTCCCTGGGAATCGATGGATTTGGATCAGTTCAACATGGTCCCGAGAATCCTGGCGCCGATGCTCAGGAAACTCGACGACGGGTTTGGAACGTTTCGGTTGATTCCAGTCGAGTCCGGCCGAGGATGCCCGTACGGTTGCGAGTTTTGTACGGTGACCGGATTCTTCGGCGACTCGATCAGATTCAGAACAAACGAAAGCGTCGTCGATGAGCTGCTTCGCCTGAAAGCCAGGGCGAAGGCCGAGAAGGGCCAGATTGCGGTCTTTTTCATCGACGACAATTTCGCCATCAACATCAAGCGGACAAAATCGCTGCTCCGCGACATTATCGCCGCCGGCGCGCAGATGAACTGGGTGGCGCAAATCAGCGCGAATCTGCTGCGCGACGAGGAACTCGTCGATCTCATCAAGGCGTCGGACGGCAAGTGGATATTTATCGGCATGGAGTCGGTGGATACGACCAATCTCGCCATCGCGAACAAGAGCTTCAACAAACCTGACGAGTATAAAGAGGTGCTTGAACGACTCGCCAAGCGTGATATTCACGCCATCACCTCGTTTATCTTCGGACTGGATAACGACACGCCCGGCGCCGCGGACCGCACGCTCGAACAGATTCGAAGCTGGCCTCCAGGACTACCCGTGTTCGGCACGCTGATCCCGTTTCCGTCGACGCCGTTGTATAAGAGACTGGAACTGGCGGGGCGTCTCACGCGGCCGCTGCACTGGCTGAATTTTCAGCCGTACACGATGGCTCACACGCCGTTGAAGATGAGCATCGAGCAGACGCACGCGGAGGTGCTTCACGCGTGGGAAAGTTCATACAGCGCTTCAGCGATTGCCGCGGCCGTGGACGCGATCCCCGACAAGCCGGTGGCTCATCGTGTGATGTTGTTTATCGCGCGCCTGTGCTTTCGCGGCATCTACTTCCCGCAGATGGGCAAGCGGGAGTGGATCAAGGTCATCGCTCAAAACCGTCGCACCATCTTCAGGCTCGTTCGCGACGCGTTCGCCGCCCGCCGGCATGCCGCAGCCATGCGCGAAGTAACGGGCCGTGCGCCAGATCCGGAGATAACCGCTTGAGCCGCTGAAGGCCTGGCGGTCTCCCTCCGCCACTCCTCATCGCTTCGCGAAGGGCGCCACCGTCGTCGCGATGACGCGGTAGCCACGGTCGTTCGGGTGGCTGTCGCCCGAGCGAAGGTACATCCGCTCGGTCCCGGCCTCGACGCCGGCCTTCAGCGCGGGCAACACATCCACGTAGCCAATCCCCTGCTGCCGTAGCTCCTCGATGATCCGTTCCCGGGCCTGCCGCTCGTTGCTGACGACCTGCCGCAGGACGTCGATGCAGGCGGCATCGCGCGTGTCGTCGATCCGGTCAGCCAGCACGCTTTCCTTGGTTGGAATCAGGACGATCAGCAGACGCGCGCCGGTCTGGTCGGCCACGCGACGCATGCGCGCGAAAAGCCCCAGCGTGATCTGGAGGCCTTCCTGAATCTTGCCGGACGACAGGTCGAGTGCCCGCAGCCGGTCGTGCGGCGTCAGGACAGTTGGAAAGGGCGAACCGCCCTCGAGCGCGCAGCCGCCCTCCGCCCCCGCCCGATCCGCGTACCGGTTGATGGTCTGGCCCACCGGTCCTGCCTCGACGAGCCTGAACAGCATGCTGTGCGTTTCGAGCCAGTCCCTGGCGCCTTCCGGCGTGAACCGCGCGGACGAAGGCGGGGTGGCGGGCGGGAGCGGAAGTGGGACGGGGGTGACGCCGCCGGGCTCGCTCCGTCTGAGCTCGCGCCAGTGCTCGCGGGCATACACGTGCTCCACCGCATCGTACAGATCGTTGCCGAAGTAGAGCCCGACAATCACCAGCGAAGGGGCCAGGCGCGGCGCCAGGGTCTCGAGCAGATAGAGGTAGTCGGGCGGTCCGTACCCGCCGAGGCCAAGGTTGTAAACGGTCAGTCCGGTGGCGCGTGCCAGCCAGCTCGGCCAGGATCCAGTGGCGGGGGCGGCATCTCCATAGGTGGTGGAGTCGCCGATGGCAACGATGTCGGCGCGCGTGGGCAGCGAGAGGTTGCGAAATCCCCACTCGTCGTGCCCGGCCGAATAGGGCGCGATCCGGAACGGCAGCACGTCATCGACCACGAACTCGGGCCTGAGGAAGTCGATGCGCTCGTAGAGGATGCGCATCGCTCCTTCGGCGGCCACGACAGCCACGACGAGCGATGCCGCGAGGACGAGCGTTCTGGCCAGAAGGGATCGAGCGCGGCCAGGCATCTTCAGCGAAGGATAGCGTGAACGGTGCGGCGGAGGCGTGTAGAATACGAGGCTCTCCGCCAAAACTGGCGCAACAGCTCAACGCCGCGACGGAAGACCGCCAGGACCAGCAACGGGCGACATTTACGTAGAAGTATTCGTAGAATAGACAAAGTTGTCTCTGCCTCGCGCTTCGAGAGGCTGCGGCTCCCCCGGGCAAGCTGCCATCCGAACATCACGCACAGACTACGCAGTTGATCAACCGGGGCCACCTCGGGGGCCACACAGACTTTTTTGTTGTTGCCAAGACATGGATCAAACAATATCGTCTGCCAGCAGCACGAGAGCAACGGTCGAGGTGTCATTTTGCCTAGCAAATTCTGACG
>JBAUGX010000123.1:0-45138 GCA_049679965.1 Vicinamibacterales bacterium
GTCCGCCTTCGGCGGCGGTCGCGGCAGCGCGGCAGCCGTGGCCGAGGAACCCGCATTCGGGCCGCGGCGTGGACAGCAGGCGCCGCCGCGTGTGGGCGGCGATGATGCGAAGGTGAAGACGGTCCGACGTGAAGAGCCCAAAGTGGGGCGTAACGATCCATGCCCCTGCGGTAGCGGCAAGAAGTACAAGAAGTGTCATGGAACTGCGACGTAGACAGTCAGCAGTCAGCAGTCGAGGTGACTATGGCCACAACAACTGAGGCGCGCACGCTCCCCACGATCGAATCGGGCCTGGTCACCGCACTCACGTTTGACGATGTGCTGCTGGTGCCGAGACACTCCGATGTGCTGCCGACGCAGGTGGATGTCAGCTCGCAACTGACGAGACACATCCGGTTGAACGTCCCGATTGTCAGCGCCGCGATGGACACGGTCACCGAGTCGGGGTTGGCGATCGCGATGGCGCAGCACGGCGGCATCGGCGTCATCCACAAGAATCTGTCAATTGAGGAACAGGCCTCGGAGGTCGATCGGGTGAAGCGGTCCGAGAGCGGCATGATCGTCAACCCGATCACGCTCTCCCCCACCAACCGCATCTACGAAGCGCTCGACCTGATGAGGAAGTTCAGCATCTCGGGCGTGCCGATTACCGAGGACGGCAGCAAGGAAGGGCGGCTGGTCGGCATCCTGACGAACCGCGACCTCCGCTTCGAGACCAACGTCGGCCGGCCGATTGGCGACGTGATGACGCGCGAGAATTTGATCACCGTGGCCGTGGGCACCAACCTCGATTCGGCCCGAGAAATCCTCCACAAGCACAAGGTCGAGAAGCTGCTCGTCGTCGATCGCGATTACCGGCTCAAGGGGCTCATCACGGTCAAGGACATCCAGAAAGCCGTCAAGTACCCCAACGCGTCAAAGGATTCCCTCGGCCGGCTGCGATGCGGCGCCGCCGTCGGCGTGGCGCGCGACACGGTCGAGCGCGCCGAGGCACTGGTAGCGGCCCATGTCGACGCGCTTGTGGTCGATACGGCGCACGGCCATGCGCAGGGCGTGCTGGACATGGTGCGCCAGCTGCGCCGGAGCTTCCCGGATGTCGAGCTCGTGGCTGGCAACGTGGCAACCGCCGAGGCCACCGAGGCGCTGATCGCGCTCGGCGTGGACGCGGTCAAGGTCGGCATTGGAGCGGGATCGATCTGCACAACGCGCATCATTGCCGGCATCGGCGTGCCGATGATTACAGCCGTCATGGACTGCGCGAGGGCGGCGGCGCGGCACGACGTGCCGGTCATCGCGGACGGCGGCATCCGCTTCTCGGGAGACGTCACCAAAGCCATCGCCGTCGGCGCGAGTACGACGATGATCGGCAATCTGTTCGCGGGCACCGACGAGAGCCCCGGCGAGCTCATCCTCTATCAAGGGCGCAGCTTCAAGGAGTACCGCGGGATGGGGTCCATTGGCGCCATGCGCCGAGGCAGCCGGGACCGGTACTTTCAAGATCAGTTCGACCTCGATGCGCCGAGCGGCCCCGGCGGCCCGGCCGGCCCGAGCGGCGTCGACAAGCTGGTGCCCGAAGGGATCGAGGGCCGCGTGGCGCACAAGGGGAGCGTGGCCGCGCTCATCTACCAGCTCGTCGGCGGCCTCCGCGCCGGCATGGGCTACTGCGGATGCCGCAACATTCCGACGCTGCAGCGCGAGGCGACGCTCGTGCGCATCACGGCGGCCGGCGTGCGCGAAAGCCACGTGCACGATGTGGCGATCACGAAAGAGGCCCCTAACTACCGATCGGAATGATGCAAAACTGAAAAGTTAGAACTTGAAAGGAGTATGCAAGCCGTGCCCTTTTGAGTTCTTAGTTCTTACTTTTCAGTTTGTACCGTCAGTCGCCGCCCTGTTTCGCCCGCGTGCTCGATCGTGATGCGGATCGCTTCTGGCGGCGTACGTGGCAGCTTGTCCGCCCATTCAATCGCGAGCACGGCGTCGGCCGCGAGTTCGTCGAGCCCGAGATCCTCGATCTCGCGGGGATCGTTGAGTCGATAGAGGTCGACGTGCAGGAGGGGCACGCGCCCGCCGCGATACTCCTGCATCAACGTGAACGTCGGGCTGCTGACCTCCTCGGGGTTGACGCCCAGGCCTTCGGCCAGGCCGCGAACGAGCGCCGTCTTCCCTGCGCCCAGGTCTCCACGCAGCAGGACGACGGACCCGGCCGAGAGTCGGGCCGCCAGATCGCGCCCGACAGCGGCGGTTTCGGATTCCGAATGTGTGGTGATGGTCACGGGCAAAGTCCGGCTAAAGCCGGACGCCACGTACGAGTACCTCGGATTGCCATTCGTGGCGTCAAGCTTTAGCCGGACCCGTGGTCGTTCTCGACGACTTTCCGGCGCGCCGTGACCTCGAGAATCGCGTCACCGATATGGCCGGCGAGATCCGAGGACGTCATCGACACTTCCCCTTCGTCGGCCTCCGCGAGATCGCCGGCCATCCCGTGGAGATAGACGGCCAGCTTGCAAGCCGCCTCGGCGTCGAGCAACTGCGCGAGCCAGGCGGCGATCATACCGGTCAGCACATCACCCGTTCCGCCGGTCGCCATGCCGGGATTCCCGGTCGGGCAGATGAACACCTTCTCGTCGGGCGTCGCGATGAGCGTCCGGTGCCCCTTGAGGACGACGTAGACCCGGTGCGCAACCGCAAAGTTGCGCGCGATCTCCAGACGGCTCGCCTGCACCTCCTCGGTGGACATGCCGACGAGCCTGGCCATCTCGCCCGGATGCGGCGTGATGATGACGTGACGTCCTTCCCGACCGGCGAGCCGGTCGGGATCGTCCTTGAACGCGTTCAACCCGTCCGCGTCGACGACGAGGGGCATCGTCGCCCGATCGACGATCGCCCTGATGAAGGACTGTGTGGCCGGCCCCTGTCCGAGGCCCGGACCGATGGCGATCACGTCCCGCGCCATCTCGAGCACGCGATCGACGCCGTCGGCATCGAGCCCCGCGTCTGTCTCGCCAAGTGCCTCGGTCATGTACTCCGGCCCCATCGAAGCCACGATCGGCTGACACGCGGCTGGCGTGGCAACCGTCACCAGGCCGGCGCCCGACCGCAGGGCCCCGACGGCGGCCAGATGCGCGGCGCCGGTCTTTCCCTTCGAGCCGGCAACGATGAGCACATGGCCGTAGTCGCCCTTGTGGCTGTCCGGCGGCCTCGGCGTGATGAGCGCGCGCATAGCGGCGCGCGTCAGCAGATGAACGCGGGGACCGTCGAGTGCCTCGAACACCTCGGCCGGGATCCCAATATCGGCGATGACGATATCGCCCGCACGCGTTTCGCCGGGAGGAAGGACCAACGGCAACTTTGGCGCGCCGAGCGTGATCGTTGCGTCAGCCTCGATTGAGTCGCCGATCGGATCAGGCGAGTCCGCCGAGAGACCAGACGGCAGATCGATTGAGACGACCATGCTTCCAGACGCGTTGACGTCCGCGATGACCGACTGGACCAGCCCCGACACCGGCGCGTTCAATCCCGTGCCGAAGATGGCGTCGATGATGAGCGGGCAGGCGGTCACTTCAGGCCCATGAAGTTCCCAGGCCTGGCTGTCGGCGATCTCCACGATCGACAGGCCGAGCCGGCCGAGGACTTCGAGATTGACGCGGGCGTCGCCGCGCACGTCGGCCACATACCCGAGCAAGAACACCGAGACACTCACGCCCCGCTGCGCCAGCGTCCTCGAGACCACGAAGCCGTCACCGCCGTTGTTGCCGCGCCCGCAGAGCACCGCGACCTGCTCTTCGAGCAAGTCCGCGTGCATGGCCTCGAGCGCCGCGACGATCTGTCGGCCGGCGTTCTCCATCAGCACGAGCGACGGAATGCCGATCTCTTCGATCGTCCGCCGATCGGCGTCGCGCATTTGAGCGGAGTTCAGGACGCGCATCTTGTGGTCCCTGGTGCTCGGTTCCTGGCGTCTGGCCCGTCGTTGGGCGATGGTCCGCGCCCGTTTCCTGGTTCCGGCTATGGACCGGGGACCAGGGACGGACCAAGCACCAGGGCCGAAGAACTGAGGACCGATATGGTACCCTCAATCGGATGGCAGCCACTGTCAATGTCAACGGGCGAGTGTTCGATCAGGAGCACGCCGTCGTTTCCGTCTTCGACCACGGGTTCCTCTACGGCGAAGGCATCTACGAGACCCTGCGCACGTACAACGGCCAGCCGTTTCTCTTCGATCGCCATATGCGACGGCTTCGGGTCTCTGCGGACATGCTCACGCTGCCGGTGCCGCTGACCGACGCCGAGCTGGCCGCCAGATGCCGCGAGACCATGAACGCCGCGGGGCTGGGCGGCGGCCCGGACAGCGAAGCGTACGTGCGGATTCTCGTCACCCGCGGCATTGGCGATCTGTCCTACGACCCGGCGGCCTGCCCCACGCCGTCCATCATCGTCATTGTCAAGGCGCACGTCAGCCCGCCGAGAGAGGTCTACGAGCGCGGTGTCAGCGTCACCCTGGTGTCCATCGTTCGCAACCACCCGGGCACGGTCAACCCCCTCATCAAGTCCAATAACCTGCTGAACAACGCCCTCGCCATGCAGGAGGCTTTCAGGCGCGGGGCGTTCGAAGGCATCATGCGCAACTATCGGGGGGAGCTGGCGGAGGGCACGCAGACGAACCTGTTCGTCGTGAAGAATGGCGCGGCGCTCACGCCGCCGCTCGACGCGGGCCTCCTGGCGGGCCTGACGCGCGAATTCCTGTTCGAGGTGGGGGCGGAGCTTGGCATCCCGGTCCGAGAAGCCGTGCTGCGAGACGAGGACCTGTTCTCTGCCGATGAGGCATTTCTCACGAGCACGACGCGCGAGGTCGCGCCTATCGTACGGGTGGACGACAAGAAAATAGGCGCTGGCGTTCCCGGGCCGACGACGCGTGCGCTGCTCGACGGCTACCGGCGAAAGGCTCACGGCTCAGGGCTTGAGGCTCGAAGCCCGAGCCTCATCGCGCCGTCACCCCGATCATGATCTGAACACCCCTGGTCTTCATCGTCTCGGTGTTGACGAACGGGGTGGAGCCGCCGGGGACGGTGAACCGTTCGGCTTCGATGTTGTTCAACCCCCTCGCATAACGCGTCTCGATGAAGAAGCGGGCTCGCCGGGCCTGATACGCGACCCCCCCACCCGCAATCAGGCTCAGCTCGAGGGTATCGAATGCGTAATTGACGTCGCTCGAGCCAGCCAGGGTTGGATCGTATACAGAGGCATTGAGCAGGAGCCCGAAACTTGGCCCGGCGATGACGTACGGCCGCAAGCGCCCGCCCAGGATATCGACGACGGCGAGCACCGGCACTTCGAAAAAGGTGAGATCCAGCGACCCGGCGTCGCTATTGAACTCTTTGCCCGATACCGTCTGACCTTTCGAAAGCCAGATGAGATCCATTCTGACGGCGAGTCGGTCGGCCACCGGAAACAGTACGACGGCGCCGGCGCCAGGCACCGTTTGTCCGTGGTAAATGTCACTCGGTGGTCTCGCCGGGTCGGTGAGGTCCACGTGGGTGAGATTGGCACCGCCGATGAGACCGAACTTGGGCGCGAACTGCGCCTGAGCCGGCACCGCGGACGCGAACAGGACGAGCACAACCGCGAGCGTTGTTCGCCGCATAGACCGCTCCTTTTGAATGTTCACTTCTAACTTTCTACTTCTAACTTTTAACCTTTAACTTTTAGGTGTTGACTTCCGCGTAAGCGGCAAGCGGCGGGCACGCGCAGATGAGATTGCGGTCGCCGTACGGATTGTCGATGCGACCCACGCTCGGCCAGAATTTGCGCGCGCGGACAAACGGCAGGGGAAACGCGGCCTGTTCGCGCGAGTACGGATGGCGCCAGTCGCTGGCCGTGACGGCCGCCGCCGTGTGCGGTGCGTTCTTCAGCACGTTGTCCCGCGGATCGACCTTGCCGTCAATCACGGCTTGAATCTCGGCGCGGATCGCGACCATCGCGTCGCAAAAGCGATCCAGCTCCGCTTTCGGTTCGCTCTCCGTCGGCTCGATCATCAACGTGCCGGGAACCGGGAAGGACACGGTCGGCGCATGAAACCCGAAGTCCATCAACCGCTTCGCGACATCGGTCTCGTCAATCGTCCCGCCGCTCGCCTGCTTGATCTGCCGCAGGTCGAGAATCATCTCGTGGGCGACCCGCCCGTTTGGCCCCGCGTAGAGCGCGGGATACAACCGCTCGAGACGCGACTTGACGTAGTTGGCGCTCAGAATCGCGTGCCGGGTGGCTTCTGTCACCCCGTCCTTGCCGAGCATGCGGATATAGGCGTACGAGATCAGCAGGATGTTCGCACTGCCCCACGGCGCGGCCGACAGCGCGCGAATCCCTCGGCTGCCGCCCGTCTTGACGAGAGGATGACGCGGCAGGTACGGCGCGAGGTGGGCCGCCGCCGCAATCGGACCCATCCCCGGCCCGCCGCCGCCGTGCGGAATGCTGAATGTCTTGTGCAGGTTGAGATGGACTACATCGGCGCCAATTGCCGCCGGACTGGTCAGGCCGACCTGCGCGTTCATGTTCGCGCCGTCCATGAAAACCTGGCCGCCGCGCTCGTGGACGATGGCGCACACCTCGTGGATGCGGTCTTCGAACACGCCATGCGTCGAGGGATACGTGACCATCAACGCGGCCAGCCGGTCCTTGTGCTCGTCGGCCTTCCGGCGCAGATCGTCGACGTCGATATCCCCTCGGCTGGTGCTCGCGACCACGACGACCCGTAGCCCGGCCATCACGGCGCTGGCCGGGTTCGATCCGTGCGCGGACGCCGGAATCAAAACGACGTCTCGGAAAGTCTGGCCGAGCTCGCGGAAATACGCGCGGATGACCATCAGGCTGGTGAACTCGCCCTGCGCGCCGGAATTGGGCTGAAACGACACAGCCGGAAAGCCGGTGATCGTGCACAGCGCGGCCTCGAGCTCGCCGAGAATCTGCTGATACCCTTCCGTCTGCTTGCCTGGTGCGAAGGGATGAAGCCGCGAGAACGCCGGCCAGGTGATCGGCAGCATCTCGGTGGCGGCGTTGAGTTTCATCGTGCACGAGCCGAGCGGGATCATCGCCGTGTCGAGGCCGAGGTCCTTGCGTTCGAGGCCCCGGATGTAGCGCATCATCCCGGTTTCGGAGTGATGTGTATTGAAGACCGGATGGGTCAGGAACGGTGTCTTCCGTGCCAGGTTCGCGGGATAGTTCACCTCGAGACCGGCCGCCGATCGGTCTATGCGCGGAGCCGCCTTCCGCAGGCCTGCGGCGAACGCCGAGACGATGGCAGCCACGTCGTCGAGGTCTGTCGTCTCGTCGAGCGCGATGCCAATCGCGCCGTCCTGACGATAGCGGAAGTTGAGGCGGGCGGCGGTTGCTGCGTCGTGGACGCGCTCAACCATGGCTTCCGGCACGGCCACGCGCAAGGTATCGAAGAACGCGTCGTTCTGTTGGTGGAACCCGAGGGCCGTGAGCTCGCGCTCGAGGAGCTTCGCGTGGGCGTGCACGCGTCGCGCTATTGAGGTCAGCCCGGCCGGACCGTGATAGACGGCGTACAGACCAGCCACGTTGGCCAGCAGCGCCTGCGCTGTGCAGATATTCGACGTCGCCTTCTCGCGCCGGATGTGCTGCTCGCGTGTCTGGAGCGCCATGCGGTACGCGGTGTCGCCGTGGACGTCGACCGAGACGCCGATGATGCGCCCGGGCAATTGGCGGGCGTGCTTCTCGAGCGTCGCGAAGAATGCCGCGTGCGGGCCGCCGAAACCAAGGGGCACGCCGAAGCGCTGCGAGTTGCCGAACACGACATCGGCGCCGAGCTCGCCCGGTGGTGTGAGCAGCACCAGGCTCAGGAGATCCGATCCGACCGCGACCAGGACGCCGGCCTGTTTCGCATCGGCGATGAACCGGCCGAGATCGAGCACCTGGCCCGCTTCGTCCGGTGTCTGCACGAGGGCGCCAAACAGGCGTCCGTCGAAGGCCGCCTTGCGCCAGTCGTCCACCACGAGTTCGATGCCGAGCGGCTCGGCGCGCGCGCGCAGCACTTCGAGCGTCTGCGGAAAGCACGAATCGGCGACAAAGAAACGAGCAGCCCCTCCGGCCGCCTCGATCCTCTTCGCCTGCACGCGATGCAGCAGCGTCATGGCCTCGGCAGCCGCCGTCGCTTCGTCGAGCAGCGACGCGTTGGCAATCTCCATCCCCGTCAGATCCCGTACCATCGTCTGGAAGTTGAGGAGCCCTTCAAGGCGGCCCTGGGCAATTTCGGCCTGGTAGGGTGTGTAGGGCGTGTACCAACCAGGATTCTCGAAGACGTTGCGGACGATGACGCTCGGAGTGATCGTGTCGTAGTACCCCAGGCCGATGTAGGACCTGAACACCTGGTTGCGGGCGGCAATGCGGCCGAGCTCCTGCAGAAACTGGTGTTCGCTGATCGCGTCTGGCAGGTCGAGCGGCTTTCTCAGCCGGATGTGCGCGGGGATGGCCTGGTCGATGAGCGCATCGAGAGACGGGACGCCCACCACCTTGAGCATCTCATCGCGTTCCGTTGGATCGGGACCAATATGGCGAGTCTGGAAACGCTCGCTGTCAAACAGCATCTGTGAATTGATGATTGATGATTGATGATTGATGATTGGGTTCATTTCGCGAGGGCGGCGTATTGCGCGGCGTCGAGGAGCGCGCCCGCTTCACCGGGGTTGGCGAGCTTGATCACGACCATCCAGCTGCCGTGCGGGTCGGTGTTGACGGTTTCGGGCTTGGCCTTGAGCGCCGCGTTGATCTCGACGACTTCTCCGCTGACCGGCGCGTAGAGCTCGGACACCGCCTTCACCGACTCGATGGTGCCAAACGCCTGCCCTTGCACCAGCTTCGCGCCGACCTCAGGCAGCTCGAGATAGACCACGTCGCCGAGCTGCCGTTGGGCGTAGTCGGTGATGCCCACCCTGCCCCTGTCACCCTTGAGATCGAGCCACTCGTGATCCTTGGTGTACTTATAGCCGGCCGGATACGCCATCGATTCTCCACGCAACGGGTTGCATTGCCTAGGCCTTCGCGCGCTTGTAGAACGGGAGCGGGACGACACGCGCGCGGGCGCGTCGGCCTCGGATGTCGATCTCGAATCCTGCGTCGCTCTTGGCGCTATCGACCGGCAAGTATGCCATGCCGATGGCCTTCTTCAGGTACGGCGTCTGCGTGCCGCTCGTGACCTGGCCGGCCTTGACGCCGTTCACGTAGGTGTCGTGGCCGTGGCGCGCGATCCCAGGGTCGACCATCTCGAAGCCCACGATCTTCCGGCGCACCCCCTGGGCTTTCTGCTCGCGCAGCGCGGAGGCGCCGATGAAGTCGGCTTTGTTCCAGCCGACGATCCAGCCGAGGTCGGCTTCGAGCACGCTCGTCGTGTCGTCGACGTCGTTGCCGTGGAGGCGCATGCCCGCCTCGAGGCGTAGCGTATCGCGGGCGCCGAGCCCGCAGGGAATCACGCCGGCCGCCTTGCCGGACTCGAGAATGGCCAGCCAGACGCGGTCGGCCGACTGGGGCGGGACGAAGATCTCGAAGCCGTCTTCGCCCGTGTAGCCTGTGCGCGAAATGGTCGCGCGCACGCCGGCCACTTCGCCATGGGTGAACCAGTAGTACTTGATCACGTTGAGGTCGACGCCTGTCAGCGGTTGAAGGGTCGCGAGGGCGGCCGGTCCCTGGACGGCGATGAGTGCGTAGCGCGAGCTCGCATCGACGGCGACCGCGTCGCCGGCCGGCTTGATGTGGTCGGCGATCCAGGCGTAATCCTTCTGGATGCTGCCGGCATTGACGACGAGAAGGAAGTGCGCCGGTGCGAGGCGGTAGACAAGCAAGTCGTCGACGAAAGTGCCTTGAGGCGTCAGCAGGCCCGAATAGTGTGCCTGCCCCACCTGCAGCTTTGCCGCGTCGTTGCAGGAGATGCGCTGGACGGCGGCAAGAGCGTCCCTGCCCGCAATTTCAATCTCGCCCATGTGACTGACGTCGAACAGGCCGGCGCGCTCTCGAACCGCCATGTGCTCGGCGGTGATGCCCGAGTACTCGACGGGCATATCCCAGCCGCCAAACGGAACCATCTTCCCGCCTGATGTGCGATGGCGGGCGTTGAGCGGCGTCTTTTTGAGAGGAGCGACAGTGGCCTGTTCCATGGAGGGCGCGGCGCGCGACCGGAGCACGTAACGGTACTATGTGCGTTCAGAAGCGGTCAAGAAAGGTCAACGCGCCAGCGGGCGGTAGAACCAGAACGTCCCCTGCACCGTGATCCGCGTCGTCTGATTACCGCTCGTGAACGTTCCACCCGTGAAGAACAACTGATTACGAGCGACGGGTGCTCCAGGGGGGCTGTTCTGCTCCAATACCGTCACCGCGCCGTTGGCGTCTACGCGCTCGACGATGGCGGTGTGGTGCGGACGTTCCTGGAAGTCCGTGGCCGTGGCTCCAGAGCCATCCGGATTCGACGTGTCGATCTCGCGGTCGTACCGGTAGTTGCGGAATTGAATGATGTCCCCGGGCCGGAGCGCCGACAGATTGATCGACGTGCCCCACACGTAGTCGGCATCCGGGACCACGCTGCCGAAATCGGCGGCGCTCCTCGCGCCGGCGTTGCGGAGGGCGCGATCCGCAACCGCGAAGCACTCGCCGTCTCCATAGCGCTCACCCATGCGGTGACGTGGGAAGGCGACGATCTGATCGGCCATGCTGGCCTGACTCTGTTTAGCGCCGCCGCTCTTGGCGTCGAGACTGATGGGACCGGGTGGGGGCGATTCAGTCCGCGCCGAGGTCCCGTCGTCGACCCTGATGGGCGGGCCCAGGTCGTTGGCCGGCCCGGGGGGGAGACCGTTTCCCATGTGTCTGACTCCAAGTCTGAGATTGACTGCCGAATGTACTTCGTTCTGGCTGCGCGGTCATCTGCTTTGTGCGACAGGCCTGGCCGTTCGTTGACAAGCTCACCGCTGGCCGATAGGCTGACAGCATGCGCACCAAGGAAACAACTGTGGACGTGTTTCCCGTCCAAGTGGCGGAGGCGGCACTGGATACGACCGCCGCTCAAGTCGCAACGATTGTCTCGTTGACGGTCGACGGCACGCCGAACATCCGTCTAGACGCCGCCAGTCCGGTGGTCCCCGCGCGATGGGCGATGCGGGTGACACGAGAACGAATCGAAACCGCGATCGTTCTCTGCCAACAGGTGGTCGTGCTGTTCGAAAACGGCGATCGAGCGAGGCCGCTCATCATTGGCTTCGTCGAATCGGGTTTCATCGAAGCGCTCGAACCGCAATCCCCAGAACGCGTCACTCGACCTGACACGTTGGAGGGAATGCCTGTCATCGAGGCGGACGTGGATGGCCGTCGCGTACGACTGACGGCACAGGATGAGATCGTGCTCCAGTGTGGCAGCGCCTCGGTCACGCTGCGGCGCAACGGGCGCGTGGTCATCCGCGGCACGTACGTCGAGACCCAGTCTGAGGGAACGAACCGAATCAAAGGCGGACAGGTTCAGATCAACTGAAGTCCACGAACCCGCCTACGAGCATGTCCGCCCTCCAGTTCCCGGCCGAGCCCTTCCCCGACCTTGTCGACGAGAGCCTCGATGAGGCCACCTTCCTGTGGGGCGGTTGGGAACGCGAACTCAGCAGTCTGACCCGTAATCTCGATGAGGTCTGGTCCTGGACCGAGGATCGCCTTCATGGCGCTCTCGACGGCATCCGCGTGGCCGGTTCGGGCGTTGTGGACGTCGCCACGAAAGGGCTGCTTTCCGACGAGATCGACAGGATCGCCGTCAGCGCGGGCGTGCTCGCATCGAGCGGCGAACAAGGGGCCGACGGCGCGATGGCAGCCGTGTTGGGTGCGGCGGAGGGCAAGAAGCTGCGAGCGATGCTGCGGGGGGTGGAGCTTCTCGGATCCGATCAAGGAGTGAAAGCTGCGGTGTCCGTGCTCGCCGCGCGCGGGCCCGCCTACGCCGGCGCGCTATGCAGGTTGAAGGCGTTTCGCCGCTCTGCCTTGGGCAACGAGTTGGCGAGCGCGTTGAAGTCGGATATCCCAGAAATCAAGGTGGACGCGCTTCGCGCGGCTGCCCACGCGCCGTCAGGCGCCGTGGACGAGTGGATAGTGGCGGCCCTGCGTAGCGACGATGCGCTGGTACGGTCTGCCGCGGTTGAGAGCGGCGTATCTCGTGGGATCGCGCACGCGCTGGAGGCGGCCAGGCGACTCGCGACAGCGCGGGAAGCGGATTCCGGCAACTATCTGAAGCTCGTCGCCCTGCTCGGTACGGCCGAGCAGCACGAAATCGTCTACACCGCGCTTCGTATCCCGGAGTTGCAGATGCCGGCGCTCTGGGCGCTCGGCCACGTGGGGACGGTGCGCGCCGCCGAATCGTGTCTGGCCGGCATGAAACACGAGAAGTTTGCACGCGCCTCCGGCGAGGCGTACTGCTGGATCACCGGCGCCGATCTCGGGCGTGATGGTCTTGAGAAGAAGGAGATTCCGCCCGAGGTACCGCCATTCGAGGAGGACGATCTCAACGCGAATCTGGTGCCCCCGCCCGAAGCGCTCTGGCCAGTGCCAGATCCCGAGGCGGCACGAGAACACTGGCTCGCACGGCGCGCCGGCTTCGCCGCGGACGTGCGTCACGTTCACGGCCGGCCCGCCACCCCGGCAACGGTCGCGGCCATGATCGAAACGGGGCCCATGCTGCGGAGGCCGGACTTGGTGCTGGAACTCCGTGCCAGAACGCGAGGGCGATATGACGTGGAGCCGGGTGCGTTCGCGGCCCGTCAGCGTCAGATGATGGCAGCCGGGCGCGCAGCGCTCTTCGGTCGAGAGGGGCGCTGATCGTGCTGCAACTGAAGAACCAGACGCCGTTCAAGGCCGCGATTGCCGTGCTACCCGATCGCGCCGGAATCGACACGCTGTACGTCATCGTCAAAGCGACGATCACGCTACGACCCGCGCTGTCGCTCGCCGAGCTTCAGGTTCCGCCCGTGATGGCGGACGAATACTACGCCGACCCGGCGACCTCGAGCCTGCGAGCCGGTTCGGAGATGCACATCGGCAAGTCGGGCACCGATGTGCTGCTGGTCGGGAGGGCCTGGGCCCCTGGCAAGCGGCCCGTCAGGCAGATGCGGGTGTCGATGTCGGTCGCGGACCGCCGGAAGACGATTCAAATCACGGGCGATCGCGTCTGGCGTGATGGACGGCCCTCGGATCCACAGCCATTCGAGTCCATGCCGCTCGTGTGGGAACGTGCGTTCGGGGGTGTATATCGCCGCGGCGAACAGGTGCTGGCAGAGGGACGGAATCCCGTGGGATGCGGATTCGCTGGCGGCCGCTCGGCGGCTGACATGCAGGGCCAACCCGTGCCAAATCTCGAGGATCAGGCGACACCGCTCCAGCAGCTCGGCGAAACGCCGGCTCCGGCCTGCCTCGCCCCGATCGCGCCCTCATGGCTGCCCCGTCGCTCCTTTGCCGGCACGTACGATGAGAAGTGGCAGAACGCGCGGGCGCCGTACCTGCCCGACGACTTCGATCCCAGGTTTTTTCAGTCCGCAGCTTCGGAATTCGCGTTCGATCGGTACCTACAGGGCGGCGAACCCGTCCAGGTAGACGGTGTGACGCCCGACGGACCCATTACCTTCACGGTGCCAACTCCGCATCTCATCGTCGCGGTCACGGTCGCAGGATCCACGGAAGAGCCAACTCCGAACCTCGAGACGCTGTCGATCGAGCCTGACGAGAATCGCGCCTGCTTCACGTGGCGCGCGGCGCTCGCGTGCGATCGGAAGCCGCTGAAGGTCGAAACGATCGTGGTCAGCCGTGCGAACCAGGGGGGCCGGTGATGGGTGATGCGGTGATCGGCCCGACGCACGTCCTTTGCTCGATTGGCCGCGGCACCGATCAGGTGTGGTCGTCGGCTCGCACGGGCATCGCGCGAATCGCCAACTCGGATATGACGACCCGACGACTCGAAGCCATCCCGATGGGTCTGGTGCCCGAAGAGGCCCTGGCGAAGTTGCCGCCAGACATCGACAAGCTGCCTCTTCCTCCGCGCGCGCGCCGCATACTGGGACTGGCCGCGCCGTCCTTCCAGGCCGTCGCGAAGGATGTGCCGCAGCCGGTTCCGCTTTTTCTCGGCCTCCCCGAGCTCGGCCGTGATGCCGCTCCCTGGTTGATCCATGTGCCGGAGTACCTCCAAACTCTGACCGGTGTCCGAATCGACGACCCTCGCAGCGTCGTTGTGGCGCGCGGCCGCGCCGCGGCGCTCATGGCGCTGGAGCGGGCTTTGGCTTTCTTGCAAGCCGAGCCGTCCATGGCGGTCGTTGTCGGTGGGGTTGACACCTACCTCGACCTCCCGCTGCTTGATGCGCTCGGAGACGAGCAGCGCATTCTCGGAGAAGGAGTGATGGACGGGTTCATTCCCGGCGAGGGCGCCGCTTTCTACGTGCTCTCCGGAGCGAGCGCATCGAAGGGGCAGCCCGATCGTAATCAGGTCATCGTCAACGGCGCCGCCTCAACGATGGATCCGGGCCATCGGTACGGCACTGCACCCGCTCTCGGCGAAGGGCTCGCCGCCGCGCTTGACCGTCTGCGGCAGAGCATGGATCATCCTTCGGCGCCCATCGCGACGACGTTTGCGGGCTTCAATGGCGAGAGCTTCGAAGCCAAGCTGTGGGGCGTGGCCCGGCTTCGGCACAATGATTTCTTCTCGCCCGCGATGGTGATCGAGCATCCCGCGGACAAATTTGGGGACGCGGGCGCGGCTATGGGCGCGATCCTCATCGCAATGGCGGCTCAGTCGCTCGTGGGCGGCACGCGTTCGGGCCCGGCGCTCGTGTGGGCTGCCTCCGATCGCGAGCCGCGCGCGTGTGCCGTGGTTTCAGTGCTGAAACAATAGTCGACCGACGAGGATCCCTGTATGCCGTGTACCGTTTTTGTCAATTCTCGAGGGGTCGTCCACAAAGGCAGCGGAGGCATGAGCCCGGTCTTTCCAGACGTCTGCAAGACGCCGTCGCCCGCCGGGCCAATTCCCATTCCGTACCCAAACATCGGGAAGGCAGCCGACACCTCGTCAGGGCCGACCAAGGTGAAAACCGATGGCGAGATGCCGATGACCAAGGACGCGAAGTACTCGAAATCAACCGGTGACGAAGCGGGATCGGCGATGGGCATCATCAGCAGCAAGAACAAGGGCGCCTGCGAGTACATGATGTACTCGTTCGATGTGAAGTACGAAGGCAAGGGCGTGTGTCGTCTTGGTGATCCGCTGTTCCACAACGACAAGAACATCATGGGGTGAACGGGTGCGCAGGGCCCGCGAGCCGGACGAACTTGGAGAAGGTTGAATGGAACTGTTAGAGCCTGGCGGCGGGGGCGCCGGCGAGTCGAAGAAGCCCGAATTCCTGATGGCGGCGGTCACGGCAGTCACGTTCGACAGCGGCATCAAACTGTACCTTGTCGAGGCGGGCGGAGCCGAGACCGAGACCCCCCCCTCAGGGACCCCGCATTGGGGGGGCGGAAAAGTGTATCCGGCCGTTTACGTGCGTGAGGGCGGGACCGGCGAGGTCAAGAAACTGAAGGTGAAAGTCGAATGGAGCCAGATGGGCAAGGCCGGTTCGGCCAAGCTGAAGGGACAAACGAGCACCGGCACGATCGTCATCGAAGGCAACTTCAGTATCAGCGGAGAGCGAGGGACCGCCGAGGTTTCGTGCGAATTTACGAAACGTCCGAGCGTGGTCGCCAATTTTGGCAGCGGCATCACATTCATTTGGACTGTTGAGTGTTCGGGAGAGACCGTCACCGCCACGGGCGGCAACACGGCGATTCTCTACTTCGTCGATGCCAAACCACTTCCGATGAATTGGGCGTACAAGGCCCACTACCGGAAGGTTGTGGATTGGGCGACCTCCTGGGCGTCGGGTCGCATGGGAAAGGCACAGGTGCTTGGCGCGATTTGGGGCAAGTTCTCTGACGCTGGAAACGGCGCGCGCGTACCGCACGCGACCGGTTTCGTCTATTGGAAGACCGACCCCACGGTGCAGGATCTGACGACACTGTTGCAGCCGGACGGAAATGTCTCAACGATTGGATGGAGCTGCCGGGCTATCGCCCATCTCTTCATGGAGTGTCTCGCGGTGCACGGGATCAAGTGCCTGGAGGTCATCATAGAGGCGCCGCACAATATGGGTTTCCTGGTCCACAACTGGAACGTTGACGCCACACCGGTTCCGAACTGGGAGAAGTATCCGGACTATTACTACGCGGGCACTTGGGGGGGGGTATGGCCCAAGGAGTTTCCAGTGCCGAGTTCCCTGACGAGGCGCGACGCATCAGATGTCCCCACCAAGCAACCAATGAAGATTGACATGTTGAAGCGGCCCGGCGTCCCGGGGCAAGGCCAGCCGCATGCCCCGCTCTACTTCGGAAACCACTGGATCGTGGAGGTGGACGGAAGCCTCTATGACACTTCTTACGGCTTCAAGCATGCCAACGACCTGACGGCATATGCCAAGGCGTCTCTGGGAGGCTGGCGCGTCAGCACGCTGCCGGACAGCTATACCGAGGTCGTCGGCAGCGCGACGAGGAGAAGAGCTTCGAGGACGTGGACCGCACTGGCGATCGCCAGCTATACGCTGGTGAGAAAAAATGGTTACTCAAACTGACGCGAACCGGCCTCCGCGCCACGCGCCCTGTCTGGCTCTCGTTGCCGCGGCAACATTCACATTGGTCGCGATTGCCTTTTCCATGGGTTGCGGTGCTCAGCCCCAAGGACCCTTAATCATGACAAGTCCTCCATCGACTGAGGTCTTCTCCAGCCCACGGTTGGCTGGCTTCTGGCAGTTTACGTCCGACGGAGCGCCGTACGTGGGTGTCTTCGAAACAGATGCTGATGGCGGCGACGGCAAGTTGTCCGCCGGTCGAATTCGCGATGGGCGATTGGAAGAGCTGCGGGCTTTCGCCTCAGCTGGTCCTGAGGTCCGCGGGATCGAAGCCTGCGCTAGCGGCCCAGATATGCTGTTTGCCCTCGAACTCAATCGCGACGTCCCTGCCGGGATCGCGCGCCTGGCATTGAGTGCGGTGACCGACAGCAGCAGGACCTCACTCACACTGGAAGCGTCGAGCGATTTGAGGCTCTCGCCGGCCCAGATCGCGGCCGTCCGCTTACCCGTGACCGAGCACTGGAATGTCCCAGGTCCGTTGCGTCCGGAACAGTGGGTATTCTCCTCACGCCCGGTCTGCGGCAGCCCTAAGGACGAACTGATCGCGAACACCGCCGACGGTCAGGCCGCCATCCTGGCGACCGACGATTCTCAGGGCTCCGGCCCTCTCATTCCAGAAGCCGCGCAGCCACAGGCGTGGCGGCGGAGCGGGCAGCTCACGGTGGCGTTCATGCGTTTCACTGAACCCTATCGGCCATTCTGGTCGCTCAGTCGCTATTCTGGCCGCGGGCAATCCAAGAGCGGCTCGCTGTTTGTGGTCGATCGCGACCGGCCCATCGACCTCTCAACCACTCTCGCCGTCGGCTCGGTCTCTGCACTGGCTCTCGTGGTCGGGGCCGACGGGGCGGATTGGTTGTTCGCGTCCCGGAGCGGACAGCCCACGGAGCTCTATGGGATCACACGAGGGAACGGGTCCTGGGAGTTGGCGCAGAAATGGTCGATCGACTGTCCGGCGGATCGAATTTCGGTCGAGAAGGTCGGGCAGGGGTGGCAGGTCGTCGCCGCCGCGAAGACGCCCGATGGGTGGACGTTGCGGCAGGTCCTGCTTCAACGATAGCCTTAGTTCTGCGTGACCTTGGAGCCTTTGATGATCACGTCACCGCCCGCCTTGATGTTGATCTTGCCGCTGCCGTCGAGCGTAATGTCCTTGCCCTTGATGGTGACCGTTCCGTCCTTCTTCATCGTGATGCTGGCAGAACCGGTGGTGATGGAGATTTCGTCGCCCGCGTCCATCACGAGCTTCTTGCCTACCTGAAGCGAATCGTTGTCCTTGACCGACGTGTCACGCTTCTTGCCGATCGAGATGGTCTCGTTCTTCGTGACATCAAGGCTCCGGCTCTCCCCGACCGTAGTCGATTCGTTCTTGTCGACGCTCAACGTCTTGTTCTTGCCGATGGAAATCGTCTGATCTTTGGTGACGCTGATCGTTTCGCTCTCACCCACGCTCTCCGTGCGGTTCTTGGAGATTGTGATCGTTTCGTCCTTGTTGACGGTTTCAGTGCGATTGCCGTTGATCGTGATCGACTCGTCCTTTTCGACCGTTTCGCCGCGATTGCCCTTGATTGTTATGGTCTCGTTGTTGTCGACCGTCTCGGTCCGATCGTGCTTGACGTGCGTCGTCTCATCGTGATCGACCGTCTTCGTCCGGTCGTGGCCGACCCAGTGCGTCTCGTCGTTCTCGACCTCGATGTCCTGGTTCTTCTCCGCGTGGATGAAGACCTGCTCCGACCCCTTCTTGTCCTCGAACCGGATCTCGTTGAAGTTGTCGGGGGTGCCGCCCTTCGAGCTGCGGCTCTTGATCCCGGTCTGCGTCATGTTGGCCGGCAACTCATACGGCGGCATCTGCTCGGCGTTGTAGACGCGGCCGGTAATGATGGGCTGATCGGGATCGCCTTCCAGGAAATCGACGATCACTTCCTGCCCGATCCGCGGCGTCGCCACGGCCCCCCACGCCTTGCCAGCCCAGGGATGCGAGACGCGGATCCAGCACGAGCTGTTCTGATCCTTCTTGCCAAGTCGATCCCAGTGGAACTGCACCTTCACACGCCCGTACTTGTCGGTGTAGATCTCGTCGCCGCCGGGGCCGACCACCACCGCCGTCTGGGGCCCCTGCACGAACGGCTTCGGCGTGTTCCGCTTCGGCCGGAACTGCTGCTTGCTCGACATCGCCGCAAAGGTGCATCGATAGCTCGCCCCTCCACGGTCCGGAATCGTCTCGTAGTCGCTGAATTCGAGGTCGTGGGTCGCGGCCACCACCAGGTGCTCGTGATTCTGATCCGCCCTCGGGCAGTCGAGCAGCGAGAAGAGGTAGCCCGTGCTGAGCCCCCTCACATTCGTCGAGCCGCGCGCGGTCTCGAACTGGCTGCCGTACTCGTCGATGCGCACCGAGGCGTACTGCTCGCCATCGGCCTTCTTCACGTAGTGCCCGGGATAGTCGAACACCTCGTAGTCGCTCGGCGCGTACTTGCGTGGCACCGCCTTCTTGGTCAGAAGATCGACGCTCGGCCGCTCGAGATCGTAGTCGTCATGTGCGTAGAGACCGGGCTGGATTTCTCGCGAGAAGTCCCAACTGCTGATGTGCTCGATGTCAGGCCTGGCAAGTTTCTCTGGAGAGATGAAGTGGATCTCCTTCGCGCCAGGACACGCCGCGTGCCCAGTGTAGGAATCGGTGAGCACCAGCGTGTTGTGCCCATCGGTATGCTTGACGAAATAATAGATGCCTTCCTCCTCCATCAGGCGGCTGACGAAGTTGAAGTCCGTCTCCCGGTACTGCACGCAATAGGTCCACTTGCGGTACGGATTGGTCAGCTCGAATTTGACATCCGCGGTCTGGTGGTCGCCAAACACTTTCTTCACGATGTCCGGGACGGTCATGTCCTGAAAAATCCGGCAGTCGGCCGTGCGCGTCAGAAACCAGAGCCAGGGCCGCACGGCGGCAAAGTACCGGTGATACTTGCCGTACTTCCCGCCCTGCGAGAAGCGCGTCACGTAGCCGTTGAAGTATCGCGTCTTGTCGTCGGGCAGCGCCAGCTTGACGGTGACGTTCTTGCCCAGGATGTCATCCAGGTTGATGTCGCTCTTGAGACTGAGGAGATCGAGCTGATACTCCCCCAACCGGCTGAGCTCTTCGCGCGCGTGCATGCCGTGGAACAGCAGCACATCGGCGCCGAGCGGCGTGGTGATTTCCATCACCCTAGGCATGAGTCGCTCCGGTTGAAGTCGTCGGTTTTGTCGCCATTACCACCAGACCTGCCACAGGGAGGCCGTTTTCCATGCGCAACTCCGCGCGCGCGATGTCCGCCTCCAGGCCCGCGTCGGCGAGCACTCGCGCGACGTAGGCAGCACGGTGATTGTACCGGCCGTGGGGTCTGATGCAATACGTGGCCGGAGCATCCTCTTCCGTGGCTTCCTCGACGGTGAAGATGAGACGTCCGCCGGAGCGCAGGGCCCCGGCCGCGGCACCCGCGACATCATCGAGCGCGCCGAAATACACGAGCGTGTCCGCCGAGACGATCAGATCGAACGCGTCGTGGTGGTCCCGGAGATATGCGGTCAACTCGGTCCTGACGAGCTCATCATAGACGTTCTTCTCCTTGGCATGCGTCAGCATGCCTTCCGACAAGTCGACGCCCACGAGCCGGCGCGCGTACGGCGCCACGAGCGGACCACAAAGCCCTGTGCCACACCCGGCATCGAGCACATCGAGAGCCCGCGCCTGGGGGAGTCCGGCATCGGCCAGCCTCCCAGCCACCAGCGCCGGCGCCTGATAGTGGAGCTTCGCGAGTTTGACTTCGAAGCTCGCCGCAAAACTGTCGAACGCCTTCTGGACGTAGGCATCGGAGGCACGTGCCGGAACATCGAGGCCCGACACCGCCGCCAGCGTGTGGCGCGCGAACGGATCGTCGGGTTCCAGCTTCAGCCACTCCTTGCACAAGATGACGGCTTTCTCGGGCTCGCCAATGACGCAGTACGCCAGCGCCAGCAGTCGGCGCACCTCGGGATATTCCGGCTTGAGCGTCAGCGCCTTGCAGTAGCACGTCACCGCTTCCGGCGTGCGATTCGTCGCCCCCAACAGGATGGCGAGGTTGTGGTACGGGTCCGGCTGGTTGGGATTCAGGCGGATTGCCGTGCGATAGGCCTCCTCGGCCTCGGCATTCATGCCAAGCGCCCTCAGCAGCACACCGAAGTTGTTGTGCGCATTGGCGTGGTCGGGTCGAAGCGCGAGCGCCCGCCGGTAGGCGACGACCGCCTCCTGAAACCTCCCCTTGTCCTGGAAGATGATCCCCAGATTGCTGTGCCAGTCGGGCTGATTGGGTGCGAGTTCAAGGCTCCTTGTAATCAGCGCGATCGCTTCGTCGCTGCGGCCCTGCTGATGCGCCAGCACGCCGGAGTAGTGCAGCGCGTCGGGATGGTCGGGTGTGACCTCCAGCACCTTCCGATAGAGCGCTTCCGCATCCGCCAGTTGACCGTCCTTCTGGCACTGCATGGCGATCGCCATCCCCTCATCGATGGTGATGGCGCGTGGCGCGGCAGCCGATTGCTCCATGGCGTATGTCTGTTCCAAGCCGGTGCCGATCTCTACGCGAACTGATAGACGAAATCGCCGTTGGCCACGGCCAGACGCACGCCGTTCAGGGCGGTGCCGGCCATGGTCCGCGTCAGGAACTCGCGGCTGATCGCCGGCAGCACGGTGTTGGTGAGGATGGCGTCGATCATGCGCCCGCCGCTCTCGACCTCGGTGCACCGGCTGACGATCAACTTCACCGCATCGTCGTCATAGGCGAACGGAATCTTGTGATGGCTCATCACCCGCTTCGCGATCCTCCCGAGTTGCAGCCGAACGATGTTGGACAGCATCGCGTCGCTCAGCGGGTAATACGGAATCACGACCAGCCGCCCAAGCAGCGCGGCCGGGAACTTCTTCAACAGCGGTTCGCGTAGACCCTTGGCGATGCCTTCGGGCTCCGGCAGCAGGTCGGGGTCCTTGCACATGCCCATGATCAACTCGGTGCCGACGTTGGACGTGAGCAGGATAATCGTGTTCCTGAAGTCGATGCGCCGGCCCTCGCCGTCCTCCATCCAGCCCTTGTCGAAGACCTGGAAGAACAGCTCGTGGACGTCGGAATGCGCCTTCTCCACCTCGTCGAGCAGCACCACGCTGTAGGGGCGCCGCCGCACCGCTTCGGTCAGCACGCCGCCCTCGCCATACCCTACGTAGCCTGGAGGGGAGCCCTTGAGCGTCGAGACGGTGTGCGCCTCCTGAAACTCGCTCATGTTGATCGTGATGACGTTCTGCTCGCCGCCATACAGCGCCTCTGCCAGCGTCAGGGCGGTTTCGGTCTTGCCGACGCCCGAGGGGCCGCACAGCATGAAGACGCCTATCGGCTTGTTCGGGTTATCCAGCTTGGCGCGCGACGTCTGGATGCGCTTCGCGATCATCTCGAGTCCGTGACGCTGGCCGATCACCCGCTGGCTGAGCGCCTCTGCCAGGTTCAACACCGTCTCAATCTCGTTTTTCACCATGCGGCCGACCGGCACGCCGGTCCAGTCCTGCACGACGGATCCGACGGCCTGCTCGTCGACACTCGGCAGGATGAGCGGCGACTCGCCCTGCAATGTCGCCAGCTTCTCCTGGAGATCGGCAAGCTCGCCGAGCAATCTGTCTCTTTCTTCCTGCGTCACCTTTTCGGCGGCCGGCGCGGCGGCGGCCGCCTTCTGTGCTTCGGCTGCTTGCTCGAGCTTGCTGCCCGTGCCCTCGACAGGCGCGCTTCCCTGCCGGAGCTTCGCCCGAATCGCCAGGACGCGCTCGACCAGCTCGCGCTCGGCATTCCATCGCTGCTCGAGCAACGCGCGGCGCTGCTCGCTCGACGCGAGTTTCTCCTCGGCGGCTTTGCGGCGGTCGTCCGCCTTGATCCCGACAGTCTCCTCGCGCCCGATGATCTCCAGCTCGATCTGCAAGGACTCGATCGTCCGCCGGCAGTCCTCGAGCTCCGGCGGTACGCCGTGCTGGCTGATGGCCACGCGCGCGCAGGCCGTGTCGAGCAGGCTGACCGCCTTGTCGGGCAGCTGCCGGCCCGGTATGTAGCGATGCGACAGCCGAACGGCCGCCTCGAGCGCCTCGTCGAGCACCTGAACCCGATGATGTTTCTCGAGGACCGATGTGACGCCCCGGACCATGAGAATCGCCTTATCCTCGCTCGGCTCCTCGACCTTCACCACCTGGAAGCGGCGCGTGAGCGCCGGGTCCTTTTCAATGTATTTCTTGTACTCCGCCCACGTCGTTGCCGCGATGGTGCGCAGCGTTCCGCGCGCCAGCGCCGGCTTCAGCAGGTTCGCCGCATCCCCGGTGCCCTGGGCACCGCCTGCGCCGATCAAGGTATGGGCCTCGTCGACGAACAGGATGATCGGCTTGGGCGACGACTGGACTTCATCGATCACCTGCCGCAGGCGATTCTCGAATTCGCCCTTCATGCTCGCGCCTGCCTGCAGCAAACCGATGTCGAGGGTGTACAACGACACGTCTTTGAGCGGCGGTGGCACGTCGCCACGCGCCAGACGCACCGCGAACCCTTCGACGACCGCCGTCTTGCCGACCCCTGCCTCTCCGGTGAGGATCGGATTGTTCTGCCGGCGGCGCATCAGGATGTCCACGATCTGCCTGATCTCCTCGTCTCGGCCGGTCACCGGATCGATCTGGCCCTTGCGCGCCCGGTCGGTGAGATCGGTGGCAAACCGCTTGAGCGCCTCCTGCTTTCCCATCTGCGCCGGCGCCATCGCGCCGCTCGCTTCGCCGGGCACTGCCGGCGTCGAACCATCGGTGGACGCCAGCCTCTCTTCAGGCGAGCCGCCGACGATCCTGGCGAAGTCGTCCGTCAAGGTGTCGAGCTTGACCCCCTCGAACTGACGAGACATCCCAAGGAGCGCGTTGCGCAGCGACGGAGTCTTGAGGATGCCCACGACCAGATACCCGGTTCGCACCTGCGCATCGCCGAACATCAACGTCGCGTACACCCAGCCGCGCTCGACGGCATTCTCGACGTGGGGCGACAGGTCCGAGATCGAGGTCGCGCCACGCGGCAGCCTGTCGAGCGTGTCGGTCAGATCCTTCGCCAGCCGCGAGGGATCGAGCTCGAAATGTCTGATGATCCGGTGGAGGTCGGAGTCGGGGGCCTGGACGATCTGCTGGACCCAATGCACCAGTTCCACGTACGGGTTGCCGCGCAGCTTGCAGAACACCGTCGCGCCCTCAATCGCCTTGTACGCGACGCCATTCAACTTGCCAAACAATGCGGATCGGCTGATTTCGCTCATGCTGTGGATGCTCCAGTGCGTGCAACGAAGGCCTCGGCCATGAGGCACAAATCATCGGCGTCGGTGTCCCTGCGACGCCGACCCAGCCAGGTGGTCCATCCCAGTCGCCCGCCTTCGCCGCTCCGCGGCTTCGGCGGGGCAAGCCCGCTATCGATCGGTTTCGGCGCGGCCCGTCCGTCGCCGAGTCTCAGCAGCGGGACCTCGTGCTGCTTGAGCAGCAGGCGCACATCCCAATCGAGCTCGAAAGACAGGTACAGACGCACCCAGTCGACAAGCTTTCGTAACATCAGACCACCGGGCAGGAAACTCTTGTATTGGGCGAAGCTGAGCGGTCCGAGACGAATCTGGAACTTGTTCTGGCGGTCCCAGACACGACTGCCGAGCGCGGCGCCAGAGCCGAGTGTAGCCCCCTCCCGGCTCAAGTACGTGCATTCTCGACTGCTCAGGAACATCCAGTGTCCGACGAATTCCTGAATCCGGACCGGCACGCGGAAAAACTGCTCGAGAATGGCGGTCAAGCCCTCCGGGTTCCGCGACTGCCGAATGAGCGTTCCTACATGAAAGAACTTCGCGAGATCCGGCAGTGTGTCGCGATCGCGGAACGCGGACGGTGATATGCCGAGAAACGCGCCAATGTAGGCCGCGAAGTGATCGTCGCCAGGCCGATCTCGATTGACGTGGGGCTGGGCCTGCGCCCACGCCCGGTAGAAGAGCGTCAGAAAGCGATGGTTGAACAGATCGAGGAACCGGCTGAGCGTGGGATCCGCCGCGTGCCGCAACCGCTCCCGCGCGTACTCCGTGATGTGCAGCGGGAGCGGGCCATTCGGGCCCAGGAGGCCGAACAGCCTCACCTGAAGGCGCGGAGGACGGCCTTCCTGGCCCGCCTCGAACGAGGCCAGTGGCGCGGGCGCAAACGAGAGATCGGGTTCCTGCCCGAGCCGCACAGGTTCGTCCACGGGGCGCAGCGCCTCACCCCACCGCGGCTTGGTGTCGTACAGACACTCGATCCGCCGCAGGGTCTGGTAGAAATCGTAGCGGTACGGCGCCTCGGCCAGCGCGGCCAAGAACGCTACAGCGTCGGTCTCGCGCCCCACTGTGGCATCCATCGGTTGATTTCACCCCGGCTCTGCGACCGCAAGACGGTCTCGGTAAACGAATTGACGGAGACGTAGCGCGAGAAAAAGCGTGCGAGCACCGACCCGAGCAAATGCGCGCTGCCGCCTTCGAACGCCAGCTCGTCGACCTCCAACGCGATCTCCAGGCCTCGGCCGAAGGCGAGCGTCGACGCCCTCGCCTGGGATTTCGACGCGGGCGGCAGCCGACGGACAATCGGCGTCACCTGCACCGACCGGATACCCTCGACCTGTTTCCTGGCACTCGCGTCCGCAGTGGAGGCGTACAGCTCGAGCAGATCCCGAAGCGCGGCGGCGCCCTCCTGCGACGAGGAGTTCATGAGCGAAAAATAGTTCACCGACAGATGGCTGATGGCCCGCCAGGCGACGGCCCCGTCGGCCAGCGGCGCGTACGGCCGACTCGGACCGCTCACGACGCGGATGCCCGTGACCGGCGCGGCGATGTCCAGGGACAAGTCGCTCTTGCCGATTCCCACCGGCATCTGCAGCACGAGATCGCGATTGGTGCACAGCGTCTGGATGGACAACTGCCGAAGATCCTGGCTGAACGGGGACTGATCAGAGTCGACCAGAGACAGAAACACCTCGGTTCCGATGTAGCTCGATCGCGATCCGCGGCGCCTCTGCGTGGACGAGACGAGCCGCGGCTCGCGCCGCGTCGTGAAATACGCGGAGTCCTGGTGCTGCTCGTCGGTGCTGTAGGCCGCGTAGAACGGCAGAAACTGCTGTTCGCTCTCGGCGCCGAGCGCGTGTCCCACGACTTCGGTCACTTCGTAGACCTCGAAATCGAGAGGCCGCGTCCGATCGGCGACAACGTGGTATTCGTAGGCGTTGTCCGATATCTGGATGCGGTCGGCGCGCTTCGGAAACAGGTTGATGGCGGGAGTGCAGAACAGGGCGAAGTTCGACCCATCCACGACGCTCTCGAGCGTGGCGTCCCCGCGGCTGCATAGAATCACCAGTTCGAGCTCGTTCGAATCGACGCGCTTGACGATCGGCGCGAGCCCGGTCAGCTCGACAAAGCGGAATCGCTGCGGAAACGCGAAATACTCCTGGATCAGGCGGTAGCCCTGAAAGGAGCGCACAGTCACCGGCAGCAGCGCGCCCGCATCGGCGAAGCCGACTGGCTGGATGGAGGTCGCCGGCAGGAACTCGTGCGATCGCGATGTCCCTTTCGCCGACAGCGCGAGCACGCCCAGGCCGGCGGCCAGACACAGCTCGTGCAGCTGGTTCGCGACGTCATCGCGTCCGGCCAGATAGAAACTCAGACGGTCGATGGAGGTCTGGGCGAACTTGAGGCCGGCGGTCGTCCTCAGGCGAATCCGGATACCGCCCTTGATGCGCTGAGCGACCGGCAACGCATTGAGCGGAAGGTCGGGGGCGAACGAGAAGTAGCTTGCCGACACGATCTCGATCGGCCACAGGGACACGTCCTGTGCCGTCCGGAACTCGCACGCCGTGACATCATCGCCGGCGAGCTGGCTCTGCAAGGCGCTGCCGCGGGGGATCGTGAAGCCCGCGGCCAGGTTCGGCTCGTTCGGGTCGGGCGCGCACTGCGCCACCAACATCGACGGCGTCGGCGCGAGGTAATGAGGGTAAATCGTTTCGAGCAACGCCTGGGTGAACCGCGGGAACTCGGCGTCGAGCTTGAGGTGGACACGTGCGGCCAGGAATCCCACGCCTTCGATCAGGCGCTCGACGTACGGGTCGGTGACTTCGAGGCCCACCATGCCAAGCCTGGCGGCGATTTTCGGAAACTGCTGGGCGAACTCCGCGCCCATTTCGTGCAGGTGCTGCAGCTCGAGGTTGTAGTACTGGAGGAGCCGCGGGTCCATCTACACGACCCGCGCGGGCGCGACGTCCGCCATCTGGACTTTGCCGGACTCGAGGTCGATCTCCGTGCGGATCAGGAGGTCGATGGCCACCGGCTGCGCCCACAGCTGGCCGCGAATCTCGACGCCAATCACGTTGTGGTGGTCGAGCTCGCTGAGCTCGACCAGCGCGCGAACCTCGAGCGTGTTCGGCAGGATGCGCGGCTCAAAATCGAGAATGGCCTGTCGCACGGCACGTTCCAGGTCGCCGATTTCCAGCGATGAGGCCGTTTGTCCGGAGAGCGCCGGCAATCCGAAGTTGACCACCGACTTTCGCGCAAACGGCGCCTTCGCCAGGTCCACTTCCGCTTCGAGCTGTGTCGTATTGAACAACCAGGCGAGATCCCGCAGCACGGCCTGCCGCAGACGCGTCTTCGACATGACGCGTTGCTCGCGAGGCTCCAGCTTCTTGTCCGGTTCCTCGTCCGTCAAACGGTCGAGCAGCGCGGGCTGGAGCCGCTCCTGTGGCGTGAGTTGCTCAGCCATGGTCCGCGGCACGTGGCTCAGTCGTCGGCGTCGCCTCCTGCTTGATCGTCAGTGAGCGGATCTCCATGAGCGGCACGTCGCCGGCATCCGTGGCCAGGATGCGCTGGCCGAGTCCGTGGTGGGTGCCGGGCCCCACTTCGTCCCACACCGTCTTCCGGGCCAGGGCGATGAGGGCGTCGCCAGACGCTTCGGAGCCCGGGTATCGAGTCGGGATGAGCGCCACCAACTCCCCGCCGTTCTCGAACTGCACATGCGCCGGCATCCACACGACGTCGCGCAAATCCTCCGGCGCTTCGATGGCGATCCGGCTCACACGCGAGAACGGCACCCAGTAATACCGCCCGTTGACCACCGCCTCGAGCACAGGACCCAGACGCGAATCGGCGTCGCAGATCCAGGCAAACGGCTGCCCGTTGATGTCGCCGGCCGACGTCTCGGCCTCCTCGAAGGCACGGAGTCGAAGCTCCTCAGACTTCTTGGGCTCGCCGCGGCCCGCGAGCAGCAGCGACTCGATGAGCAGCGCCAGCCACTGCTCGGGTTGACCAAATACCACCGGCGACTTCTTGCCCTCGAACACCTCGCGGCGAATGGCCTCGCACCGTACGGCTTCGCCGTACATCTGCGCCATCGCCAGCGCGCCAGGATCCAGCTCGGACGCCACTTTCAGCTGATTGAGCGCACGGTCCCACTGGCCGAGGACGCAGAGCAGCTGAAACAGGAAAATGCGAAGCTTCGGGTCGGCCGGCCTGGCGCGGACCTGCTCCTGCAGGTGGGCCAGGGCCGCAGCCGGATCTCCGTCCTTGAGGCTCTGTGCGGCAGCATCGGCGGCGCTCATGGTTCACTCCCCCGGTCAAGCGTCTTGAGAACGAGCGTCGCTAGGCCTGCTCGTTCCATTGATCCATGAACGTCATTCCGCCGCGCGGCTGACCATCCGGCCCCTGCGGTACGTAGTCGACAGTGATCTTGTTGAACGAGAAGCTCACATGCTCGAACAACTCCGAACTGCCGCTCTTGTCGCCCGCCTCGATCGTGAGCGAGGTGACGCGCCCCTGCTCAATCGTGATCTTGAGATACTCGAGCTGCGTCTTGCCGGCCTTGCGCAGCGTGAGCACCGCCTTCACGATCGACTCGTTTGTACGCAGCGCCGCCATGAGCGCCGTCGATGCGCTGTCAATCCCCTTGACGACCTTCAACTCGTGGACGGAGGCCTTGCCCTTCGCGCTCCCGCCGCCGAGCGACGTCGCCACGTGCATCCCCCACGACCAACTGAGGATGTCAATCTCGCTCTTGTGCGCCTCGTCGATCGACTCCCCTTTGATCACGCCACCCTTGGCACCTTTGACCATCAGGAACATGTCGCCGGCGCCCGCCGCGGAGTGCGGATCGGCCACTTACCCTTCCTTGTTGCCTTTGATGTCGTACTTGAAGTGGATGCCCGCGTCGAGCGAGCCATCAGGCTTCTGCGGCTTGTATTCCAGGTCTATTTTCGCGCACTGCAGGGTCACGCTTTCATGGACGGCCGAATCGCCGGAACCCGACGGCGCCACGTGCGTAATCAGGATGTCGTTCATCTTGATGATCAGAAATTCCTGCTGGCCCTTGCCGGCCTTGCGGGCGGTGATGGTTGCTTCCTTGAGGTGCTCACCGGTGGCGCAGGCCTTCATCAACACGGGTGAGGCCTTGTCGATGTAGTGAGTGAAATTGAAGTCTTGAAAACTCGCTTTGCCGGATCCTCCTCCGCTCCCGCGATCCATGGACCCGGTCTGGGCCACGCCCCACGACCAGGCGAGCACCTCGACCTCGTCTTTGTGCTTGCTGTCGAGCGACTCCCCCTTGATATCCCCGATTTTTGCAAAGATGTCTGATGCCATGACTGCGCTCCTCTTCTCATCCAATCAGTGAGTCACTATTGACTGCAGAACGTTGTCGAACTCAGGCCGCCTTCGCGGACGGCAGCTTGGAAACCAGCCGCAACGACACGGTCAATCCCTCCAGTTGATAGTGCGGACGCAGGAAGAACTTCGCCGAGTAATAGCCCGGATTGCCCTCGATTTCTTCCACCTGCACCTCGGCAGCGGCCAACGGCTTCTGCGCCTTGGTCGATTCTGACGAATGCGCCGGATCGCCGTCCACGTAATTCATGATCCAGTTCTGCAGCCATTGCTGCATATCGGCCCGCTCCTTGAAGGAGCCGATCTTGTCGCGCACGATGCACTTCAGGTAGTGAGCAAACCGGCAGCACGCGAACATATACGGCAGCCGCGCGGCCAGATTCGCGTTGGCGGTCGCATCAGGATCGGAGTACTCGCTCGGTTTCTGCAGAGATTGCGCGCCGATGAACGCCGCAAAGTCGGAGTTCTTGCGATGCACGAGCGGCATGAAGCCGTTCTTCGCGAGCTCCGCCTCGCGCCTGTCGCTGATGGCAATCTCGGTCGGACACTTCATGTCCACGCCGCCGTCGTCGGTTGGGAAGGTGTGCGTCGGCAGGCCTTCGACCGATCCGCCGGATTCAATGCCCCGGATGCGTGAGCACCAGCCGTAGAGCTTGAATGACCGGTTGATGTTCACGGCCATCGCGTAGGCGGCGTTCGCCCAGGTGTAACGGCTGTGGTCGGCCGCCCCGGTATCCTCCTCGAAAGCAAACTCCTCAACCGGGCTGGACTTGGCGCCGTATGGCAGGCGCGCCAGGTATCGCGGCATGGCCAGACCCAGATACCGGGCATCGTCGGACTCGCGGAGCGACCGCCAGCCGGCGTACTCGGGCGTGGTGAAGATCTTCGTGAGGTCGCGCGGATTCGCCAGTTCCTGCCAGCTTTCCATCTGCATGACGGTCGGCGAGGCCCCTGCGATGAACGGGGCGTGTGCGGCGGAGGCGACCTTGGCCATTTCGCCCAACAGCTCCACGTCGGGTGGCGTCTGGTCGAACTGGTAGTCGCCGACCAGGCAGCCGAAGGGCTCGCCGCCGAACTGACCGTATTCCGCTTCGTACACTTTCTTGAACAGCGGGCTCTGATCCCACGCCGTGCCTTTGTAGCGCTTCAGCGTCTTGCCGAGATCCAGCTTGCCGATATTCATGAAGCGGATCTTGAGCATCTCGTCGGTTTCGGTGTTGCTCACCAGATAGTGTAGTCCGCGCCAGGCGCCCTCGAGCTTCTGAAACTCGGGATGATGCAGGACGAGGTTGACCTGCTCGGTCAGCTTCAAGTCGATCTGGGCGATGATCGCCTCAATCGTTTTGACGACATCCCCGCTGATGAGCTTGGTCTGCGCGAGCGCCTGCTCGGCGAGGGTACGCACGGCGCGCTCGACCGCCTCTTTCGCTTCGTCGGTCTTCGGCTTGAATTCCTTTGTCAGCAGAAGGTCGAATGCGCTCGGTTCAAGTGCCGTCGTCGATTGGGCCTGCTGCTCGGATTTTGGATCGGCCATAACTGTTCTCCGCTCTCCTCAACGTTTACTTCGACGGCTCGTCCTGGGGCTTCTTCGTGCTCGCCAGCGTCTGCAGCAGCGCGGGATCCTGTAGGAGCTTGCTCACAAGGTCCTCTGCCCCGCTCTTGCCGTCCATATAGGTGATCAGATTCGAGAGCTGCTGCCTTGTCTCGAGCAATTTATTGAGGGCACCCACTCTGCGCGCAATCGCCGCCGGGGAGAAGTCGTCCATGTTCTCGAACGTCAGCTCCACGTTCAGATTGCCTTCGCCGGTCAAGGTATTCGGCAGCTGAAACGCCACCCGGGGCTTCATGGCTTTCATGCGACTGTCGAAGTTGTCGACGTCGATTTCCAGAAACTTGCGATCGGCCACCGGCGCCAGCGGTTCCGCAGGCTGGCCAGACAAATCCGCCAGCACGCCCATCACGAACGGCAGCTGGACCTTCTTCTCGGCGCCATACAGCTCGACGTCGTACTCGATCTGCACGCGAGGCGCCCGATTGCGCGCGATGAATTTCTGACTGCTTGACTTAGCCACAAGAAACCTCCTGACGCTGACTCACGTATCGATTCACTCGGTCTCGCACCTCTTGAAGGTCGTCACTCGCTCGGTGCCAACCCGCCTGCCGCCCGCGCATGCGGGACCGCCTCCGGGGCGACATCGGCCAGCACTTCAAGAAAGTTCTTGGACACCAGACGCTTCGCACGCTCAAGGAACAGCGGAATCGGGCTCGATGGCTCGTTGCGCCGAAAAAACTCGGCGACCGCGTCGAGGGCCCGAATCGCATCCTCTCGCGACTTGATGGCGCCGACCGCCACCGCGCCTCCACCGGTTGACCCGGTGGCCGCTGATGCCTCGGCACCGTCTGCGCCGGGGCGCATCGCCAGCTGGGCGCCGAGCGTGCGCCCCATTCGCTCGAGCAGCGATGACAACGGATCGAACTCCGGCACAGCGTCGGAGCCCGCCGCGGCGCTCATCCCGGCGCTGATGCTTTTGACCGCCGCCGCTGCATCGGCGACACTCTGCCGAAGCCCCTTGAGATCGTCGAGCGGCATTTCCGCGAACGCCGCATTGATGGCCGCTTCGTCTGGACGGGCGTCCGCTTCCCCCAGCTGCTGTTGCCCCGTGGCGATGTCGATGTCGCGCAGGGAGAACTTGCCGTGCTGACGGCTGCTGACGAGCGGCAACCGCCGCAGGCCGTCGAGGACCGCCATCGGATCCGCAAAGCAATTCAGTGCGTTTCGCCGGAGGAGCGCATCTTCATCGATCAGGGGATAGGTCTCAGCCCAATAGGTCTCGAGCCATTTCGACGCAACCGCCAGCGTCTCGGCAAAGGCCGGCAGCCCGTCGGTTCTCAACGACGCCGTGCCCAGGTGGGCCAGCAGGCGGAGGTCCTTGCTCTTGCGCAGGGCCTCGAGCGCCTGGCTCTTGATCTCGCCCCACTCGGGCGGCGGCAGCAGCTTCTTGCCCTCGCGATCGCTCGGATCCGGACGAGCATTGGGCGGCGTCGCCTGACCGAAGAGCCGGAACGTGTCGAAGGAGGCAAGCAATGGCGTGTCTTCCAGATTCTCCCCGCACGGCCGGTCCGGCGTGATCGGCTGAAGCAGTGCTTGGTCCACTTATAGAGCGCTCCGGTTTGGCGTCATCTCTCGAGGTGAGATGGGATTCTAGTCACTTCTCCGAAAACTCCAAAGCCGAAAGTGGAGGCCGGCTTCGGAGCAAATCGTGATCGGGAAATCAGTGTGCACCGCGCAGCCACAAGATCAACGGATCGGACCGCTAACTCGTTGGACGCACTGAGGTTTCGGGTGCCTCGCGTCATGAATAGGCTTCGACGATGAGGACCGTCACGTTGTCCGGTGCACCGGCGGCTAAAGTCACCGCAATCAGTCCGTCCACCGCGGCGCGAATGTCCTCGTGCGCCATGAACTGCACGATTTGCGCGTCCGGGATGATGCGCGTCAGGCCGTCGGAGCACAGGAGGAATCGATCGCCGGGGTTCACGCGATCCCGATAGACATCGAGTTCCAGCGTCGGATCGCCGCCAACGGCCCGCGTGATGATGTTGGCTGGAACGGCGGCTACGCCTTCCAGTTCCGACGCCAGACTGTGGTCCCGTGTGAGCTGCTCCAGGCGGCCCCCTCGCGCTCGATATACGCGACTGTCACCGGCCCAGAGAATGGCGCAGCGGGTGCCGCGTGCCATCAGCGCGACGACGGTGCTGCCGCTGTGGGCCGCATTGTCGGAGGCCTCCGCCACTCGAACCAGGTGGGTGTTCACCGCCTTCAGCCGTTCCCCTGCCGCTTCGACCATCTGCTCGAAACTGGCGTCTGGTACGAAATCCGCCAGCGCATCGCACACCATTCGACTCGCCACTTCTCCGTCTTTGTGGCCGCCGATGCCGTCCGCCACGACCCACAAACCGACTTCAGGCCGCTCCAGGAACGAATCCTGGTTGATGCTTCGTACCCGGCCGACATCGGTCGCGCCGGCCGATCGATAGCGGGGTGGCGTCGGATCCTCGACGAGGGTCTCGGGCTCGGGAAGGCCGGCCTCGACATGGGCCGGAATCGAGCGCCATTGATTCCGCGCCCAGGCGCCGTCCAGCAACGCGGCGAACGCGTCCGGATGCGGCAGGCCTCTCGCGATGAGACAGCTCGGTTCCACGCTCGCGGACCCCTCGGTCCACCACAACACCAACGGGTCGTACAGCTTCGCGAGGCGCTGCGCCACGAGCTGTTCGAGCATGGGTGCCAGTTGCGGGGGCGAGCCCATCGGGACCCGCCACGAGGCAGGGCTGCCACCGTTCAGGATCGCTTCCGCCGTGGCGTCGAGTATCACCTGCGGCCGGCTGCGCACCCCTTCGAGCTCGGAGCCGAGGCCGGCCACGCGCTCGTCGAAGGCCTTGAAGTCGACAGGCTCCGCATCGAGCGTCTCGAGGACCAGGCGCTCGGCGGTGTCGAAAAACGCCTCGAGCCCCGTCGTCGCCGCCACAATGTTCGCGTCGGGCGGCAATTCAGCCACGAGCGTCAGGAAAAAATGGCGACCCACGCGATCGACGCTCGGCACCATCAGGCCGACGACCGGTTCCAGTCCAAAGACTCCTGGCGCGCAGGCAAAACGCCACACCGGGCTGGTCAGGTAAACGTTAAGCCAGCGGTCGCCGAGCGCCGTGCGGCTTGCCGCGATGCAGTCCTGCAGCCATCCGTCCCACACGCCGACGAACGCATCCGAGACACGGCGGCGCAAAAAATCGCCGTGGCTGGGCAATTTGCCGTAGAAGCCGACCTCTGTCACTGCCGGTGCACTCGCCAGGCGCGCATTACCCGCACCGGAACTGCTGCAAAGCCTGCTTGCCGAATGGATTTCGAATGCTGGCGCTCTCGATTCGCATGCGCATCTCATGGCCGCCCTTCTGGAAGGTGACCAGATAGACCGCTTCGGTCTCGGGCTGGCCCTGCCCCGACTCCATCAGGCGAAACCACGCCCACGGGCCCTCCGCGGCGATGTTCGGGCGGGCTGGACCGCGTTCCTCGAACGTCACGCTGGCTCTCCCCGGGTTCGGGCCGGGCCATATCACGGGCTTGGAATTCACCGGGCCATGAAAATAGGTGATCGGCTGACCATCGACATCTATAGTGACCCGCGTGGCCACGGCATCCAAATCGGACACCGATACGGAGAAGCGCACCTCCGGAACCTGCGATCCCTGACGGAAGAACATCTCGCGGATGCGATCGGCCGCCTCGAACTGCCGGAGCATCGCGACGGATCCGCCGACCGCGACGCCGGAGGCATCGTTCTTCCACGCCCAGGGATTGCGGGAGGTGTCGACGAGGTTCGCCAAATCACTCTTGAAGAACAGGTCGTACACCCCGCCGTACCCGAACAGCCGGCCGAAATCGGCCAGCGGCACATCCGTCGCGCTACCGGCCACGAACGGATAACGGTTGGCCACGATGGCCGTGCACTCTGCGACCACGTCCTGTCGGTAACGACTCTCGAGGGTATTGCGCACGCCGCCGCGAACGGCCGCGGTTGCGCTGTTGGCCACCTGCGTCACGACCGACCCGATGCTCGGCGGCAGCGGAGCCGCATCGCGCTTCAACTCGTTTGCGGTTTGACCGATCGACGCGATGGACTGGGGATCGCCTGGGTTGGTGCCGCCGACGTCCCCTCCGAGTGGCGCCATCTTCTGCCGAAGCTCATCCAGCTTTCTCAGAATGGCGTCGATGGGCGCGCTGCCCTTGTCGCCAGCGAGCAGTCGATGGATCGAGTCGAAATGCGCTGTGATCTGCGCACCCGGTACGACAGTGGATACTCCCAGTTTTTCCTTCCCCGCGTTCAGGATGCCCTGCAGGTTGCTCCCGATCCCGCCGACGATCCCGGGCTTGGCCGGCTCGGCCGGCCTGATGAGGTACGTGTTGTCGTCGACCGCTTTCAGCACTCCTCGAAGCGGCGAAGACGTCGGACTGCTCAGCAGGGCCAGCGCCTCCTTGGTGTCGGACAACGACGAGAGCGGCGCCAGCTGGATGCTGCTCAGGATTCGGTCCCACGCGGCGATGTAGTCCTTTTCGTAGACGTCGAGGAAGTCCGCCGACAGCTTCGCCGAACCGGTGATGGACGGGCGCCCGGCGCCCCACACCCAGTACTCGTCGGTGAACTGCTTCACGATGTCGTCGGTGCCCTTGTTGGCAATCTCCTCGAACACCGGCTTCGTGTAGATGCTCGGTACCGGCTCGGCGAGGCTGATGCGGTCCTTCCGTGCGAGCACGCGCTCGGTGCCGAGTCCCGCGGCGAGGTCGAGACGCAAGGCACGCGCCGTGTCGTTGGCGTAGTTGATTCGGACGTATCGATACACCAATCCGGCCTGGGACGCCTGCTGCAGCGTGCTGCGCGCTTGCGCGACGATGGACTCGTCAAGCGCGATGGGGCGAAGCGAGTCCTCGTAGTCGAGCAAACTGCGAAAATGTTTCGTCACCCTCGCGACACGGTCAGGATCGGTGGCATAGGCCGACTGCCATTCCAGGTCGGCGAGATACCCGAGCTGCTCTTTGTTGAGGTGTTCGGGGTCCCCCAACATCAGATAGCCCTTCAGGTACGGATAGAGCTTTTCAGGCTCGGGCGCGTACTCGACGAGCCTCTGCCGGAAACGCGCCGCGACATGGGGCAACATCGCCCCATCGAGCTCTCGCGCGTAGGCATCCCGTGCCGCGTCACGGATGGAATTGGCCTGGAAAAGACCCCAACGCATCGCCCACGGCGCGCCGTCTCCGTATCGGTCGGCCGAATCGACCACCGCGCGCACGGCATCGAGTCGAGGCAATGCCGTATCGATCGAGGACGCCGCAGCCATCGGCGGCACGTCACGCAGCCGGGCCACATCGGCCGCCACTTCGTCGACGTAGGCGCGGTTGCGGCTGTAGCTCACCGTCCAGAGCACGATGCCCACCACGGCGAGCGTCGCCATCGCCGCGTACGCGGCGAGCTGGGCAGCGGCCTTCTGAACCTCGAAGCGGCGATTGACGCCCGCCAGCCCCGACTCGGCCAGCAGGACGTCCTTCAACAACCGTTCGATGAAATAGGCCTTTCCTCGACCGCCCGGCGATATCACGGCTTCGGGCGCCACCGCAAACCTCTGCCCGATGGCGCCGAGCAGGCGGTCGATCGGCGTTCCCTCCTGCGTGCCGCTCGTGAAGTAGGCACCGCGCAGCAGCACCTGCTGGTCGAAGCGCGTCGCGCCGAAGACTTCGGTCACAAACTGCGTCAGCGCATCCCGCAGCGCCGCCACCTGCTGAGGGAAGCCGAACATCTTCGCGCGGCGTCTCACATCACGGTCTTCTTCGAGCCGCGCAAATAGCCGCGCGTTGAGCCGCCCGATGAGCGCATCGAACTCAGCTGGAAATGCCTTCGCCGCCTGGCCCTTGAGCGTGTGCTCGTATGGAAATGTCACGCCCCAGACCTGCGCGCGACCTTCTTGCGCGAGATCGTCGAAGTACTCGCTGAAGCCGGCGAGCAGATCGCACTTGGTCACCATCAGGTAGACGGGCAACTGGATGTGCAGCTCGCGATTGAGCTCGTTCAATCGCCGGCGGGCCGCCTCGACGTGAGCCTCGTAGCCCGCCCGGCCCGCCATCATCAGGTCCTGGGCGCTGATCGTGAGAATGATGCCGTTGACGGGCCGGCGCCCGCGATACTTGCGCAGGAGCGCGAGAAACTCGGCCCAGCCGGCACTGTCGGCGTTGCTGTCGGAATCCTGTGTGGTATACCGGCCGGCGGTGTCGAGAAAGACCGCTTCATCCGTGAACCACCAATCGCAGTTGCGCGTCCCTCCGACCCCACGCAGCGCCCCTTTTCCGGTCCGCTGTTCGAGCGGGAAATGCAGACCGGAATTGACGAGCGCGGTGGTCTTCCCCGAACCGGGCGCGCCGATGATCACGTACCACGGCAGGTCGTAGAGGCTGTGCCCGCTCCGCCGCTTCTGTTTGAGCGTGGCGACCGCCTCCTCGAACCGCTCGCGTAGCTGCACGGCGTCGGCACCGGGCCTGCCCTCCTCGGCCTGTTTGACGACGGCCGCGACCAGCTTGTCGCTGGCGCGATTCGCCTTGAGCCGTTTGAGCAACACCGAGATGCCCACCGCCACGACCACGAGCGCAATCACGATCAGTCTGGCCGTCGGCGACTCGAGCGGGTGAAAATCCGCGAAGGCGAAGTACGGCCCCGCGTACCAGATGAACTGGGCGAGCAGCAACAGGCCGACGAAGACCAGGAACGCGGGTTTCTTCAGAAAGGCAAACATATCGCTCTCACAATCCGCTGACGTGGATGATTTCGACGCGCCGATTGCGTGCCCGGTTCTCGGGCTCGGATTCCGGGCGGTAGCGGGGCTCGGACGACCCGACGCCCGTCCACTCGAATCTGGCCGGATTGGCGGCGGCGCGCTGGAGCAGCCTGACGACGCTGACGGCCCGCTCCCGCGAGAGCTCGAAATTATTCCGGTACCGCAGGGACGCGAGCGGCTGATCGTCGGTGTGCCCGACGACCAGCACACGGCCCGGCACCTTGTTCAGCGCATCGGCGAGGCGCTGCAGAAGGTCGGAGTACGCGGCATTGGGCGTGGCGCTTCCCGAGAGGAACAAGTCGCGCGCGAGCAGCGTGACCAGGGTCCGCCCGCCCTGCTCCTCGACGCTCAACGCGCCGCTCGCTTCGTCGGGCGCCAGCAGCGTCTTGAGCGTGGGCCCGCTGGCCGGGGCGGCCGCGACCGGTGCGGTGAAGCCTTCGAGGCCCACCTTGGCGAGCTCGGCATGGATTGGCGCCGCCGCACTGCCGAGTCGGGCGTAGTAGACGGCAAACGTCACGGCGAGTATCGCGAGTGCGGCCGCTCCGACCACCCACCACGGCACGTAGCGAATCAGACGATTCCGGCGGTCTTCAACGCCCCGCCAGCGCAGTGACAGATCGGGTGGCGGCGTCTCGCGCTTGGTACGGATCGACCGGTACAGCCCCTGTTTAATCTCCGCGAGACGCGCGTCCCCGCGCGCGGCCACCTGGTACTTCCCACCGAAGCCAAGCGCGAGACACAGATACTGCAGCTCCATCAGATCAATGTGGCGATCCGGTTCCTGGGCCATCCGATCCAGCATCTCGAAGAACTTCTCGCCGCCCCAGGCCTCGCGATGCAACGCGACGAGCAAAGGCTGCTGCGCCCATTCGCTCTGTGCGCCCCAGGGTGTGGAGAGAACGGCCTCGTCCAGGCTGGCGCACAGCACATACCGCGCGGCGAGCACCACCTCATTCTGTATACGCGACGCCCGTGCGCGCTCTTCGAACCGGCGAATCTCATCGAGCGCGTGACGTCTCAGGCCGCCCAGATCCGGTACGGAGAGCGTGCCGCGCAGCTGCCCGGCCAGCAGCAGCAGCGGACTCGCCGCCTGCACGAGAGGATTGAGCCCGGTGCCGAGGAACTCGCGTGCGGCCTCGGAAATCGGCTCCGCCTGCGGCGCCGAGGCCAACGGAGATCGCACCGGTGGCGCCGCGTCGCCCGAACCACGTCTGCCCGCGCCGGGCCGTGGTCGCAGCACCGTGGCGTCTGGCGGCTTGAAGGGATCGTCGATATCCGGCATTGGCTAGTCGCCTGTCAATATCAGCCGCGAATGGCCCAGAACTCCAGCGCCAGGCCCGGAAACTCTCCGGCAATGTGCATGGCGATCCCTCCTGAGTTCTTGAGCTGGCTCCACAATTCGCTGGACTGATCCAGCTCGAAATACACGAAGCCCGCATGATACGGGATCTGCCTGGGGGCGACGGGCACGGCGTGAACCGGCACCCCGGGCAGTTGCAGATTGACGAGATCGCGAATCTTTTCGACCGGACCAATCTTGAGCTGTGCCGGAAAGCGCTTGCGCAGTTCCTCGGCCGGCAGATCGGCCCGCGCCGCGAGGATGAAGACCGCCGTGCTGTACAGGGCCCGGTCCGCCACGGGGGCCACGCTGATGCCGAACTTTCTCGCCTCGATCGGGATGGGAATCGCGCTCTGTTCCAGGACCGCGCTCAACGACGACCGGAGCGCGGCGATCACGGGCTCGAAAGATTCCTGCAGTCGATCGTGTCGATACGCAGCCAGGCGTGGAGCCCGTTTCGAGGGTGTCGTGAACGTCGCCAGCTCGCCTGCGGCCGACACACAGACGCGAAACAGCTCTTCGGGATGCAGGCCCGCCAGGTCCGCAAAGTGGGTCAGCAGCGGTTCGTAGCGATTCATCGCCTGGAGCACGAGGAAGTCGGCGATCTCGGCCGTCGCCCCGCGACTGGTTGCCGACACCCGTCCACCGAGCGCCTCGCCGCGTTGATGGACGAGCCCGACGAGCTCGGTCATGAACGTCGCCAGACGGCTCGCCGCGCGCGCATGGAGCACCGTGGGAATGAATTTGTCGTCGAGCAGGACCTGCTTGTCCGCGCGGCATTCGACCAGGTGAGCGAGCGGGACACAGGCATAGGCCTGGGTGACGTCGCTGGCCAACAGGAATCGCGTACGCAGCGCGCCAACTTCGACCAGGGCCACGTTGCCAGTGGCCGACGTCGTGTCGCGGGCTTCCCACTCGCGCACGTCGTGCCTGACCAGTCCGTCCGCCCCACCCGCCCGATCGACGTCGGGTGAATCGGGGCGCCGTACGGGCACCGCCAGGTACAGGATCTGATCGCGCACCTGCGGCCCGACGTCCATGGGTGCCGGCAGGGGATCGTCGTCGGGCATGCGGAACGGCGTGCCGTCTGGAAACACGCCTGCGGCGCGGCGCAGGGCGAACTTGCCGATGCTCAGTAGATCCCGCTCGAGTTCGAGCTCGGTGAACCCCCAGCTGTGGGGAATCAGCCCCCGGCAGCGCTCCTCGACGAAGCGCTCGAAGTGGCGATCCTGCTGCTGAAAGTGCTGCGGCTGCAGGAACAGCCCCTCGGACCAGACGACCTTGTTATGAGCCGACATTGGCGTATCCGGTGACCCGCGCCCTTCAGTTATCTGTCGGCGGCGAGCGATAAGGCGATTTTTGCGCGCTCGACGGTGAGAATCAGGCTTCTGCGCGAGGCGGGCATGATCACGCGCCACTGCGCATTTCGAATGTCCCGGAACGCGGCGATGGCACCCAGCCAGCGAGTCTCGCCCGCCACCGTCACCTCGATCCTGCGCTGCTCCGACGGCGTCATCACGAACTCATCGCGACTGATCAATTCCGACCCAAGGACCTTCTGATCGTCGTCGAACAGCGCGAAGAAGTCCGCGCCGTTGAAGGCGGCGTCCGCCTTCAGTTGATACACACGCACGACCACCGGAGACGGTCTGCCGGCCGGGTCGGGGTTCGTGTCGGCGCTGACAAAGATCGTCAACGGCGCCTTGACCCTGGCATCCGGGCTCGCCGCGATTGTTGTGGAAATGGGCGGCGGCTTCCTGCCGCAGGCGATCGCCGCAAATGCCCCGACGAGCACCGATACGAGCGCGAGCGTGCGATGACCGGAAAGCATATGTGGCGTGTGGGTCGCCTTCATTCAACGCTTGGGGCCGCGATTTTGCGCCTTGAGGCGCCGCAACTGTTCTTCGTACGCGCGGGCGAATTCGTCGCCGAACAAATCACGAAAGCACGTCTCAGTGTCGCTAACCATATCATGAATCTTCGCGCGGTACAGCTCCCAGTAACGGAACTTCGCGGGCACGGACACCAGCGCGCCTTTCTTCAACTCGCGATCGAATTCCGCTTGCAGACGCTCCGGATCGAACTCCTTGAGCATCGCGCCGAACGCGACGCGCAGGCCGGCCAGCATCGCCATCTGGTGGTTCCGCATATCGCCAAACGCATCTTCGAAGGCCTCGACCGGCCCCAGATAGGCGGCGTTACGCTTGACGAGCAGGTTGTGCAGCGCATCGTCCACGTTGGCGGAAAACTTGAGCGGGTTGTTGTCGGCGGCTCTAAAGGTCGTCTGGCCCATCCGAAACTCGCTCTTGATCTTCTGGCGCGCCTGTAACACGTCCATGACGCCGCCCACTACGACGCGCAGGATCTGACCGAAGTTACGCGCGAGCTCCGGCGTCACCTCGACGTCGCTCAGGCCCGCGCCCTCCAGCATCGCTTTCAGATCGATCGAGCCCCCCGCGCCGCCGACGGGCTCGGACTTCGCTCTCGCCGCTGGCCGATCGACGGGCGGAGGAGGCGGCTGAACTGCCTCTCTTTGTGGCCTCGGCCGCGGTGCATCCGGCTGCGGTCTCGCCACGCGCACGTCGGGTTGCCGCACGGGCGGCGCCACCGGGCGATCGTCGGAAGCGAGTGGATCGTAGTCAGAGGGAATGATTCCCCCGCCCTGCCCCGACGCTCCCGGCCCTGCGGCGATGGGGCGCGGCGGCTGATAGTGCTCGCTCATCACAGAGCTGCGGGCCAGGTCGGAGGCGCTGCGAACATTGGGCGGTGTTTTCCTGGCATCCAACCCAAGCAGATCGAGCGGGTCGACGATTTCAGATTGCGCGTCCGGCTGGGGCACGAGCGGTTGGGCAGACTGGTGCGGCGTCGAGAAATCAAACGGGTCATCCGGGATGAAGTTGGACGGGCCGCGCGCGCTCCCGGGCACAGGGGCAAATACATCGTCTGTAGGCGGGAGAGCCGCCTCGTTCGCCTCGATCGTGATTGAGGCTCGGATCTCGAAGGGCTCGATGAAGATCCAGTCGCCGGACTTCAGGGCATATGGCTGCCCTCTCACCAACCGGTTGTCCTGCGAGTTGACGTAGATGCCGTTGGTGCTCGTGTCTTCGATCGAAAACACGCCGTTTTCGTAGTGGATCAGGGCGTGGTGACCGGAAATATAGGGATCGGGCAACGCCCAGTAGTTGTCGGGTTTGCGACCGATCGATCCGCCAACGGCGTTGAACACCTTGTGGCGCGCCTCGCCAAGCGCCTCGGCCTGTGGCCCGGTGATTTCGAGGGTGAGGATCATGGCCTCTGCTACGGCCTAGTCTACCAGCGATGCGGCGGCCTGTCGGAAATCAAGAGCGCCAGCCAGGTCAGGCGACCGCGTGGCGCGGTCCCAGCCTATGATCGGCGATCTCGCGACTTCAGTCGCTACAGCGTTCCGAGGCGGTCAGGAATTCAGTGGTCGCGGGCCCGTCCGAGTCCGAGGGCGCTGTCGGTAGCTCTTCAGGGGCGGCCTCGTGAATCGGATACTTCAGATAGGTCTGGAGGGTGTGATAGCTGATCCCGAGGATGTGGCAGGCCTCGCGCTTGTTGCCCTGGCATCGATCCGTAACCAGGCGGGCGTAGCGACTGGTCCACGCGCGGAGCGTCTCGTTCCGCTTGAGGGCCGGCACGATGGCGTCGCTGTAGACCCCGCCGACGGCCGCCGGAAGATTGTCCACGTCGATGATGTCAGTCTCGGACAGCGCAACGGCCCGTTCCATGAGGCGCTCGAGCTCTCTGACATTGCCGGGCCAGTTGTAGTTGACGAGGGCATCCGCGGCAGCCGGAGACAGGCGAAGGGGCTGCGTTGGCCGGTGGCGATCGAGAAAGAACTGAGCCAGCTCGAGCACGTCGCCGCGGCGCTCGCGCAGCGTCGGGACCCGGACGTCAATCCCGCTCAACCGGTAGAAGAGATCGGCTCTGAACAGGCGTTGCTCGGTCAGATCTGCCAGGCCTCGGTTGGTGGCGGCCACAATCCTGACGTCCACGCGGCGCGGTCCGTTGCCGCCGACGCGCTCGACGTTGAGGTCCTGTATCACGCGCAGCAGTTTGGCCTGGGCCGACAAGGAGAGATCCGACACTTCGTCGAGAAAGAGCGTGCCGCCGTCGGCCTGCTCGAACTTGCCACGCCGGCCGCGGACGCCGGTCGCCGTGCGATCCTCGATACCGAACAGCTCGGCTTCGAGGAGTGTTTCGACAAGCGCCGCGCAGTTAATCGCCACAAACGGCCCCTGCCGGCGTCGGCTCAGTTCGTGGATCTGACGGGCGACGAGCTCCTTGCCGACGCCACTCTCGCCCTCGAGCAGCACCGTGAAGTCGGTGCCGGCCACCCGATCGATGGTGGCGCGGAGGGTCTGCATGGCTACCGTCGAACCGATGAGGGGCGCGAGGTCGTCGCGTTTCGGCCGCGAGCCGCCTAGCAGCCCCGCACGCGCCAGCTGGATACGGCTGCGCTCGATCTCGAGCACAAGCGCGCCGACATGGCTGGCGAGGCTCAACATCTGGAAGTCCCAGTCGCCGAGATGGCAGCGAGGGTCGAACGTCGCCTCGAGCACGCCATGCGTGGTCTGATCCGAACCGGAGACCTCTAGCGCGATGGACTCGGCGCCGGCCCCGGTATCGACCCGCCCGCGCCATCGGCTGCCCGTTTCCCGCAGTTGAATCGAACGGACCGGAACCAGACGTCGCAGCATCTGCTCGAACGATCCGCGCAGGACCGAGATGTCGTTTCGGCGGTCGAGCGCCCGCGTCAGCGCGGCTAGCAGATCCGCGAGCGCCTGACGGCGATCGCGCTGGCGGGGCGTATAGGGTGCCTGGAAGCGAGCTGGAATAGGTGACGTCATGCTGGGTCGGTCCTCCTGCCGGTGACGACCAACCAAACGAGGTGCCACGGTCTCTCTCCTCAGATTCCCGAGGAAAAACGAACCGACTGGTGTGAGGTTTCCAAGCTTCAGAGGGTCTGCTGGGTCGCGCCTACCCCTTACTGGGAATTGTCACCGTGTTTCGCTGTTGGGAACGCCATACCCTCTGGGGAATCGTCAACCAGCCAGGGCAGCCGATCATCGAACGCGATCGCGCCGTGGTAGAAGATCGAACTCGACTGCAGCCGCGCGATGGTGCATCGCAGCAGCCGGCCCCGAACGCTCGCCCGGCACGCGGCCCGTTCCACACGTAGCTCCACGACACGGCCGGGCAGGATGCGATGGGTGGCTTCGATGAGGGCACCATCGGCCGAGATGTCGACGAGCCGCACCTGGCGGCCGGGTCGCATGTGGACCGAAAGGACTCCATGATCCTCCGGGAGCCGGCGCCTGCGGGATTGACGCCGCTCGGTCCAAGGCTTCGTCATGGGGGGGTCCAGCGCCTCGTAGACACGTCGAACTTGAGCACGCGGATCCTGGCGGTGTCTCCGAACACGCGGACCATGTACTGGGCGGACTCACCGCCGCGAATGAAGATGCTGCCAGAAGACGATGTGCCCGTGGCGGAGAAGGAGACCATGTTGCTCGACCCCAACTTGATGGGATCGGTCCCGGGCGCCGAGCCACCCGGATCGACTGGCGGCAGTCCAGGGAGGAGCCCGAAGTGGACGCCGGTAAACTGATCGGGCAGTCGCTCCATCGCGCCGATCTGGGGATCGATTCCCTGGCTGATGTCCAGGGACCGCACGCCGTCGCCGTTGCCGTCGACGTACACGGCATAGCCATAGCCGTCCGCTGCCGGTGAGAACCGCAGCGCGACACGGGTTGAACGACCGAGCGCTTCCACCCGCGCTCGCTGAAGTCGCGCCGCTATGTACCGTGCCGCCCCCGCCGCGCGGTCATCGTCTATCGCCGCGAGCAAGGACGGCACGGCCATCGCTCCGGTCGCTGCAATCAGGGCGCTGACGACCATCAGCTCGACGAGCGAGAACCCGGCGTCTCTCATGGGTCGCGGCAAGGTGCGATTGTTGCGGGCGGCCGCGCGGACCGCGGC